>NZ_JACGVF010000090.1:0-132008 GCF_014077085.1 Colwellia sp. MB02u-9
TTGTTTGTTTGTTTGTTTTCAATATTATAAATAAGGAATATGATATTGAAAGTTATAATATTGGGGATTGTACTTTTTAAGTGCAAGGGTTAACGCTTATGATCGACTTATGAGAATCAACAAATTAACAGCTTCCATTTTTGCTGCTAAATTTGTTTTTATGCTATGTTGTTAATCAGTACGTTTATCAGTCTCCTGTAAAACACTATTAAGATTGCATAGCTCATCTATTCTCAGTTGTCGCTCTTCCAATAACTCACTTTTACTTTGCAACCTTGCTCTCAACTTAATAATAGTTTTTTCATCTTCAAAATGATCAAGCTTCAAAGCTTGTATATGATCAAGTTTTTGACTAAGACGTTCATTTTCTAACTCATGAAAACATATTAATTCATCCATTTCATCAATTGATGCGCATAAGTTGTTAGCATTTTTTTCAAGTTCCAGTCTGATTTTGGTAAGCTTACGATCAGCTATGCTTTGAATTTTTTTATCGCAAGTTACTATTATTTCATTTAACTTCTTTCCAATTTCTTCATTTAGCGACTCTAACAATTCTTCAACTTCAGGCTCAAGAACATGAATATCAAAATCAGAAAATTCAATAGGTTGCTCTGAGTTAATGAAACGATTTGACCATTCTTTCATCAGGCGTTCAGGTCGCCCTTTTCCAATAATATTTTTTAACTTATATCCGCTTACTTGCTTTCCTTCCTGTTCTAATTTACGACCAGCTTCATAAATATCTTCTGAAGCGACTTCTGCTTTTCTCATAATAATTTCCACCTTGTTCTTAGCATTAATAATATACTTTTGAAAAATTAATAATGTTTCAAAAGTTCTTGTTTACGAGTGATATTTTCCATATTTATGAATTCATAGCAATACTAGTTTATTAATAAAAACAATAAGTAACAGTTATCAAAAAATATTTTTATATTTTTCAGTGATTAAACTGCAAATAAAAAAAATGAATTGGTGAACGGTGAGAAGACAGATTATATAAAAGAAGCAGTCATAAAATCAGCACTGAATAACATATAAAAAAGTAGATATTTCTGAGTTGACGTAAGTAGTATAGAAAATGAAAGTGGCTCGATTAGAGCCACTTCTGTCCATATAAACATTAAGTTCTTTTACAATTAGGTCTACAGATTTTTAACTACTATTTGAATCCAGTGAGCAAGCCCACTAAATATCTACGTAACATAGTTATGCATCATTCAAATTTGAGATGGGTGTGTATTTTACTAAAGGCAGAATCAACTCAGCCAACTTGTTCAGTGCTTCAACACGCTCAGGAAAAAAGCCATAACAGTCATATGTTTTTTCGACGCCTTTAAGGCTATGATTCATCGATTTCTCAGCTACAGGCTTACTAATACCAAGCTTACTGAGCATTGTACGCGCTGTGCGGCGGAGGTCATGGATTGTGAAGTGTTCAACAAAAATTTCCTCAAAATAATTAGGGCTTGGCTTTCTATTGCCGTAAGCGATGCCAAACAAACTCGAAACAGCATCATTTAGTGTATCTTCACCAATATGTGCCTTTTTACTCTTTTTGCGATTCGGAAATAGATATTCAGAATTTGCACTGAGCAATTTCAAATCATGAAAAAGTGGTATAGCTAAATCCGGAATAGGTATCACTAATGCCGCTTCAGTTTTGGTACCGCTAGCAAACAACTTAAACGTTTGGCGCTTTAAATCTATTTGAGTCCATTTTGCAGATAATAACTCCATTTTTCGAGTTAGCAATAGAAGTAACAACACAAGTGCTATATACGAACCTGTCGGTATTTTGTATGGATGTTGACGAAATACCAAAAAAGCAGCTTCAATCTCTTGCTCTTCGAGGAAACGTTGGCGCTTTTTGTCAGCACCACCCGCATCTTCAGTTTGAGAAAATTCTTGCGCGATATTGCAAATAACCACCTTATATTTTGTTGCTAGGCGATATACACGCTTTATAAAAAGTAAAACCTGGTTAGCAACGGATGGACGACCCGAATCCAAAACACGCTGAATAACATTGTCTATATCGTAACTGTGAATACGGTCCATTCGAATGTTTCCCATGTATTCTTTGATTTCGTTTTTATAGACCCGCTCATATATATATACAGTTTGTATTTTACTGCGCTTTTTATCTAAGTATTTATTAGCGCAATCATCAAATGTTATTAACTTAGGTTGATTTTGACGTTCAATATCGAGTTTTAGATCAATACCATCATTCAATTTCTGACGGCAATCAATTGCAATTTTAATGGCATCTTCTAGATCTAGAAGCTCTTCATGGTTTTTACCATAAGCACCAATTTTAAATTGACGTCGTTTGCCATAAAGTTGATAACGAATTATCCAACTTGCTTTGCCTGATGATTTGACATCAAGATATAAACACGGATAAAAATTTTCGAAGGAAGGGATTCCGAGTTGCACTAGTTCTTTAACTCGATTTGCTTGTTCTAATACTGACATTTTATTACCTCAATTGCTCATCAAATGTGATGAGTAAATGAGGAGGAGGTCACCAAAAAATCACCACTTTGGTCACCACTTGAAGCAAAAAAAGGCTAAGAAAACATATTTTTTTAAAAGCTTTCTTAAATATTTTGGCTAAAAACACTTAAATATCATGTTATTTAGCCGAAATATCAGTCAAAAATAATAGATAACTTTCTATTCTATATTCTGGATCTGCTCGCGCATTTGCTCAATTAACACTTTTAACTCAACCGCTGAGTTGGTGATATCGGCATTAATAGATTTTGAACCTAAGGTGTTTGCTTCGCGGTTAAACTCTTGCATCATAAAATCTAAACGTCTGCCTTGTGCGCCGCCTTTTTTCAAAATGCTGCGGGTTTCTTTTACGTGACTAAATAGACGGTCAATTTCTTCGTCAACATCCATTTTTTGCGCCAGTAATACCAGTTCTTGCTCAACACGTGATGATTCAAGTTCAATGTTAGCATCGGCAAACTTGTCGGTAATGCGCTTACGTTGCCATGCTATGATTTCTGGCATGTGGCCTTTGACTATATCGGCTTGCTCGATAATGCCATCTAAGCGCTGCTCAAGAAGCATCTTAAGGTTTTCACCTTCATCGGTACGAGCAACAATAAAGTCTTTTAATGCTTGGTCAAAACCGGCCAGTACTTCTGCTTGAATGGTATTCATGTCAGCTTCTTCTGCTTCCATCACACCAGGCCAACGCATAATTTCAACGGGGTTTACCATCGCGTTATTGGCTAAGCTTGCAATAGTATTGGCGTGGGTCATTAATTCGCCAGCTAGCTCTGTATTTAAGGTGATTTTACTTTTTGCTGCTGGGTTAGCATTAAAACGTAAATTACATTCTACTTTTCCGCGATTTAATTGCTTGCGAAATCGTTCTCTTAATACTGGCTCTATGCTTCTAAATTGCTCGGGTAAACGAAAATAGGTTTCGAGGAAACGTTGATTAACAGAACGGATTTCCCAAACGGCATTGCCCCATTCGCCCTTAATTTCATGGCGTGCGAACGCTGTCATACTATGGATCATTGAGTCTCCTAAATTTTTTAAATTAACATTGTGGTGAATTATGCCCTAGCTACTACTGGGTATCTACATTAATAAGCTGTAGTTAGCGAGATCATGGTGGCAATATACCCGCTCCACGTCAATATTAAACCTTTGCTTGCTGCCAGCGCGCTTTAATATGGTCTGCAACGCGAAACGAGTTGGCATAAATGGTAAAAGTGTAAGGCACACTACCGCCTGTTGGCATAAACGAGGCGTCGGTAACAAATAAGTTTTCAACCTCATGTGTTTGGCAATTTTTATTCAATACTGACGTTTTAGGGTCATGACCAAAACGACAACCACCCGCCATTAAGTTGGTGGGTGGTGAACTGCTCACCGATGATGAAACGTTGCTCGCGCCCATTTCTACTAATAACTTTTCAGCTTTTTCAGCGAGATACTCACCTACATCTAAATCGTGGTTATGCGCGCCAATACGTACTTTCGCCACAGGGTCGCCCCACTTATCGGTGACTTCATCATCTAAAGCGACAAAACAATTATCAGTTGGCAACCAGTCATTAAACACTTCAAAACGGAGTGTTTTATAACTGGTGAATTCAGTTTTCATGCTTTGTTTGAGTGCTTCACCCCAAAGTAGTGTTTCACTATTTTGGCTTTCATCATATTGCCACTGTGTGCCTTGTGCACGCGAAATAGGATTTTGATAAAACAAGAAGTCTATGGTGCCGCCTTTGGCTTTGCCATCGCGATTAATGCCGGTAAAAGCTTTATCATCAATTTGATACCAGTCTTGTAAAGCACGATTAATAAAAGGCCCTACTTGGGTAAGTTGTGTTTTTTTCTCGTCGCTTAAGTCTTTATAAAAGAAATCACCACGACCCGTTCCACCGGCACTAAAAACTAAGTTTTTACCGACTTGGCCGGTATTGTTGGCTAAACCGTTAGGGAATTTCTCGCCTTTGGAAGCCAATAGCAAACGTGAGGTTTCAATGGCTTGGCATGCCACTACATAATATTTAGCCTGAACAGTTTTTTTGCGCCCTGCTTGGTCATAATATTGCACGCCAGATATTTCACCTTGGCTATCAGTCGCAATGTTATACACTTTTGCATGCGGTGTTATGGTGCAATTGCCTGTAGCGACTGCGTGGTTCAATAATGCCGCTCGGCCACCGCCTTTCGCACCTGACGAACAACCATAACTGCTGCAATAACCCGAATATTCACAGCTATTTCTGCCCATAGCCGGTTGAGATAATATCGCTCTAGGCACTGGCACTGCGTGGTAACCTATTTTTTCTGCACTTTTGTCTATCCACGATGAAATGGCATGTTCAGCCAAGGGTGGATACGGAAAGTCGGTTGAACGAGGTTCTTGATGTGGGTGTGCAGTGGCTCTGCCTGATACACCAACCACCTTTTCAACTATCGCGTAGTAAGGTTCTAGCTCATCATAACTGATTGGCCAGTCAACGACATTTGCACCTTTAATGGCGCCAAATTCAGTTTTCAAACGAAAATCTACCGGCTTTAAACGATGAAAGTAGCCACTCATAAAGTTTGACGAGCCGCCAACTACGGTGCCATTCCAAAAGCTCCAACCCGATTCACTGGTTGCTTGGCCTTGCCAAAAACTTTCACCTGCGGCGTTTTCATATTCTTCTTCAATAACATGCTGTTCGTCTTCAAGTTTAGGGTTATAAGCATCACGTAAGCTGATCGCGAGTTCATCTTTATAAAACTCTTTTTCTGTTAACCAAGCGCCTTTCTCTAGCACTAACACTTTAGCGCCTGCGTTGGCTAAGGTATAAGCCACTGGTGAAGCGCCTGCGCCACTACCCACTATACAAATATCATATTTCATGCTTTTCGAGTTCCTATTTTTTTGCCCATATATTGCTGATGGCTGACAATTTGTGTGCTTGTTGTCTTGGAAAACGGCGCTTTGTTACTCAGCACAATAGGTTGTTTACCGGGTAATTCATAATAACGCTGCCCAGCTTGAGGTAAGGGAAAACCCGCTTGATGATCTAACCATTGCCAACCTATACCATTAGGATTACCACCATAACTTGGCGGTGTCAGCATGGCCTCGAAAATATAACTAACTAAATTACTTAACCAATTCTCGCCCGCGCGTGAGCGACTAATGGCCCGCAATATTTTTTCTTTTTCATCAAAGCTTAATAACACAAAATTTTTCTGTAATTCACTGTTGCTGAAACCATTTAGCCAGCCAACGCCTTTATAAATAAATTCAATTTCATCGCTTTCGGTAGGCTGTTGAAACACGACATTATATAAATACTGTGTTGCTTGAATTTCTTTTGCACTAGGGCCCGTTGGCGACTCAGGTAATAAATGCGCCAGTACCGCTTCAAGGGTTAACCAGGGGTCAGTTTGCAATACCTGGGCAAATTTCTCACTAGCCAGTGTTGACCAAGCACGTAATGGCATAGCGGCAACCATAGTCGCGCCCGCTGCAGATTTTAGTGCACTGCGCCTGGAAACTTTCTTTTGTAGCCATTTGGGCGTGCGAAAATTTTCATCAAAAAATGAGTTCACTGGCGACATTGCTGTGTTCGTTGTTTGCTTTCGAACCATGGCTTTAACCTTTTGCACTTGCGTCATTTAAATTTTCCTTATTATTTTTTACCTGCCATTTTGCTAGAAAAGTCAGCCAGTACTGCGCAGAATACTGCAAGTCGTCAAGTAATTCAGCGGTGTCTTTAGACAACAACATTTGGCCGGTATTGGTTGAAACATACATATGCGGGTAACCTTGCACGGGTGGCAACGACTTCATAAAAGCTTCATTTTCATTGCTGTCACTGACGCTTATTTTAAGCAGGACATAATTATCATGCAGCGTTTGGTAAATTTTAGGATTTTTCGCTAGAAAAGCATCCATTTTATGACACCAAGTACACCAATTGCCGCCAATTTCAATTAACACATTTCTGTTACTGGCTTGCGCGATGCCAATGGCTGCTTGCGCGTCTTTAAACGGGTCGCGCTTATCGTCATAAACTTTACTGTATAACGGCAATTCGTTTGCAGTAGCAATTGTTGACGGGTGTGCAGAAGCTTGCGCACTTACTGGGCTGGTGAGCAATAAACTTGATAACAATACACTCGCTAACCATAAAACAATAAACAGCTGAAATTTCATAAATTCTCTCTACGTCAATAATATTCAATGGCCACTAACAACAAACCCACAATAGAGTGACCTTATATTAATTAACTATATTTCAAAATACTTGTAACGTCATTATGTCAAATTGCTATCCGAACGATTATAATGCGCAGCAATTATACTATGATAGGAAATGCAACATGCGTCCAAGCGGCAGAACTTTAGGGCAAATACGTCCTGTAACCATTACGCGTCAATTTACCGCTCATGCAGAAGGCTCAGTGCTTATTGAGTTTGGTGATACCAAAGTTATATGTACCGCCACAGTGGAAACCGGTGTACCGCGTTTTATGAAAGGCCAGGGCAAAGGTTGGATCAACGCTGAATACGGCATGTTACCTCGCTCTACTCACACGCGTATGCGTCGCGAAGCTGCCAATGGCAAACAAAGCGGTCGCACCTTAGAGATTTCTCGTTTAATCGCGCGTTCATTGCGTGCTGCGGTTGATTTAGCTGCATTGGGTGAAAATACTATTACGATTGATTGTGATGTTATTCAAGCTGACGGTGGCACGCGTACCGCTTCAATTACCGGCGCTTGTGTCGCTTTGGTTGATGCACTAAACCATATGCGCGCTAAAGGTATTATTAATAACAATCCCCTTAAGCACATGATTGCCGCTGTTTCTGTGGGTATCTATAAAGGTGAAGCGATTTCTGATTTAGAATATGTTGAAGATTCTGCCGCTGATACTGATATGAACGTTGTCATGACCGAAACCGGCAAGTTAATTGAAGTGCAAGGCACAGCTGAAGAAGAACCGTTTAGCTTTGACGAAATGCAACAAATGCTCGCACTTGCTAAGAACAGTATTAATGAACTGTTTGATATTCAAAAAACCGCTTTAAATTAAGCCAGACAGGAGCTAATTATGAAAGATTATCAACGCGAATTCATTGAATTTGCCTTAGCTAAACAAGTGTTACGTTTTGGCGAATTCACCTTAAAGTCAGGCCGTATTAGTCCTTATTTTTTCAATGCGGGTTTATTCAATACCGGTGGTGATTTAGCCCGTTTAGGACGTTTTTATGCCGCGGCATTGCAAGATTCTAGCATTGACTACAATTTGTTGTTTGGCCCTGCTTACAAAGGCATTCCTATTGCCACCACCACAGCAGTTGCACTTGCTGACAGTTACAACATTGATATGCCATATTGCTTTAACCGCAAAGAAGCTAAAACCCACGGTGAAGGTGGCAGCTTAGTAGGCTCACCCCTTGAAGGTAAAGTGATGCTGGTTGATGATGTCATCACCGCAGGCACTGCCATTCGTGAGTCAATGCAAATTATTCAGGCTCACGGTGCTGAATTATCCGGTGTACTGATTGCCTTAGACCGACAAGAAAAAGGCCAAGCAGAGCTTTCTGCCATTCAAGAAGTTGAGCGCGACTTTAATACCAAGGTCATTTCTATTGTTACCTTGGCTGACTTAATCAGCTACTTGGAAGAAAAACCAGACATGACTGACAGCTTGGCTAGCATTAAAAAATATCGTGAAGATTACGGTATTTAAGTAATAAATTAACTCTTGCTATAGTCAGTAAATAGTAGCGTCACCAAACGTAAAAAGCCTGCAAAATTGCAGGCTTTTTTGTTACTAAAAATCGTATCACAGGCTCAGCGATCACTAGGCCGTTAGCTCGAATTGATAGCTTGCTGATTTTTCATAGGCTTGATTAATAGTAGCGTAAAATTTTTCAATGCGGCCCGCTCTTTCATCAACCGCTAATGGCCGGCTTGGCACTAGGGCCTCTTGCGCTGATAAGGTTTGGGAAATTTGACGATCAAAAGCTTTACTACTGTCATTATTTTCAAGGCTAGTGTCACTTTGCAGCAGCGCTTTATCAGGATATAACTGACCTAACTGCGGCTTAGCCTCAACATTGTCAGCACTGATATTCGTTAACTCTGCCTGAGCTTCTAAAATAATACTAGCCGCCGAAGCAGCAACGCGAATATCTTGTGCTGATGGATTAGCCGGTGCTAAAGCAGCCGCTTGCACTTTATTCATTTTAGCAATGGTTTCTGTTGGCTCACCTGCAATAGGCGTTAAATCAACAGAGACTTCACCAGCAACAGCATATTTTTTACCATTTGGCCCAATTTCATATGAATAAGATGGCGCGCCAGTAAATGAACCACCAACGCCAGCATGAGCGTTTTCATGATTACGCACCGCTTTATCGCGATTTTCCAAGCTGCGAATAATTTGTGTATTGGCCAACTCTTCCGCACTCGATTGTTGGTCACGACTTGCGCTTTTTTGCCCCGGTTTTGCTTCTCCAGAGCTCTCGCTATTTTGCTTATTAGCCTCTTGTTCTGAGTGCTTTGCTGAGTCTTGCCCTGAGCTATTGCCTGAGCCATCACCTGAACTATTGTGTGAACTATTGCCAATAACATCGTTAGCGAGCTCAGCTTGTTTACGTAAGCTGGCAAAATCTACTTGCTGATTGTTTTGTGCGGGAGTGCGGCCACGTTCTTTGTCAGAGGCCGGACCTTTTTCGGCGCCTGATTGACTCGATGGCTCAGGCTTTGTGATGACTTCTCTTTGCTGATTTTCACGACGTAAGCTATCTGTCTGCAGGTTTACCACAGTTTGTATGGGTAGATGAGTGTTTTGTGGCGTGATATTCATAACCGCTAAACGGTAACGTCCAATAACGAGCCTAAGTTTTCATCGGCTGATTGCATCACTTCAACAGATGCCTTCGCTTGAAATTCTGCCACCCGCAAATCTATGAGTGACTGCGTTAGCTTTACCGGACTATCACCCTTTTGTTGAGCTAGCTCGTTAACATTAGCCACAGGAGCATTACTTGCTTGAGCGACGCCATAAGATTCAGCCGCTAGGCTAGTACTAGTCGCTATATTTTCGGCCGCTTTATAAACATCTTCATTAGCTTTTTGAAGGCCTTGTGCACCAAGATTAAAGGCGGATTGAATTTCCACAAAATACTCCTCAATGATTACTGACACTTACGCTGTACTTATACTCTTTACTTATACTCGGTAGTTATCTGCTAAATTTACGGTTCAACTTAATATTCAGCTACCTGCTCAATTATCAACCAAAAGTGTTAAAAAGTAAACCGTTACTCTTTAACTCAGATGTTCAGTTAACCAGCTTTTCAATATCGCTAAAAACTCAGCCTGATGAGATATAAATGGCGCATGTGAGGCTTGTTCAAATATATAACTTTGGCTGTGAGGGGCAAGTTGATCAATCAAAGCAATAACTTGTTTGGGTACTAAACCATCAAGCTTGCCGTATAGGCGTAAAAATGGCTGATGAATATTTTGTAGCTGCGCAGACAAATCTGAGCTTTCTAATAAACTTAATGAGTCGTCTAATACCTGTCGCGTAGGCTGTTCATATTGCATAACTAGCTCGCGAATTTGTTTAATGTCTTGGCGAATATGTGGACTACCCATGGCTTGAATTTTCAAAAAATTACTAATAGTTTTTGTCGTGTCTTGAGCAAGTTGTTGGTGGAACAACGCCAAAACACTTGCCTTAATGCCTGGCCAATTATCTTGTGCTACAAACTGTGGCGAGCTCGCCACAGTCACTAGTCCTAATACTTGCGCTGGATGCTGAATAGCCATTTGACTGGCGACTAATCCCCCTAAAGACCAACCAATATAAACCGCGGGTTTAGCCACCGCTTGTACAATAGCCTCTGCTATCTCAACTAATGAATATTGAGCCAGTTGTACTGATTTATTAGTCGCAAAGCCGGGCAAATCGACGGTGATCACTTGAAAGTTGGCTTGGAGCTGCGCTAAACAGGGTTGCCAAACAGCCGAGTTAAGGCCCCAACCATGGATGAATACCAAAGGAATACCTTGGCCTTGGCTGGTAATTTTTAATCTTTCTGCCATGCTCTCTTTCATGCTGAGTGTCATGCTTAATGTGCTCAATATCCGGTAGGCGCACAGTTTAACCAAAGGAGGCTGAAAATGGAATTTAGCAGCAAGCGCAATAGGGAAATACTATTAACTTTACAGCAGACATTGCGCCAAGAAATAAAAAAAGTCAGCCTAAAAATAAGCGGCTGCTCCTTATGTGGTAATACTTGCCAACATCACCCATTACTTTGTCAGTATTGCCAAGCAGATTTACCTTATTTTAATCACCAACATCTGCCTTATGATTTATTATTATGGCCCGCCGTTACAAAACTGATCCCCATCAAACATTTTGATCACCTATTAGCCATTGCGCCTTATGTGTGGCCCTTCAATACTTGGGTTAGTCAGTTAAAATATCAACATAAAACCGAATTAGCCGAGCTGTTATCTTATCTACTTATTCATCACTGGCAGCAATATCTTAGCCTTGAACAGACAAATTTAACGCCCGACAACATCTGGATCGTGCCGGTGCCATTACATTTAAAAAAGTGGCAAGAACGCGGGTTTAACCAAGCAGACCTGATTGCGCGCAAGTTCGCCCAAAGTGTTGGTTATCTTTATCAAGCAGATCTTGTGATCAGGAAAAAATTAACAGACAGTCAGGTGGGTAAGTCAGGTGCTGAACGCAGAAAAAATTTAAAACAAGCTTTTAGCTTAAATATCAACCCGAAGGCAAAGCTACCTGAGCATGTTATTTTGATTGATGATGTGGTGACCACAGGCACAACCGCCAATGAAATTTGTAAGCTGCTAAAAAAAAATGGAGTGCAAAATATTACACTCCTGAGTTTATGTTTAGCGATTCCTAGCTAGCGCTTTATTCTGCCAAGTTGGCACTAAAGGCTTTAGCAAAGAATAAACTGTTGGCAATAATCTTCATGCTGCCCAAAAAGTAGCCACGAAAAGCTAGGTTGTCAGTACTCGCAATAATCCGACCTTTACCGACATTGTGAGCCACCAGTGTCGGGTTATTCGCTAAACGATTCACTAAATTTTTATCGGTATAACCACTAAGCAAAGGTACATTACTGTATTTTGCTACCGTTATAAATGGCTGCGATGTTTGCTCCATAATTATGGTGCTATTTCGAAATACCGGTAACTTAATGTTTTGATAACCGTATGCTAGCGGATGACTGACATCTAATTCGGCTTGAAAAATAGCGCCAGCAATACGTTTTCGACCCGCCAGTTGCTCTTTATCACCGTAAGTTAATTTATCCGTATCAAATAACTGGTCGATATGCGCTTTACTGACAAAATCAATTTTTAATAATTCTATTTCTGAGAACCAAAGTGCGGCGCGTTTTTGACCAAATAGCACACCACCATTAGCTAACCATGCAGTTAATTCACTCTGTACCTTGCTGTCTAACGCATTATACCGGCCATCAACCATAATTATATGGCTATAGTCAGCTAAATTAATCGCGGTTAAGCGTGGCATTTCAACGACCGTGACCGGAATTTCCAGTAGACTATCAAGATAGTAAAGTATTTCACCTGCTTCATATTGAGATACCCCTTTACCACCCACCAATAATACTTTCGGCGCTGAAACTGGCCGAAATGAACTACTGCCAATATCAATGCCCTTTGCAGTTAATCCCGTATCTAAAGCGTTAAGCGCTATCTGGCTTTTAGCCGCAAAGTCCGTGAGAATATTACGCCAGTTTTCTACTTGCTGAGTACCCGCTGGTATAATAATAGTGCCTTGTTCGAAGGTTTTAACTGCGCCATTAACTGTCGCGGAAAACGCCTTAGTAGCTACTTTTGCCTTGATCTTAGCCTTGGTAATTTTATTTAACAGTTTGGGCGCTAAAAAATCATGCCATTCAAAGGCATAGGCGTAAGCCAACTTGCTGACATCAGCAGCTTTTACAGTGCTAGGTTGCCATGGTTTTTCTTCAGTTTTTAAACCCCAAGTACGTCCAACAGGCGCAAATTTTATGTTCATGGCGAGTGGTAACGTCCAGCCTGAGACATCATAAAAGGTATTATCTTGAAAGCTTTGTTGCTGATTAAATAGCGCTTTAACCACTCGGTATTGCGGCTGTTCTAATGGGATATAATAACTATACTGCGCAAAATACGTTAACTCATTAATTTTATAATCTTGCTTAAGGGGATACACCTTAATTTGATGTTGCTGCAACTTATTTAAAAAAGTCTCTAGGCGATAATGATCTTTAGTTTCAGTAAAAATATAACCATTAAAGCTTTCATCACTGGCTTTTTTTTGTGCCTGTTGGTAGAAGTCTTGTCGATAAGCTTTAAATTTTTGTTGGTTTTTCCACGCACCTTCAATAGTTGATAACGACGTTAATACATGGTTTTGTATACCGTATTCAAAGGTCAGTAAGCCATTAACGGTATCTTGCTGTAAACCTCGACTACTGGCTTGTTCAAACAATATACCAATGCCACCATTAATGTCTGGATACGTTGAACCCTTGCCATAATAAAAATCATCAAAGCTTTCTTCACTGTAATATAAACGCTGTTTTTCATCGAGTGCTTTGGCGTGATAGGTCGCGAGTAACCGCGTTAGCTCGGTATTTTTTTCTGGTGTTAAAGGATGCGTTCGTGTGGGAATACCTGGCTGAAAAAAATAGCTGCTATTGGCGCCCATTTCATGAAAGTCACCTAAAACATTTGGCTGATATTGATGAAAATAGGGTAGGCGATTTTGACTTTCTTTTTGCGACAATAGCAACCAATCGCGGTTTAAATCAAAACCAAAATGATTGGTACGGCCCGTGCGCCAGTTTTGATGATGTTCGATATGGTTTGGATCTGAATTCTCAGCTATACCACTATGGGTCGCCACCCAATTAACAAATCGATCCATGCCGTCTGGGTTAATGCTCGGCTCTATCACAATAATAGTGTCGTTCAGCATATCGGCCACGGCTTTATCTTGCGATGCGGCTAAATGATAAGCCAGCACCATAGCCGCATTAGTACCGCTAATTTCATCACCATGCACACTATAACCTAACCAAACCACAATAGGGTCTTTAGCAGAGGCGGCTATATCTGAGCGCCGTGCTAAAATTTTCTCAAGGTTATTTAAGTTTTCAGGACTTGAAATAGTTAATAAAATTTGTGAGCGAAACTGTGTAGTTCGACCCATTTCTTCAATTTGGAGTCGAGTTGACGATGCCGCGACTTGCTGTAGATAGTTTATTACTTGATCATGGCGTGGATGGCGTTCACCAATACCAAAGCCCAAAGTGGATTCTGGCGTTGGCACTTTTTCGCTATAAACTGCGCCCTTGGGCAAGTATGTACTTACATTGGCACTAAAAACGGTAAACGAAGCACTTAATAAACAAAATATTACAATTCGATACAACGATAACAACATGCGAGATCTCCTGGTTCAATAGTTAGATAAAATAACAAAATAATGCCATATGAACTAGTTATCTCGCGATAATTGCCCATTTATCTGTTTTATTGTTAACTTTTCAGCTGCTGGCTATATAAATTATGCTATCTAGGACTAGCACCAAATGACAGACAAGCGTAAAATTGTTATACTTGAGTAAAATAGTCGGGTATTGAAAAGTTCAAGCCCAGTAGGGAGAGTAAATAGTATGATGGTTAACATTTCAGAAACTGCACAAGAACACTTTGTAAAACTACTTTCTGGGCAAGCTGAAGGTACGAGTATCCGTGTGTTTGTTGTAAACCCGGGTACAGCAAGCGCTGAATGTGGTGTATCCTACTGTCCGGCTGACGCTATAGAAGCTGACGACATTGAATTAAAGTTTGAAAACTTTTCAGCTTACATAGACGCCGACAGTAAGACTTATTTAGAAGAAGCAGAAATAGATTTCACCTCTGACCAAATGGGCTCGCAATTAACCTTAAAAGCGCCAAATGCTAAGTTACGTAAAGTTGCCGATGACGCGCCATTATTTGAGCGTGTTGATTACTTCTTAAAAGCTGAGGTTAACCCTCAGCTAGCGAGTCATGGCGGCGATTGTACGCTAATGGAAATCACTGAAGACGGTTATGCTGTATTACAATTTGGCGGTGGCTGTAATGGTTGTGCCCAAATCGATGTTACCGTTAAAGACGGCATTGAGAAGCAATTGATCGAAATGATGGCGGGTGAAATCAAAGGCGTAAAAGATATGACAGAGCATGAACGTGGCGAACACTCATACTACTAATAACCTGCTGTTGTCAGTAAGGTTTTAATGTCATTATTAGAAAGAATAGGCCAAGATCCACAACGCAGTATGCAGCGTTTTCTCAGTGGACTTGGTCTTTTTATTATCGGCGTTTGTTTTATATTTCTCGGTTACTATCAGCACTATCTTTGGCAAATGCTCGGCGTGGTTATTTTAGCTGGCGGTTGTCTGCTGGCTATTTACGCTTATATCAGATTATTTGCTAATCGTTTGTATCATATATTTAATCGTACTAAGCGTTAAAAAGTGCTAGAAAGTATGCTTATTTCGATGATAATGCCAAGCTAATGTAATACCGCGTGCTAACATAAATATTGAAAATGCCGCCCACAGACCATGATTACCATAATCCTTTAATAGCCACCATACCGGAAAAAAACAGCCAAAAGTGGCGATTATCATGCTATTTCTCATAATATGCGCCTGCATCAAACCAACATACACACCGTCATATAAATAACACCAACAGGCCAGTAAGGGTAAAGCGACAATCCAAAATAAATGTTGCTGGGCATAATCAACCACAGCCGATATATCCGAGATACTGACAATAAAATAATTGCCCGCCAGATAAAACAATAAACTATAAGCGAGCGCAAATATGCCAGTCCAAAAAAGCGCAATATTGACACTGACAAACATGCTTTTTTGATTATTCTCTCCTTTCGCTTTACCTACCATGACTTCCGCCGCATTGGCCACACCGTCTAAACCAAACGATATTAATAACAAAAAATTCATCAAGATAGCATTAGCAGCAATCACATCGTCGCCTAATCGCGCACCTTGAAAGGTCATAAAAATAAAGCATATTTCTAAACATAAAGTGCGAATTAATATATCTCGATTCAGTTTAAAATAGCTTAACAAAGCGGTTCGCTCTAAAGCCGCAGCAAACATTTGCTGTGCGCTAGCAAATAAGCCCATAAACTTTTGTTTAAAGTTATTGTATACAAAGGCTAAGCCGATAAATAAGCCACTATATTCTGCAATCAGCGTTGCCATAGCCACACCTTTAACTTGCCAAGCAAAACCAATCACAAAGAGTAAATCTAGGCCTAAGTTAATCAAGTTAGTGGCAATAATTAACCACATCACTACTTTGGCTTGGTGATTACCCAGCAACCAACCCAAAATAACTAAATTAGCCAGTGCGGCTGGCAAACCCCAAATGCGAATGGCGCTATATTCTTGCGCATAAAACTGCACTTGCTCAGAGCCACCGGCTAATGATAGTGCAAGATCAAGGTAGAAATTCTGAAATATAATAACGACCAAACCAATGGCAAACGCAACAATAATCCCACGTAGCAATATCAAACAGCTTAATGCATTATTTTTTTGGCCAAACGCCTGCGCTGATAAGCCGGTAGTCGACATACGTAAAAAGCCACACAACCAAGTGATGGCGGTAATGATCATGGCGCCAACCGTACTACCGCCTAAATAATAAGAATATTCTAGGTGGCCAATAACAGCGGTATCAACTAAACCTAGCAAAGGCGCAGTAATGTTTGACAAAATCATGGGTAAAGCAAGAATAAATAACTGCTTATGGCGTTCTATATTTGTGAATTTCAAAAAAAAGCCAACCTTTATGGCAAATAAACTGTTTAAATAGTTGAAAAAAAGCTACTTTACCTAAGCGCCTAACGCTCTATCAATACCTCGGGAAGATTAACATGAAATATCGTTTGTTGGCAGCATTATGCTATTGCCTCCACATCACCAGCTTCGCCACTGTCATACTACAATATCACCATGTCAGCGATACCACTCCAGCCAGCACCAGTATCTCTCCAAGCCAATTTGCGCTGCATATGCAATACCTAGCAGACAACAATTTTGAGGTGATTGCCTTATCAAGCTTAATGAATTCAATTAAAACCCAAACAGCATTACCCAATAAGTCTGTGGTTATTACCTTTGATGATGCTTATTTAGATATTTTAACCCAGGGTAAACCGATATTAGATCAACACGATTATCCCTTTACCATCTTTATTAATCCCGGCATTGTCGAACAAAATTCTGAGCATTATCTCTCGTGGCAGCAACTCAAAGTGATGGCAGACGACGGGGTAATTATTGCAAATCATGGCATGGAGCACGATTCATTAGTGCGAATACCTGATGGTATGACGATGCAACAATGGTTAGCGAAAAACACCCAATCCTTGCTCAATGCAGAAAAAATCATTGCAGAAAAAACCGGACAGAGTTGGCGCTATTTCGCTTATCCCTACGGTGAATATAGTCCTGAAATTCAGCAGTGGATACAAGACAATAACTTTGTCGCTTTCTCGCAACAATCAGGCGCTGTTGGCTTGGATACTAACACGACAATTATTCCACGTTTTCCGGTCTCACAGCCTTACGATCAATTACCAAGCTTGCGCGATAAACTCAATGCTTTACCTTTTAGCATTCGTGTTGAGGCAGAAAATCAACAAACTATATTTCAACAAGGTGAGTCAACTTCAGTAAGTTTTAAGGTTGATGTGGACGACTTTAATCCTGAACAATTACATTGCTATATTTCTGGTTTAGGCCGTCAAGAAATTCAATGGCAAGGTGATGAAATGTTTACTATTAATTACAGCGCAGCACTGCCAACAGGTCGTGTGCGTTGCAATTGTACCGCCCCCAGCATTAGCGAACCTGGACGCTACTATTGGTTTTCAAAACCTTGGTTTATTCTCAAAGAAAACGGTGAGTGGTATCCGCTGTAGCCTTATTCACGGTAAATATCACCTGTTAACACTATGGGTATTAAGGCCAATAGTGTTAACGAATAATACTTTCTGCCGGTAGAATTTATGCCTGCAAGTAAGCCTTAACCTGTTCACTAAATTGCTAAATCAATATAATGGGCTGAATCAATATTGATTTAGCCCATTAATAAGTGACCTTTAAGCTAACCGCTTTTGACTGACAGCTTAAAGCTTAAAATTTGCGGTAATTCTAGACTCAATACAAAGCGACAATTTTTGCAAAGTCACTGACCAGTTTATCGCCTTCAATCACAGGAACTTCACCCAGTGCTTGTTTAGGTTTAAAAATCGCTTCTACTTTACCTGCAGGGTTAATTAAAACCAATGACGCACTGTGATCGACTAAATAACGGGTCGCAGTTGCGCCATGATTTTCTTGAGCATCGCTATTAACTTTTTGCTCTGACTTTTGCTCTGACGCTGGCTCTGATTCAGTTATCGCATACATTAAGCCTAAATTACGTGCAAATGGAAACAACACACCATGATGGCCATATAAGGCCTTAAATTCCGGGTTGAAATAACCTATGTAGCTGGCGAGCTTTGCTTGTGTATCACGTTTTGGGTCAACAGAAACTAATAATACTTGGCTTTTATTGCTGATCGCTTTTAAATCATCATAAATAAAGTTCATTTCTTGCAAGGTAGTCGGGCAAACATCTGGGCACGATGTATAACCAAAAAACACCCAACTCCAATGACCTTTTAGCGAATCGTTGTTAAAGGCTTCACCCAAATGATCCGTTAATTCAAAAGCTTTAACATCTCTTGCTTGTTGATAATGCAAGGCAAATTCAACCGGGGCTTTTTTATTTATCTGACCAAATAACATCACACCTGCGGCTAATGCCCCCAAGGCTACAATCAGAATAACAATTTTATTCATTAACCTGTTACCGGTAATAGATAATGATCGAGTAAAAGAATAATAAATAACGCCATTAAATGCACAATAGAAAACTTGAAAGTGTCCATTGCCGTATTTTCATCGGCATTAAATTTCAGTTTCCATGCGTAAGCAAAAAACACTAAGTTCAATACCACAGCGCCAATTAAATATAACCAATTACTCATCCCCACTAAATAAGGTAACAAGCCCACTATAAAGAGCAAGACGGTATATAACAAAATTTGAGTTTTGGTAAAATTAACGCCATGTGTGACGGGTAACATAGGAATATTTACTTTTGCATACTCGTCTTTACGATGAATAGCCAACGCCCAAAAATGTGGTGGCGTCCAAGTAAAGATTAATAACACTAATAATAAAGCATTAGGATGCACTTCATTGGTCATTGCTGTCCAACCCAATAAAGGGGGAATAGCACCGGCTAAACCGCCAATAGTAATATTTTGCGGGGTAGCACGCTTTAAGTACATAGTATAAACAAAGCTATAACCGACTAAGCCTGAAAAAGTTAACCAAGCGGTGAGCGGGTTAACCAGGCTATATAAAATAGCGAAGCCAGTTACCGCTAGAGTCATAGCAAATGTCGACGCATTACGCGCGGAAAGTCTGCCATTCGGCAATGGGCGATTATGAGTACGCCCCATTTCACTGTCGATGCGCTGATCAACAATATGATTAATCGCGGCCGCGGCAGATGACAAAAAACCAATACCTATCATCGACGGCACTAACACCTGCCATGGAATAACACCCGGCACAGATAAACACATGCCCACTAGCGCAGTTAATACTAATAACGCGACGACCCTAGGCTTGGTAATTTCATAATAATCACGCCAAATGGGTGTACTAGGTGCGCTATGGTTCGCTTCTATTGTGTTGCTTTGACTCATAATATGCTCCTAAGTTTTACGTTTTAAACTGTATGTCATGGTAATTAATGACATCATTAACATGGCGGCTACTACGTTGTGACTCACCGCAACATTTAGCGGTAGTGAGAACCAAACATTGCTAATACCCAAGCCAACTTGCACGCTGAGTATAAAACCTAAACTCAATGCGGCGTTCTTAAAAAATGGTGCTTGCGCCTTACGATAAATGCGAATAGCCAACCAAAATAAGTACAGTGTTGTTACTATAGCACCTAAGCGATGCATAACATGAATGGTCAAGCGTGAGGCATGATCTAGGTGGCCAAATTCATAACTTTCTTTCTCCGGCGGAATAAGATCAAAAGCATGTTCAAAGTTCATCTGCTCCACCCAACCCGCTTGGCATATAGGGAGTTCAGCACAAGTAAGCGCGGCGTAATTAGATGATGTCCAACCGCCCAAACCAATTTGTGCCACTAAAATAAAAATACCAATCACAGCAAATTTAAAATATTTTTTCAGGCCAATGTCACCACCCGGTACTCGAAAATCACTCAAACGCAAATACAGTAATAGCAATAAACACAGCGTAGTAAAGCCGCCCAGTAAATGCCCCATTACCACCACAGGCATTAACTTCATAGTGACAGTCCACATACCAAGTGCCGCTTGAAAAATCACCACTATTAGCAGTAAAATTGGCAGTCCTAACGGACCTCGTTGCGCACGACGCTTTAGCGACATTAAGGCAATAATAAGGATCAATAGCCCTAATGCACCAGCGAAATAGCGATGGATCATTTCATTCCATGCTTTTTCTGGTTCAACAGGACGTTCAGGAAACGCTTGCTCAGCAGCCATAATTTGGGCACTGGTTTTAGGCACTTCAACTAAACCATAACAACCTGGCCAATCTGGACAACCAAGACCTGCATGGGTTAGCCGTGCGTAAGCGCCTAAACTGACAACCACAATCGCTAATAATATACTAACAAAAACAAGTTTTCTAAGGTCGGAAGAGCTTTGTGTTCTCATTTAGCCAATCCTTGAATACTTCAGCAGTTTCTTAAAGTCTGCCAATATGGCTTTGCCAAATTGTGGCAACTGCTCGGCATTTTTTGGTGGTATATGGCTAAGAATGACGTTACCTAGGGGGTCAACAATCAAGACTTGTGATTGTGTTATCGCCACCTTTGCCAAAGCGGGCATAGTTTGAATATGCCAACGATTAAGTTGAATTTTTTCTGCTTGCTCTGCACGTAAATCTTGTTGCGTTAAGCCGACGAGTTTCACACGTGGCATTTCTTTACCTAGGGCAATATAAGTGTTGTTAACACTGACCAAGGTATTTTCACATTGCTCATCACAACGGGTTGGTAAGGTATATAACATCAACCATTGGTGATCAAAGTCGTCAATACTTAAGCCAAGTTGCGCTAAGGTTAACTCATTTTCAATCAGTTGCCCTTGATTGGTCACTCCGTAATTAAACCATTGCTGATTCAACGCCAATTTAGCTAGTGCAATGGGAATAATGAAAACCGCCAAGAGAATTAGCATACTGCGGCGCGATTTATTTAACTTTGAAGAACTCATACAACTTAGCCTTTTATTCTTATTATTTGGTTTCGGTATTTGTCTAACCTGCTTATTCAGACCGATCTTTTTTAGCCATTTTTATCGCCGCCCAAACCATCAAACTGATCCAAGCTAACGCTAAACTAAACCATTGAAACGCATAGGCTCGGTGTTTTTCTGGTGGCATTACGATGGGCTGCCAATTTTTTATATAACCTATAGTCTCTTTTTTATCTAAATAAACGACAAAGGGCAATAGTTTCTTACCAATTAATTCTGAAAACTTATCTAGTTCGATTTGCTGTACTCGTAATGGCCAGGACGGATTAGTTAAGTTTTGTGCTTGTAATTGAATACCCACTTCCACTTCTCGCACATGGCCTGTGATGGTGTGTTGGCCAGTGATCGGGCTGATTTCAGGTAATATATTTCGGTCAATTGAGCCTTGCACCCAACCTAGATTAACTAATATAGCATCACCATTACTTTCAATGATTTGATAAACACGATAACCCAAACGGCTTTTATTGGGTTGGTTGTCGAGTAAAAATACTTTATCGCCAACAAAATCCCCCTTTAACTGAATAGGCAAATCGTTAATACCATCTTGTAAACCGCTCAGTGTTAATACTTGCGCTAGTGATAAGGCTTGGCGTTGGCTTAATTCACTAATGTGCTGTTGACGTTGTTCTTTTTCAAGCGCACGGTCAATCTGCCAAAATCCGAGCTTGATTAATAACGAAAATACTAGCATGGTAAATATAACCATCGGCCAATTAAGTTGCTTGAATTTGTGCTTAAGTGATACCGACTTCATAGACTACCGCATGTTGACTAACTAAAAACAGATGATAAAAGAGAGAATACTGTGTTAATTAAATTTATTGTTGTCGGCTTATTAGCCTTTATGGTTTATAACCTATTTCGAGCGTTATTCATTATGAATAAAAATGACCCGAATAAAGCATCCATGTCTAAATTTATAGGTCGACGGGTGATGACCTCTGTTGTACTAGTGTTATTACTACTACTGGGTATTCTCACCGGAGTGATCACACCTAACCCTAGTCCGTACTAAAAAGTCAAAAGGTACGATATTTATCAAGATAAATATCGTACCTTAAACTGCTTATTCAAACACAATAGCGTTAAATAATATAAACGAACACGAACAGTATTACCCACACTACATCAACAAAATGCCAATACCAACTCGCGGCTTGAAAGGCAAAATGGTTTTTCGGCGTAAAATGCCCCTTAAATACTCGAATAAGCATCACAAACAGCATAATAGTCCCTAAGGTCACATGCATACCGTGAAAGCCTGTCAGCAAATAAAAGGTATTGCCATAAATGCCACTGTCTAAATACAATTTCATTTCGTCGGCATAACCATGGGCGTATTCTAAGCCTTGGCAAAACAAAAACACCACACCTAGCACAACGGTCAGCCCTAACCAAAATTTCAATAAACCACGTTTATTCTGCTCTAACGAAACATGAGCAAAATGGGCAGTAATTGATGAAGTTAACAACAAAATAGTGTTAATTAATGGCAAGCCATACCAACCCATAGCTGTAGTTTCAGTACCGTCTGGCGTTTTAATTAATGGCCAAGTCGCGGTAAATTCAGGCCATAAAATTATTGCCGTTGCGGCATTATTTCCGGCGCCATCAAGCCAGGGCACTGAAAAGGTACGGGCGTAAAGTAAGGCGCCAAAAAAAGCAGCAAAAAACATCACTTCTGAAAAAATAAACCAACTCATACCTTGGCGGAATGAATTGTCCATTTGGTGGCTATATTTTCCTGACATTGACTCGGTAATAACATTGTTAAACCAACCAAACATCATATAAATAATCAAGGCAATACCCGCCAGCAATACCCAGCCGCCGCCTGCATTTTCAGGGTTATTCAAATTTGCTACATAATTTGCCGCACCTACGGCAATCAAAAACAAGGCAATAGCGCCCACTATTGGCCACTTGCTTTGCGCTGGTACGTAATAACTTTCGTATTCTTTTATTGTCATTGTTGTTCCCCTCATTTAAGTGCCAAGCACTTAAGAATCAACCGAGCTTGTAATGTCGTACAAGGTGTAAGATAGGGTGATGGTGGATACGTCATCGGGTATGTCTAAATCGACATAAAATTGCAATCCCATTTCAACATCCTCACTGGCTTTTAACGGTTGGCTATTAAAACAAAAGCATTCTATCTTTTGAAAATAAACCGCCGCCCGCCCTGGTGATACTGACGGCACAGCTTGTCCGACAATATCGCTTGTAGACTCATTTTTAGCGTAAAATATAACGGTTTTGCGCTCACCTGGGTGTACTTCTACTTCATTAACCATGGGCTCAAACTTCCAAGGGATACCTTTGGCTGTCCGAGTCAAAAATTGTACAGTAATGGTACGTTCGGTATCTATGCTCTTGACGTTGTAACTTGCCGCAACATTAGATGTTTTTCCGTTTAACCCGGTGATATCACAAAAAACGTCGTATAACGGCACCAGCGCAAAACCAAAACCAAACATACCAAAAACAATCAACATCAGTTTTTTTACTGTTTTTTTCACCGAAGCATCATGCGTTGTCGCTTGTGCTTGCTTTGATAACTTGTTTTGCGATTCACCGTTAGTCATTTTAGCTCCACTTAATCAATTTTTGGTGGCGTTGTGAACGTGTGGTATGGCGCAGGGCTAGGCACTGTCCATTCCAAACCTTCAGCTCCATCCCAAGGTTTCATCGGCGCTTTTTCTCCGCCTCTAATACACTTGATAACCAATACCAAGAAGATTAACTGCGAAATACCAAAGGCAAAGCCACCAATACTGACCCACTTATTAAAGTCAGCAAACTGCAAAGCATAATCAGGAATACGACGCGGCATACCGGCCAAACCTAAAAAGTGCATTGGGAAAAACAATAAGTTTACTGAAATAAGTGAACACCAAAAATGCCACTTACTTAACGTATCGTTATACATGTAACCCGTCCATTTTGGTAACCAGTAATAAGCGCCAGCAAAAATTGAAAACAACGCCCCAGTAACCAATACATAGTGGAAATGAGCCACAACAAAGTAAGTATCGTGATATTGAAAATCAGCTGGGGTCATTGCTAACATCAAGCCAGAAAAACCACCAATAGTGAACAAAATCACAAAGGCAATAGAGAACAACATAGGGGTTTCGAAACTAAGAGACCCACGCCACATAGTCGCTGCCCAGTTAAAGACTTTCACCCCTGTAGGTACGGCAATTAACATCGTACAATACATAAAGAATAATTCGCCAAATAACGGCATACCCGTGGTAAACATATGATGCGCCCAAACGATAAACGACAAAAATGCAATTGATGCGGTCGCGTAAACCATTGAACTGTAGCCAAATAGAGGCTTACGTGAGAAGGCTGGAATTGTTGTAGAGACAATACCAAATGCAGGTAGAATCATGATGTAAACTTCAGGATGACCAAAGAACCAGAAAATATGTTGGAACATTACTGGGTCACCACCACCGGCGGCATCAAAGAAACTGGTGCCAAAATAGGTATCGGTTAACACCATAGTAACGGTACCCGCGAGCACCGGCATCACCGCGATTAACAAGTAAGCCGTAATGAAAAATGTCCAAACAAATAATGGCATTTTCATGTAAGTCATACCAGGCGCACGCATATTCATGATGGTTACAACGATGTTAATTGCGCCCATAATTGAGGAAATCCCCATAATATGTACCGCAAAAACGAAGAACGCTGTACTACCGTTACTATAGGTGGTTGATAAAGGCGCGTAGAAGGTCCAACCAAAGTTTGGTGCACCACTTTCCATAAAGAAAGACGACAATAAAATAGCGAAAGCAAAGGGTAATATCCAAAAGCTCCAGTTATTCAGCCTAGGTAGTGCCATATCTGGCGCACCAACCATCATAGGTAGCATCCAGTTAGCCAAACCGGTAAAGGCTGGCATTATCGCACCAAATACCATAATAAGACCGTGTACTGTGGTCATTTGGTTAAAGAAATCAGGCTCAATTATCTGTAGTCCAGGCTGAAATAATTCAGCTCGGATAACCAACGCCATAGCACCGCCAGTTAAAAACATGATAAAAGAGAACCATAAATACATCGAACCAATGTCTTTATGGTTTGTGGTATATAGCCAGCGTTTTATGCCGGTCATTTTATGATCATGGTGCTCACCGTCATGTGAATCATGCTCGGATTGATCATCAATTACATCTGTAGTCATTATAACGCCTCCCTACTTCGCGCTAGCAGCAGCAACGGCTGCTGGCTGGACTAAATCACCGGTGTTATTACCCCAAGCGTTACGCTCATAAGTGACAACCGCCGCAATTTGCGTTTTAGTTAATTGGCCGGCAAAAGCCGCCATCGCTGGATTTTTCTTGCTGCCGTTAAGCACCATATCCAAATGCACTGCTACATCACCTGTAGCAATCACACTACCTTTAAGTGCAGGAAAAACAGGCGCCATGCCTTCACCAGTAGCTTGATGACAAGCAGCACAAGCTGTCATGTAGACATCTTCACCCAGGGTCATTAATTCGTCTTGGCTATAAACCTTTGATAAATCTTCTTCTGGTATGACTTTGGCAACGGTTTCAGCAACTTGTTCTTTAACGTCTTCAACCGCTTGCTCAACCGTATCTGAGGTACTTGCACCACTAACCGCTTGCACGTCAGCCGCTTGAACAGCTTCACCGGTATTGTTACCCCAAGCATTACGCTCATAAGTTACAACCGCCGCGATTTCTTTTAAGCTTAATTGCTTACCATAAGCTTGCATACCGGTACCTGCTTTACCATTAACGACAATATCTATATGCGCGCTAGCAGGACCCGTTGTGGCAATAGCACTGCCTTTAAGAGCTGGAAATGCGGGTGGTAAACCTTGTCCACTGACTTGGTGACACGCTGCGCAGTAAGCGGTATAGGTTGTTTCGCCCAGTTGCATTAATTCGTCCATTGAAGCCGAAGCATTTAACGACGCCGCTTCAGCAGCTGCTGCATTGGCTTTCATTTGCTTTTGCTCATCAAGCCAAATGGCGTAATCGGCTTCAGACTTAACTTCAACCACTATCGGCATAAAGCCGTGGTCTTTGCCACACAACTCAGCACATTGGCCACGATAAACACCGGGTTCATCTACCTTGGTCCAAGCTTCATTAATAAAGCCTGGGTTAGCATCTTGTTTTACCGCAAATGCCGGTACCCACCAAGCATGGATAACATCATCAGAAGTAATAACAAAACGCACTTTTTTATTGGTTGGAATAACCAAAGGACGATCAACTTCTAACAGGTAATGTTCACCTTTTTCTGCTGAGGTACCATCTTGGTTTTCGTATTGTTCACGCGGGGTAGAAAGCACTGAATAAAACTCAAGGTCTTGATCAAAATATTTATAATGCCATTTCCACTGAGAACCCGTTACTTGAATGGTTAAGTCCGCATCATCGTTATTTTCCATATCGATAAGCGTAATAGTGGCAGGAAAAGCCATAGCAATTAGAATAACGACAGGGATCGCCGTCCAAAGAATTTCAACTTTTGTGCTTTCATGAAAGGTTGCTGGTTTGAAACCTTTTGATTTACGGTGAAACACCATAGACCAAAACATTGCACCAAAGACCACAATACCAATACCAGTACAGATATACAGCACCAGCATATGTAAATCATATACGTCTCTACTAACCTCAGTAACACCTTTGGTTAGGTTCAGCGACATATCTGCCCACACTGAACTAGACAACAAGCCCCCTAGCAACAGCAAACCTAGGTTACGTCTTTTCACACGACATCTCCTTCACCTTTAATTTAGGCCAAATAACGTATTTTCATTATGAAAACCGGCTAGTTAGCGCATACATTTATTATTATTTAAGTGACGCATTAATCAACAGTTGTCAATTGCGCCCTATTGTTTTTTTTGTACGTTTTCCAGACTAGAATTACTTAAAACTTGATAGGGGTCAATTTTTAATTTCAAAAGCATGATAAATAAAAACCAGTAAATACAATAGAGTAAAAGCCCTAAACCGGACGATAAGTAGATTTTTAAAAGGATGGCTGCAATGTTCATGTTTTGTTCAAAGCCTGTTTTTCATGCTGAATAATAAATAATCAACACAGAAATTTGCTGTATAAAAAGCAAGCTATTAGCGGTATTTATTGCCGAACAGAAGGATAGCTCTAACCAAAAAAATTTAGCTACATATTAGGTAGATAAATGGTTATCAAGCATGTGGAATACGCAGATTTTAACACCTTGAATTAAACCAAGTGATAGTTAAATCTGCGAAATATAATTTAGGAAAAAATAGTGTAGGAAAATCTAGTTTAGCTAAGTATTAGCATTTATGAAGTAAATGAAACGTGAACTACATCCAATCAGCCGCGCGAATAACACCAACGGCTAGGCCTTCGATATTAAATTGCTGAGACTTTAAATCGACCTTAATCGGTGCAAAATCTTCATTTTCAGCATGTAAATAAACCACATTGCCCTCACGTTTAAAACGCTTAACGGTAACATCGTCTTCTACACGAGCAACAATCACTTGACCATTTTGCACGTCGGTTGTTTGATGAACGGCCAACAAGTCGCCATCCATAATGCCGATATCTTTCATGCTCTCGCCATTAACACGCAATAAATAATCAGCCGGAGGATGAAATAAATTGCCATCAACTTTGTAATGCTGCTCAACATGTTCTTGTGCCAAAATAGGCTCACCGGCTGCCACACGGCCAATAAGTGGCAAACCATCTTCAGCGATAAACTCTTGTGCAAGACGAATACCACGCGATGTGCCAGGTAGCATTTCAATATAGCCTTTCTTCGCTAGCGCTTTTAAATGTTCTTCTGCTGCATTGGCCGACTTAAAACCAAAACAAGTAGCAATTTCGGCACGCGTTGGTGGCATACCCGTATCAGAAATTTTTTCTCGGATCAGATCAAAAATCTGCTGTTGTCTGGGTGTTAAAGGGCGCATAGTTGTTCCTTAAGCTACTTAAGAGCAAGCCTGTATTTTTACACAGTATTACTGTTATTGTATACAGGCTGTAAATAAACGCAAGAAAATAATCAGTCGCCTTTGCTAGTTTGGGTTTTAGTTGCAATTAGTGATGCTAGCAAAAAATTAAGTGCTCAAGCCATATTGTTGTAAAGCGGCTTTCTCGATTAAGGTCATTAAAAATACCCATAAATATAACTATTAACCTTGCTTAAACAGCAGGTATATAGGTAAATCAACCTTAGAAGGTGAATGGAAAATAATGAATAAACACGAATATTTAGATTGTTGCCAAGCACAGTTGCTAAAAGTTTTTAGCCTCGCAAAAAATCATAAAAAAGATGATAAGCAAAAATTCAGAGTTGAAGGCTTTATCCATGCGGGTAAAGCGTTAGGCGTTATATCTCATGTAGAGGCTGTCGATGTTATTGCGCGAGCTCACTTTCAGGTATTTGGTGAAAGTATTGAGTCTCGCCAAAATAGAAAAGCGAGCTTAAAAGAAGCGGTTGCCAAAGGTGATGAAAATTTTATTAACATTCCAGCTTATGAGCGATCAAAGCTGTAATGCTTCAATTTCCCTCAACTTCTTAACTCTTCAAGATTTCAAGATTTCAAGATTTCAAAGTACCCTAAGTCATTTTAAACAACGGCTTAAATGTGCAGTGATGCAATAAGCGCCTCAATTAACCACGTCGTTAGCAAGTTTTAGCCTTTGCAAACATGGTTTAGTCTGGGTATTAACGCTTCAGTGCAGGCTTTGCTTTTCAATATGCTAGCTAAACTCAGTACCTTAAGCTAACATAAATTTAGCTATTAACTACCTTATATCAATAGATTTAAACTATGATAAAAATTCGTGATTTAGAATATCTAACCGCCATTGCCGAATATAAGCATTTTGGCCATGCCGCTGAGGCTTGCTTTGTTAGTCAACCAACGCTAAGTGGTCAAATTCAAAAACTAGAACAACGCCTTAAGCTAACCTTAATTGAACGCCAACCGCGCAATGTTATGCTAACACCCGCAGGAGAAAAGTTAGTACAACAAGCTCGGCAAGTACTTAACGCCGCGAATAACTTTGAAGAAGCGGCAAAAGCGCTACTTGACCCACTGTCAGGTGATTTACATATAGGCTTAATACCTACGTTAGCGCCATATATATTGCCGCATATTATGCCGGCACTAAACAGCAATCTCGCGAAAATAAACTTCTATTTACATGAAAATAGAACGCAAGATTTACTGCAACAATTGGAAACAGGTAAACTCGATATTTTAATTTTGCCTTGGTTGCCAGAAATGGCGCGTTTTGAACGTTACGATTTATTCACCGAGCCCTTGGTGATGGCAACGTCTCCTTCACATCCACTGGCTAATAAAACTAAAGTAACATTTGATGATTTACATAATCAAAAAATTCTCACTTTAGAAGATGGCCATTGTTTGAGAGATCAAGCCATGGGCTATTGCTTTAGCGCTGGTGCGGAGGAAGATCATAGTTTTCGAGCCACCAGTCTTGAAACCTTACGATATATGGTGGCCAGCAATATGGGTATTACCCTGCTACCACAGTTGGCGACAATTAATTATGCTCCACAGAAGCATATTCATTACATTCCTTTTGAAAGCCCGCAACCGGTGCGTGAAATATCATTACTTTGTCGTGCTGGTTACGCGCGTATGGAAAGTGTTAGAGCTGTGGTTAATGAAGTGCGCCAAGCAGTGACGGGTTTATTTGATGAATAAATTAGCTATGCTTCACAACCCGCTTATGAGCTTCGAGTAAAAACGGTTAAACTTCATTTAACTTGATGAACTAAAGTCCAAGCTATATCACGCCTGCATGGGGGAAGGTTAAATCAGTGCAACAGCAAGCGCGCTATTAACGAAAAAACGCTACCGTTGCCAACGATAGCGTTTATTTTTTGAGTACTTATTGCACTGGCGTTTCAGTGTTAATTTAAGCTAGGAAATAATGCGCTATTAGGCTGCAGCTTCGCTAATGCTTTCAGTGTTTTCAAGCGGGTTCGGTGTTCTAATTAAATAATCGAATGCACCTAATGCTGCTGTTGCACCACTGCCCATAGCGATAATAATTTGCTTAAATGGCGTGTTTGTTACATCGCCCGCCGCATAAACACCCGCAATATTGGTTTCGCCTTTGTGGTTAATGATCACCTCGCCTCGCTCGGTTAAATCAACAGTTCCTTGCAAAAACTTTGAATTTGGCACTAAACCAATTTGTACAAAAATACCCGCAAGTTCGACACTCTCTTGCTTATCTGTTGCACGATTAAGGTAGTTTAGTCCAGTAACATGCTTGCCATTACCTAATACTTCGGTGGTTTGAGCATTAACAATAATCTCGATATTTGGTAACGAACGCGCTTTATTTTGTAATACCGCATCAGCACGCAGTACGCTATCAAATTCAAGAACAGTAACATGCTTAACTAAGCCTGCGAGATCAATGGCTGCCTCGATACCTGAGTTACCACCACCAATCACCGCAACTGATTTGCCTTTAAATAATGGTCCGTCACAGTGCGGACAATAAGCAACACCTTTACCACGGTATTCTTGCTCACCAGTAACGTTCATTTCTCTCCATCTTGCGCCTGTAGCAATAATGGTTGAGCGTGTTTGTAAGATAGCGCCGTTTTCTAATTCAACGGTGATTAAACCACCTTCAACATCACTTTCTATAATTTTTTTCACCTGTTGATTATTCATAATATCAACATCGTATTCATTAACATGGGCTTCTAGGTTAGCCACTAGTTTAGGCCCATCAGTTGCATTCACTGAAATAAAATTTTCAATGGACATGGTTTCTTGTAATTGGCCACCAAAATTGTCTGCCACTATACCTGTGCGTATCCCTTTACGGGCACTATATATCGCTGATGATGCACCTGCTGGGCCACCACCTATAACTAATAAGTCAAAAGCTGCTTTGTTGTTTATCGCCTTAGCTTGTCTCGCGCCAGCATTGGTATCAACTTTGTTTAAAATTTCAGTTACCGTCATTCTGCCTTGGCCAAACGCTTTACCATTTAAGTAAACTGCCGGTACTGATAAAATATCTCGTTTGTAAACTTCTTCTTGGAATAATGCCCCATCAACCATCACATGCTTAATTTGCGGATTAATTGCCGCCATCATGTTCAGTGCTTGCACTACGTCTGGGCAATTTTGACAACTTAAGGAAATATAGGTTTCAAAGCTATGCTCACCTTCTAGAGAGGCAACTTGCTCAATCACCGCTTTATCAAGCTTTATTGGGTGTCCACCGCTGTGTAACAAGGCTAATACCAGCGAAGTAAATTCATGCCCCATCGGCACGCCAGCAAAGCGCATTTCGCCGCCAGTTTTAACTGATTTTACTAACATTGATGGCACTCGTTCATTGCTTGCATCTGCTGCAACAACCGAGACTAATGCTGACATTTCAGCAATTTCTGTCACCAAGGTATTTAATTCTTTTGATTTAACGTCGTCACCTAAAAATACTGATAATTCAACAGCCGATGTTAAATTCTGTAAATAGGTCGTTAGTTGTTGCTTTAAGTTCGTATCTAACATGGGTTATTCCTTTGAGAAAACTGATGAATAGGATGATTTTTAGGTCATGCTGAATTGGCTTGGTAAATACCGCGATATTTTAAAAGTATCGCGGTAGTTTTTTACTTTATTTAGATTTTGCCAACTAAATCTAATGATGGTGTTAATGTTTCTGCACCTGGCTGCCATGCTGCTGGACATACTTCACCGTCATGTTCAGCTACATATTGTGCCGCTTGAATTTTGCGCACTAGCTCTTTTGCTGAACGACCTATACCTAGATCATGTATCTCAGCAATTTTAATTTCGCCTTCAGGGTTGATTACAAACGTGCCACGTAATGCTAGGCCGTCGTCTTCAATCATGACACCGAAGTTGCGCGTAATTTTGCCTGTTGGGTCACCAATCATTGGGTAGGTAATTTTGCCAATAGTGTCTGAACTACCGTGCCAAGCTTTATGGGTAAAATGTGTGTCGGTTGATACTGAGTAAACTTCAACGCCCATTTCTTGTAGTTGTGCATAATGGTCAGCCATATCGCCTAACTCTGTTGGACAAACAAAGGTAAAGTCAGCAGGGTAAAAGAAAAATACTGCCCATTTTCCTGCAACATCAGCTTCTGAAACCTCGACAAATTCGCCTTTACTAAATGCTGTTGCGTTAAATGGTTGGATGGTTGAATTGATAATTGATTTATACATGTTTATCTCCACTTGTTTTAAAAATATGAGTACTTGTTAAGTTGGGACAATGATACGCCGGCATTTAAAATAGGAACAATCGTTTGAATTTATTATATCGATAGGCAAAAGCTATGGGTGTACTGTAGAATTAAATGTAGAAAGAGAGGACATTGTTGCTGTGACTGTTTAACTTTATTTTATAGATGACTAAAATTTCAATGTTACAGGAAGTTATATGAAAAATAAGATTGCATATTAATATCAGCTTAATTTCTTTAGCTATGATCAAAGCAAAAAAAAGACAAAAAAAACGCCCCTCAATTGAGGAGCGTATAAAAATATAAAACACTAATAAAAACAAAACCGAGGGGAGAGTCTCTTGCTAAGTAAGAGTGCCATTACCCTGGTTAGTTCAATTTATGTAAAAATAAACCTAAATCCCTCAACGAAGATTTGGTGAAAATAAATGATTTACTACTCATGGAACAAAAACTAATCGCTTTGCTCCTTTATCACTTTCAATAACAAATAATTCATCCGCCAAAATATAGGCAAAAAAAACGCCCCTCAATTGAGGAGCGTATAAAAATATAAAAACACTAATAAAAACAAAACCGAGGGGGAAATCTCTTGTTAAGTAAGAGTGCTATTATTACGGTTAGTTCAATTTATATAAAAATAAACCTAAATCCTTCAACGAAGATTTGGTGAAAATAAATGATTCACTACTCAAAGAACAAAAATTAATCGCTTTGCTCCTTGAACACTTTCAATAACTAATAAGTCATCCGCCAAAATATAGGCAAAAAAAACGCTCCTCAATTGAGGAGCGTATAAAAATATAAAAACACTAATAAAAACAAAACCGAGGGGGAAATCTCTTGTTAAGTAAGAGTGCTATTATTATGGTTAGTTCAATTTAAATAAAAATAAACCTAAATCCCTCAACGAAGATTTGGTGAAAATAAATGATTCACTACTCAAAGAACAAAAATTAATCGCTTTGCTCCTTGAACACTTTCAATAACTAATAAGTCATCCGCCAAAATATAGGCAAAAAAAACGCCCCTCAATTGAGGAGCGTATAAAAATATAAAAACACTAATAAAAACAAAACCGAGGGGAGAATCTCTTGCTAAGTAAGAGTAACTTTATAATGCTTAGTTCAACTTTATTGACAAATAAATTTCATCAATAATAAATCATCTCACAACACCTTGATTTTATTTAATTAAAATAACTTAATCCAAATAAAAAACAATTTTATATCTGTGTAAGTTGCTGCCTATCAGCAATTAAATTAAGTATCTTGGACAGTTTTTTAGCAAGGTAGCCCGACAATAGTTTCGGCTGTTGGCGTATTAATTCAGATTCCGCTGCTGTAATAGCAACATGACAATCTATTAACTTGTTGCTTGAGCTCAGCAACAAAACGTCATCTGCAAACGTTTCTACTTCAACATTCGGTGCTTGTTTTGCTACATTGCCAAATTCGTTAATCGCGACAAGATAAAAATTGATCTGTAAAATATCTGCTTCATCGCCATACCAATTCGCCGTCATGGTATGAAAATTTAACTGCGCTTCGAGTTTATTACTAATGGCGGCAATATTTTTTATTTCGGCCACTAGGTCATCACTCACCTGAATAGAAATTGGCAAGGTTTCAGTCATAATATCCATGATGGTTGACGCCTTTTTAATAAGTAGTTTATCGGTAAATAATGAGCGCTCACCACAGCTATATCATTTGATGGTTTTGCCTATGTTATTATACCATAGCTAACTGACTAAATTATTTTTTGCATCTCTGTGCATTTATCTTCATATCCGTCCATAACAATCGCGCGATTAAGTTCACTAGGATTAAGTTCAATAGTGAGCAGACTAAATACTAAGCTCCACGCCATTAAAAAACAAAGACAGACCTTTCTATCTCATCGTTATTCAGTTGCTATTGTTGCACTTTTATCGATATTATAAGGTCACAGCGTATGATCAAAAGTCATCAATCGCACTGCTGCACCCATGATGGGTGGATTCGTTAACGCGGTAACACTCACACCCTTAACTACTGCCAGCAGAATAGCTATTGTGGAGAATAACCTAATTAAAACAACATTGACTAAAGCTAGAACAATAAGAAAAAAGCCTTTAAAACTCTTTAACCTCAGCCATAAGCTGCATAAATGGTTGATGTTATTTATTGGTGCACAATTTGTTATTTGGTCTGTTACGGGTGCTTATATGGTCTTTTTTGATCTTGATTATATTCACGGTGATAGCTTAATTATCAACCATCAAAATAAAATAAAATCAGAGAACTTAACATACTCATCGTCAACCTTATTTCAACAATATCCACGGGCTAAAAACTTAAGTGTTGGCCTGCTAGTGAACCGTGAAGTCTATCGCTTTAACATAGCTAAACAAGCATTTATAATTGATGCACAGAGCGGCGAACAGGTATCGCCATTAAATAAAAACATGGCAATTACCATAGCAAAATACCTTTATTCTGGTGATGGCAAAGTACTTAATGCCGAGCTAATAACCGCAAATCCACACTTTGGCTTAAGTGCTCGACACTTACCCGTATGGCAGGTTAATTTTGACAACTTCGCCTCACCGTCGCTTTATATCTCAGTGAGTAACGGTAAAGTTGTTAGCAAACGTCATCAACTTTGGTATTTGTTTGATTGGATGTTTCGCTTGCATATCATGGATTATGGCGACGACGAAGATGTCAGTAATTGGTTGCTGTTTTTTATTGCTTCATTGGGATTTTTTGCTGCCTTTAGTGGTTTAGTACTGACTTATTTCAAAGTGATCAAACCGATAATAATCTCACGTAGAAAAAGCCGCGATAGGGCTAAAAAAGCGCAACAAGATAACCGCTTACCTTTTGGAGATAAGTCATGATGCTTTGGATAAGAAAAATTCATAAATGGGCCTCATTACTCATCGGTCTGCAACTACTTATTTGGCTAACCAGTGGCTTAGTCTTCAATGTCATTGATCACAAAAAAGCCCGCGGTAATGCTTATCGTCAAACGGCCATGGCCGAGCAGCCAACTTTGGCAAACCAAGCACTGTTACCCGTTAAAAGCATACTAAAATTATACCCGGCTACGCTTGAACTCAACCAAGTCAGTATTCTCTCGCAGCCTTATTACCTGCTAACTCAACAGCAAGGCTTATATCGCCACTTTGCCAACAGCTACCATATCGTTAATGCTATTACCGGTGAGCTAACCTTGGTGGATGAACCATTCGCCAAAGCGATTGCCAAAGCGACTTATAATGGCCCAGGTAATATTAAATCTGTCGCGTTAATAACGCCGCCAATTGCCGATTTTCTCAAACATAAAAATCCCAGTTGGCAAATTAATTTTGCTGATGACTTAGCCACCAGTGTTTATGTTGAACAAGGCTCGGGTCGTTTAGTGGGCCATAGTAATAGTGATAAACGCTTTGCCGATTTTTTCTTTATGTTGCACTTTATGGATTACGGCAGTGCCGGCAGCTTCAACACAATTCAAATGATATTATTTGCTTTTATCACCTTATGGCTCACGCTTTCTGGTTTGATATGGACATTACATATGCTGCGAAAAGGTCAATACCGCTTAAAGCAGCTTTAGCTCCATCGCCATAGTGCTAGCCATATTTATAGCCATATTTATAGCCATAGTTCTGCTCCTCATATTGATGATAGTAATAGTACAAAGCTAAACACTTTATTTTAATTTGCTCTGCCAGCGGTTACTATAGCTGCCCATGTATATTGTAGAATAACCTAATGAAAAAATTAATTGGCCTGCTTAGCATCGCACTTACGTTTTTAAGCACCACAACTTTTGCAGAAACCTTAAAAGTCGCTTCTTGGAATATTGCCTGGTTGGGTTCTCATGAATATAACCAACGCAAAGACTCCGATTACCAAAAGTTAGCGCGCTATGCACGCGAATTAGATGCCGATGTCATTGCCTTACAAGAAGTTGAAAGCGCAAAATGGGCACAAAAAGTTTTTGGTGACGACTATGACTATTTTTTCACCACAAAAGACTGGGTGCAGCGTGTTGGTGTCGCGGTAAGAAAAAGCAGCGGCTATAAAGCCAGTGCGGTCGAATACCGTGAACTTGACCAAGGCCTTGCGCGCCGAGGCATGGACGTTACCCTAACAAAAAATGGTAAGAGCGTGCGCTTATTAGCTGTGCACATGAAATCAGGCTGTTTCGATAACGCACTTGATCAAGCCAGCATTGCTAAAATGCCCAATAGTAATGAAAAAGAACAATATGCAAAAATTGCCTGTGCAGAACTTGCCAAGCAAGCCAAGCCATTAGAAGCTTGGGTTGATGCCCGCGCTGAAGAAGGTATTCCCTTTATATTACTCGGTGACTTTAACCGTCGCTTTGTTAAAGACATAGCGTTAAATTACACTGAAGTACAAGGCTTGTGGCAAACCATTAATGATGAAGGTGGCGAAGCACTTTGGGCGCCTACTATTACAGCAGAATCACAATGCTGGGGCGGGTATTACAAAGACTATATCGACCATATAATTTTTGATCCCAAAGCAAAAGCACATTATGTTGAAAACTCATTTGAGCAATTAGTCTTTGAGCCAAAATACACCCGAGAGCTTAGTCAAAAACTAAGTGATCACTGCCCTATTTCAATAAAGTTGGCACTGTAAGCGCTTGTTAACCACCCAGCATTAGCATTCATTAAGCATTAATGCTGGGTGGTATTTTTATAACGTATTATAGTCTGGCTATTAATCTTGTCAGTCATTGTGCTAAGCAGACATGGTTTCAAAAGTTGTCGCAACAACCCATGCCTGCGCTAGTGACAATGTAAGCAGCAACGTTTAGGCTAAACGGTGAAATTAACCATGAATGATATCCAGAATAATATTCAGAGTGCAACGAAAGAATACGTCATTTTATTGCACGGTTTAGCGCGCTCAGCACATTCAATGGACAAAATGGCACAACGCTTAACCGAGCAAGGTTACCAAGTGTTAAATATTGACTATCCTTCACGTGCTTACTCTATTGAACAGTTGGCAGAACAAACCATTTCAGATGCGTTAGCACAATGCCACAACATGCCGGTCAGCTTTGTAACCCATTCAATGGGTGGCATTTTAGTACGGCAATTTCTCAGTCACCATAGTATTAAAAACCTCAATAAAGTGGTTATGCTTGGGCCACCAAACAAAGGGACTGAAATTGTTGACAAACTGGGTAATTTACCCGGTTTTCACTTAGTAAATGGTGATGCAGGCATGCAATTAGGTACTGGCGCATTAAGTGTGCCTAACCAATTAGGCAAGGCTAATTTTGATGTCGGCATTATTGCGGGCACCCAAAGCATAAACTTGCTGTTATCGACCCTCATTCCTGATGCTGATGACGGTAAAGTCTCGGTCGAAAGTACTAAAATTGATGGCATGAATGATCATATTGAAATACCAACCTCTCATGTCTTTATGATGCGAAATGACGCGGTTATCGCGCAAGTCATTAGTTACCTCAAACAAGGTAAATTTAACCGCTAATATAACGATAATAGTACTGACGATATTGTTTAAGCCCTGATAACTAAAAATAATATCTGACTGCCTGCGAGCATAAACCATCTCAATAAAGACTAAAGTCTGATTGACAATCCCATCCACGTTGACTACGGTAAATTACAAAAATAAATTGGTTAAATAACCACGCGGTAATAAGTCATGTCAACAAATCGTCAGATTGCAGTCTCACTAGCTTTACTTGCGGCCACTTTAATAGCATTGCTATTAATTGTCTTAGCACAGATAACAACCAGTATAACTTGGTATGTATCATCTATATTTATAGCAAGCCTTGTTATTTTTTTCGTCAGTATCAACTTTGTAATTAAGAAAAATCAACAAAATCAGCGTCAGTTATTGCTTCACGCTTTAAAGCTTGATATTTCAACCAACCAATCTTTGCAGGATATTCTCTGCAATCAGGCGAGTAAAACCAGCATAGCAGGAAAAAATATTGACGATAAAGCCAGCGAGTTAGCTATTAACTCTGCAGAAGTCAGTTTTTTCCTTGAAAAGCTCAGTAGTGCTATTGAATTATCGAGTGAAGATGTTGATCGGCTGGCCAGTGCTGCGGAGCAAATGTCTATTAGTATTAAGGTGATGAATGACAATGCTGCAATAGCATCGCAACAATCTAGCCAAGCCATGACAGCAACGTCCGCCGGCTCACAGCAGCTAAATGACAATGTCGAGGTGATTGAGCAACTCAATAGTGATGTGATCAATGCCGCTGAAAAAATAAAATCGCTCTCGCAAAAAGCCACTAAAATTCAAAATATCACTAATGTTATCGATGGAATTTCACGCCAAACCAACCTCTTGGCATTAAATGCGGCAATAGAAGCTGCGCGTGCTGGCGAACAAGGTCGAGGCTTTGCGGTTGTGGCTGATGAAGTCAGAGCATTAGCATCGAAGACAGCTGAGGCCACAGATCAAATTGGTAGCATGCTCACCCAGATCAATGAGGAAACGTTACAAACCACTGAGGTTATGGCGCAAGTTGTTCAGCAAAGCCATAATATTGTTAGCAGTATGGGTTCACTCGCTATTTCATTAAGTGATATCAATCAAAAAATGACTGAGTCGTCTGATGCCAGCAACCTCATCAGTAACGCACTAGAAGAACACAATGCCACCAGTGATGAAATTTCCATGGCGATCACAAATTTGCATGACTTTTTGCTCGAAAAAAGTAAAGAAACCCATATAGTTTCAGATAAAGCAAAAGCGCTATGCGAAAGTACCGAGTCAATATTCATCGATTTGGCTGAATTCAACACTGGCTCTTTAGTGGAAAAAATTTGTTGGCAAGCACAGCTTGCCGCACAACAAGTAGCCACTATGTTCAGTGATAAAATTTCACGCAATGAAATTAGCCAACAAGCTCTTTTTAACTTTAGTTATAGTAAGATTGCCAATACTAATCCGCAAAAATATCACAGCACTTTCGATGACTTTACCGATAAATTCTTACCGGCTATTCAAGAGCCTATTTTAAAAGAAAACCTTGAAGTTGTCTTTGCTGGCGCCGTCGATATCAACGGTTACTTTCCTACTCATAACCAACGTTATTCGCAACCGCTAACCGGTAACATCGCCACTGACAGCATTAATAATCGCACTAAGCGAATATTTGACGATAGCACAGGCATTCGATGTGGCCAGCACAGGCATAAATTTCTTCTGCAAACATACAAGCGTGATACAGGTGAAGTTATGCATGATGTTTCTGCGCCAATTATCGTCAACGGCCAACACTGGGGCGGCTTTCGTATCGGCTTTAAAGCACAATAATGTTAAGCAACACCTCAGTGCTATTGTGAAATAATTATGAAAGTTTCAAATTAACGATGCCAATCAGATAAAAGTTTAGTATGGTAACTTTGAGGGTTTGTTAAACTTTTTGATGATTTTTACCCGTGATTATTCGCTTTTGATCATAGGACAGTGCATATACTTAGCCGTTATTTTAGTCAAACATCTGATGATGAAGAAAAGGACTAACAGTGCTACTGATTGCCTTCAATATCACTTGCTCTTTGCTGTGAGGAATTTACATAGCACAGGTTGCTAGATACCTTGCACCGCGATCAAGCTGTATTGAATGCAAAAAAAGAAATATGAAAAATTAACACCCCCTACCAAAGCAGTATTTAATAAATCTAGGTGAGGGAATCAAGATGATATTATTGAAAAAATTAACGCGATCAACTGTTGTGGTATTAAGTGCGATATCGAGTTTTACGTCGGCAAACGAAATGGAAATCACGGCTATAAAACAAGTGATTTCAGAAAACAGCAAACGCCATACCTATAGCGGCAATGTCAGAATTGCTTTTGCCCATGGCAACTTGTCGACTAAATCAAGTCGTGCTTCTTTTCAAAAAGGTAAAACTGTGATGGAAGGTGATGTAGAGATTATGCTCAGTAACGCCATTGCCAAAACTCAAAGAGTGACTTTCATACCCTCACAGCAGGGCTTAGTGGCTGAAATGGATAAAGTTACCTTTACCTATAAATAACCACGAAAAATAGCGCGTTAGCCTTATTGTTGATGCGATATTCATAGGTATAGTTTTTATCGCTCGGCGTTTGTGCTGATAACAGTTAAATTCCAGTTAACTTGATTGACTGAAGTACACCTACACTGTGCTTACGGGTATCAATCTAGCCTTGGGTAATTGTTTATGTAGGCCATTTTTTATGTAGGTCGGACTTTAGTCCGTCAGCTGTTAAGCGGGCGATTACTGTCATGGGGCAAATATGAACCGCCAAGTTAATTTCACCTGAGATGGCAATCATTAACCTTTAAAATAGCTAAGCAACAGTCAACTCTCTATGGTTCTGGGTGTGGCGTTAAAATGGCGCTTAAATTCGCGGCTAAATTGTGAAGGGCTAGTATACCCCACCAACATTGCCGCCTCTGTTGCCTGTTTACCTTCTGTTACAATCAGATCTTTGGCTTTGTTTAAACGTATTTTTTTTAAATATTGTAAGGGTGTTTCACTGGTAACTTGTCGAAAAGCGCGATGAAAACCTGAAACGCTCATATGTGCTTGATTAGCCAAATGCTCAACCGATATTACCTCGGCATATTCTGTGTGCAGCGTATCAAGCACACGAGCAATCCTAGCATAATGACCATCATGACGAGCTAAATCAAATAATATGTGGCCATTATCACCCACCAAGGCTCGGTAGACAATTTCTTCAACAATCGCTGGCCCAAGAATTTTTGCTTCAACATCTTCGTGTAGCACTTTGATTAATCGCGTAATCACACTATTGAAATTATCATCTAAACTATTTGATTTAACACCAAAATCTAATGGCGTTTTATGACTCGGTGTTGCTAGATTACCTAACGTATTTTGTTCATTAATTTGGTTAACTAGTTTATGTAATATATGCGAGTCAACATCAATAATTAACCCTAAAATAGGCAAGCCATGATCAGAAAACGCCTCACATTCCAATGGCATTGGCACACCTAACACTAAATAGTCACCTGAGCCATATTGCACACAATTCTCTGCAACATAAATATTTTTACGCCCTTGCCCGATGACAATAATGCCTGACTGATAAAGTAATGGCTCTCGATCACTACCGGCACTAGCACGATAAAATTTTACACCCGGAATCAGCGTTTGATAGCTGCCATTCAATGTATTCAATGATTTTAAATGCGCAAAAGACTGCATTAGTTGTGCTAAATTTTTCATAACTCACTCAAACAATAAACATGTTTCTCATCACATTTATACAAATAGGCAATGATTATCGATAAAAACGTCTATTTACACAACATTTATTACAGTAATATGCAACTCAACATAAGCTGCTATGCTTTTTATTCGATAAATATTAAATGAGGTATCCCATGGAATTTTCATACGTTAACCCAACTCAGATCCATTTTGGCCAAGGTAAAATTGCCAGTGTAACTGACGCTATTCCAAGCACTAGCAAAGTGCTCGTTATTTACGGTGGTGGCTCAATCAAAAAAAATGGTGTTTATCAGCAAGTACAAAATGCCTTAAGCCAGCATACTTGGATAGAGTTTTCAGGTGTTGAGCCTAATCCAACGATGGAGAATTTAGATAAGGCTGTTGCCCTAGTTAAAGCGGAAAAAGTTGATTTTATACTCGCGGTTGGTGGCGGTTCAGTGATCGATGGTGCGAAATATGTTGCTGCTGCTGCATGTTATGACGGTGCAGGCTGGGACATTCTATTAGGTAAGCATACCGTTACTAAAGCTATTGCCATTGGCGCTGTACTGACCTTACCTGCTACCGGCTCAGAGTCTAATTCGGGTTCCGTTATTACCCGCGCAGCAACTCAAGATAAACTGCCATTCTCCTCGCCAGCCGTGCAACCAAAGTTTGCCGTGCTTGATGCCGATGCGATGAAAACATTACCAGAACGTCAATTAATTAATGGTTTGGTTGATGCTTGGGTACATACCTGTGAGCAATATTTAACTATGCCTACGGGTGCTATGGTACAAGACGGTTACGCAGAAGCCTTACTTAAAAACTTGCTAACTTTGGCTAAGCAATACGACCAACATACAACACTACAATGGCGTGAAAATCTCATGTGGACAGCAAATCAAGCGCTTAATGGTTTGATTGGTGCCGGTGTACCACAAGACTGGGCAACACATATGATTGGCCATGAAATGACCGCACTTTACGGCGTTGATCACGCACGCTCGCTAGCGATTGTACAACCCTCATTATTGCGCAACCAACTGACGGTTAAAAAAGCTAAGTTAGAACAGCTAGGTCATAATGTTTTTGCCTTAGCGGCAGGTGATGATTTAGCTGAACGCACAATTGTTGCTATTGAAGCCTTCTACCATAGCTTAAATGTTGCTACACAATTAACTGAACACGGCGATGATAAAGCTAGCGCAATTGATAAGATCATTGCACAGCTTGAAGCACACAAGATGACAGCGCTAGGTGAACACCAAGCCATTACCTTAACGCAAAGTCGTGAAATATTGCAGTTAGCGATTAAATAACAGTCTGTAAGCTAATAGTCTGTAAAATGAGTAACGCTCAATAAAAAACTAAGCGAGTAGTATTTTCAGTACTCGCTTAGTATTGCCGCTATTTACTTAACGGCTGATTTGATAACACACCTCTGATCTCGTTTAGCGCGTCTACCGCAAAACCTTGATCATAAAAGTATAATATTTTGCCTTTATTATTTAGCAGCACCACACGGGCATTAGAAATATTTTCATTACCGGTAAAAGCCTGAACTTGTTCACCATCGTCATAAATCGTCACTACCCCTTGCCATAGAGGTTTTGGAATGCCAGATCGCATACCATTATCAATAAAGGTACTAAACATTTGTGGAAATAAGCCTTGAATAGTAGGTACTTCATAAACTTTTACCTGGGTATCGGTTACATCTAAAGCAATTAACCAACGATCAATATCAAACTGTGAATTTTGCACATAACCAATCAAAAGTAAGGTTACGTCGTCAGTAAAATCACTTGGAATGGTGAATGATTTTTTTTCTAAGGTTTGACCTTCTACGGTTGGAAATATTTCTCCGGTAATATTTTTATTTGGATATTGTGTGCTACAAGCTGTTAGCAACAATAGCACCAAAAAATAGCTTATTATTCGCATGTTATGCTCCTGCTTAATCTGTTAAAAAACAATACGTCAGCGCTTTTATTTTGGTTCACAGCATAAACCAATAAGCAGATGACATTTAATAGCAAAAATAGTCGAAAAGTGCCAATAAACGGGTGGAAATAATCATAGACTTTATGGTCTGATTAACCGATGAACTCAACAAAGTGTAGTACCATTACACAATAATATACTACTTAAGTCCTCTTAATCGCTCACGATATTTATCGCGCGCCAGTGCTTGCATATCAGTTACCGTATCGCTTTCATCAACAATTTCACGACCAAGCAAGGTTTCAATAGCATCCTCTAAAGTAACAACCCCTGAGGTTTGACCGTACTCATCTTCAACTGAGTAGATATGTATATGATTTTTAATAAACATATCTAACAACTGCTGAACCGGTAACTTTTCAGATACCGCGGCTAACTTAATCACAAAATTACTAATCGGCTCATCACCATGCCCGTTACGTTCAGCTTCATACAAATCCCCTTTAATCACTTTACCGGTGATATCATCAATGGTTTTACCGTAAACCGGTATGCGGGAGAATTGCCGAGTTTGTTCATGATTTAGCGCCGCCGTGACGGTTATGTCTTGATGTAACATGTGCACTACCGTGCGTGGCGTAAATACATCGCCAGTGTGTAATTCTCGCAAATTTAATATATTTGATAAATATTCGTTTTCTTGCGAGAACAGACTGCCATCTTTGTAGCTTAATGATGCTAGGGCTATAATTTCTTCCCGAGTAATTTCATTGGCTTTACCCCGCTTGAATGAGTGCGTTAACCGAGTTGAGAGCCAAACCAATGGATAAACAATTCTCACCAACCAAGTGATAACAAAGGCAGAAGGTATGGCCAAACTGCGCCAGAATGTTGCTCCTAAGGTTTTAGGAATAATTTCTGAAAAATACAAAATCACCAGTGTTAACAGCACAGCAATCATGGTTTCCCACTTTTCACCAAATATACCGATAGCCTGTGCGCCAACACCTGCCGCCCCCATGGTATGTGCAAAGGTATTAAGAATTAATATACTGGCAAGTGACTCTTCTAAATGCGTTTTAACTTTTGCTAGCACCAGTCCATGCTTAGGTTTTTTTGTTTGCATTTGCTCAACAAAACTTGGCGTTATCGATAATAATACCGCCTCAAGTATTGAGCATATAAATGACACCCCAATCGCAATTGCCAAATAAATAAACAGTAAAGTCACTTAGTCATTCCAAATCTATAATATTAAATTTCACTGCTAAATAGCATATCACAATGTAGGCAAAGCACTTGGTTTGAGTGCTTAGCTTAATGGTATTAGTAGGGATTGAGGTGATTAATTAAACAAAGCAGTGACAAATTTATTGCCAGGATAGATTTTAATTTTTTGACGGTAACTCGCTGTATTAATTTTGCACAAATATAAATAGTACATTTTTTTGAAAGCATATTAAAAATTTACAGCAAACAGCTAAACTTTATGTAAACTTATTCGCCAACAAGGCGGCTAAAAATAACCACATTGTGTTGCCATTGAAAAGTGTGTCATTAAAAATTGTTGTCATTAAAAACAAAGCGCCAGAAACCTTCAACACATTTAGTCTTAAAACTGTTAAGGCTTACTTCATGGCTTCATCAAGGTTTATCAAGCGAGTCAATCATGATTTAAAGTACCAGTAATAAAGTTTTATCACTTGTACTGCATGGCATTACCGCAATATATTGCGCTGTATCATTAAAAGTTTTGAGTATTAAAGTCGCTGAGTCATACTTATTAAAACTAAAACTAAAGTAAAATAAGAGCGCTTTATTTACGCCATAAAATCTTCTAAAAACCAAGCTGCAAACTCATGCCGCCCTTCTACATTGGCTTTGCTATATATCACAGAGGCTTGCTGGCGAACCGTTTTGTCTTTGGTATTTCTAACACTGCTTATTTCTTTGAAGCTGAGTCCTTTAAGCAGCAACATGGCAATTTCTTGCTCACTAAGTGTTAAGTGCCATTGTTCAAACTGGCCATGAATAACATGACTGTAGGCATGACGAGCATTTTTCATTTCTTGAGAAATATTTCTCAATTTATCATCTGAAACGACTAACTCTTGTTTTAGCCTAACGGTATTTAATGTGCGAGAACGTATGTCTTTAACTAAAAGCAGCGCACCAAAACCAGAAACTATCACAATAAGACTTTCTGAGAAAACATGCCACATAGGTACACCTAAAGAAATATCAGTGATCACGTCAAAAAAATTTAATAGCATTATTATAACTAAAATTAACACTATCACTTTATCCTTCATAAAACCTCTTTATATCAATTAGTTAAATATACAATAGACAAATGTACCATCACGAAGAATAAACCTAAATTAAGTAAGGTTCGACCTATGTCTAATGACCCTTGATATAATAACAGTAATAATTACCTTACAACGTTTAATTACCTGTGAATTTATTGTATGTCGTTATTACTGGTGAAAGAAATACCTCAGATACTTAGCTGCAAATATACGCTATTTTATTTATGCTTTATGGTGCTATTTCAAATATCGTCAGCATTTGCCTTTGAAAAAAGCCAAGTCGTTGACCTGTCTTCGCTTGGCGCTTTTGAGCTGAAATTTTCCACCGTTAAAAAAGCAAACTTTATGGTAGGCCAGCATTTAATTGGCGAGGTAAGCTACAAACCTGGTGACACTATTGCTAGTGTTGAAGGCTATCGAGCGTTTTATCAATTTGAAGTTCTGCTATTTTTTAAAGACATAGAAAAACTTAAAGATATACTTAAGCCAATTTGCCAACCCACCAAGTTAAAATACTGGATCACTCCTGTTTTACAATCTGGCCACTTTTAACTCCACAGCAATAAAAGAGAAATAATATGAATATTAATAGGCAACAAGTTTTCGTCTGGAGTCGTAAAGTCAGGCTTTTTCATTGGATAAATGTCATCGCAATTTTATTACTCATTGCGATAGGCACAGTTATATTAAATGGCAAAACATTGGGCCTGAGTACCGAAGGTAAAGTATTATTAAAAACCATACATGTGTTGGTGGGATATGTTTTTGCGAGTAACTTAATTTTTAGATTAATCATAGCTTTTGTTGGTAAAGGTTATGAGCGGTGGCATAAAATCCTGCCTTTTAAAAAAGGCTTTAAAGCTGAATTAGTTGCATTTACACAAGGTAAAAAGTTAGCTTACAAAGGCCATAGCCCTGCAGGTAAATTGATGATACTAGCACTGTTATCCGCCATGACAGTGCAAATGATCTCAGGTCTTGTTATCGCCGGCACCGACATTTACTACCCACCCTTTGGTCAATATTTTGCTGAAAGTATTGCCATCAATAAAGACAATATAGCGGCGATAAGACCTTATTCAAAAGAAAACATTGATGCAGCGGCTTATCAAGTGATGAGAGATTTTCGAAAACCTTTTATTACCGCTCATGTTTATGCTTTTTACTGTCTGCTATTGCTTATTCCACTGCATATTATTGGGGTGATTATTGCTGAAAGACGGGAAAAAAGCGCCCTTGTTTCTGCCATGTTCAATGGTTATAAATACCTACCCAAGCATAAGACTGATGAGCATTAAAGCTTAATTTTTATTAAAAACTAAAAATAATTAAAAACGAAAAAATACTGACAATAATCCTAGACACCACCCTAGCAGGTGGTGTTGAACGGCTGTTTGAATGAAAAATTTTAATCCACATCACCAATATAGAAAGTGAAAATAGTGTGTGAAAATAGGTCTGGAAATACACTTTATAAAAATCGCGCCATCAAGATTAGCAAGCCGATAAGTTCCTCAACAAACAGGCTAAATAAAGCTCACATTGATCTAACCATATAATGTTAGATGAGGGATATTAATAAAAAATAGCGCCTTTAGGCCAGAAGAGTACTCAGTAAAGGCGAGTATTATTTTTTGTTTAAAGACAGTGTAACCCCGACTCTTTAGCGCACCATGATTCTTATATATCACAACCTACAACCGCTATATCCCGCATTAAAATTAAAGGCCAGATCACGCTAATAACCTACACAGGTAAATACTACTGAGGTTTCACTTTGTGCGCCTAACTCATTTTATTGATTAAATTTTAACAGAACATCAAAGCGCTACTATCTTAATATAGTTGGACAACCTACGTTTAATAGACGATAGTTTAAGTATCTTAGCCACTAATAATTACTTTAAAGGAGCTCAAATTGGAGACTGAAAATTTAACTACCGTCACTATTATTTATTACCAAGAAGACAGCTTAGAATTAAAGCATGAAATTAAAAGCTATCCTAAAAATAAATCTGGCAGGGTTATTATCCCACAGGAGTTCAAACAGGATAAGTCTATATTAGCTGTCTGTCTTGGTGAGATAACTATCATAAACAAAATCGGTGATAGAATTATGTCACTTGGCATCGAAGATGAGAACTTTTAGTCTTTAAGCTTTATCGACAGCTAAGCCATATTAAATTTTTCAATCATCAGTTTATGCCTGCTTTTATTATTAAAAAATAACTAACAAAGTGACTAACAAAGTAACTAACAAAGTGACTAACAAAGTAACTAAAAGCTGGGCAACCGTTTTAGGTGTCAATAATTTAACTCAAGATGTTAAATTAATATTTCAAATCAATATTTCAAATCAATAACGGCTCTAACCTTATCTAAGGTTGTAATCAGCTGGCGACTAAAATTAAACGTCATGATATGACTTTCTTTTTTGCCTTGGCGTAATAGTTCATTAAAATGGCTAATTTGATAATTATAGCCATGGGTTTTACAGTCAAAAAATACCGATTCTTCATTATTATCTTTAATTAAAGTCACCGTTGACGGGCTATGAAAGCCACTATTAATTTTAATAATGCCTTGCTCGCAATAAAAAATAGCTTCACTGGGGGTAGGCTCTAATAGTGTTGACGTTAGTGTTGCTACGGCATTATGGTAATTAAATACCATAGCGCAGGAAGAGTCAGCGCCATTCTCAAAAAAGCTTGCCTTGGCTGTTATGGTATCTGGCACGCCAAGTGTTGAAAGTGCAGCAAAAATAGGATAAATGCCAATATCTAAAAGACTACCTCCTCCTAACGATTTGTTAAAAAGCCGAGACTCTTCATTAAAGACCTTAACAAAACCAAAATCAGCTTCAATTTTCAGAAGATTGCCATAAGTTTTGCGACTCAGCTCTGCTAAGACAAAATTATAATGTGGCAGAAAATAGGTCCAAAGTCCTTCCATCAGCAGAGTATTATGTTTAGTGGCAGCAGCAATCATGCTATTCACTTCATCGATATTCATAGCAAAAGGTTTTTCACATAATACCGCCTTGCCCTGCTCTAAACACAACAGGGTATTTTCTTGATGTAAAGAGTGTGGCGTTGCTATGTAAACAGCATCAATGTTTTCATCGTTTACTAACGCTTCATAGCTACCGTAGGCTTTAATTGCTTGATATTTTTCGGCAAAGTCATCAGATTTTTGCTGTGTTCTTGATGCAACCGCATAAAGTTCAGCACCTTCCACGGTTAATAAATCTGTCGCAAACTTATTGGCTATATTACCTAAACCAATAATTCCCCAACGTATATTTCTATTTTTCAGTGACTTCATTGACTATTTCTCAATATAAAAAGTGACAGGAAAAGGATTTTCTCATGCGTCTAATCGCCCTAGAGATGGCACAACGACCTACAGCTAGAAAATACTTTCTTTAAATTATTCAACATAAATGAAACTACCAATAGTTAGCCTGCCTATTTTAGGATCTGAAGACAAACCTAATATCGGATTAATGTCACCTGAGTGTAAGGCCATACTGGGATAGATCACGGCTCTATTCATACCGGCAGCCACTGAATGAAATTGCTCAAAAAGGCTATTATCTGAGTTTACGTAGCAGGGGTTTTTATGTAACTGATGCGCCATAGCCTCCTTTTTCAGCTGCTGACCATAACTGACTAAACGCGCTGAGGTGATGCGCTCAAATGCACTGGCCCGGTGTCGATAAAAAGAAGTTCCGCCATGTTCTGGCTCACATAAGTAATGCACTACCGCCAATTGATTAATATTGGCGGTATCAAAATGCGGCAGCATTTGTATCGGCTTTAAATGCTCAGGAGCTCTATCTGAAACAGCAAATGCAGACATTAATGCTCTAGCACTAGTGGCGGTATCAAAACCAAAATATGATTTAAATAGCGGTAAATATTTTTTACAAATTTGTTCACTATATATTTCTGGTGCTAAAAAACGTTTGCCCGGATAGAAGTTTTGTTGATCGGCTCTAAATAATGAGCCATCACCCGCGCAGGAAATTAAATCATCAGGTTTGTTGGCAAAACCATCAATAATCAACAAGGGTATATTTTCTTTACCTATCGTCAGCTTAGTTAAGCTAGGATTATCATTTAGTGTAAAATCTAACATCGAATAACGTTTACCCTTGCTAAATCTCTAGTGATTAACTTAGAGACTTATTTTTTAAATCAATTAGTGTATGAATTTGCCCTAAAGATATCATCATTGTATGTATGGCAGACAGTAAGCCACTTTGATGTAAAGATAAAATTTGTTCATTGTTTAATGCCGCGAGTTTCACTTCGTCAATGGTATATAAACCGGCTAATTTAGTAGCGCCTTGATTCATAAAAGTAATGTCTAACGACATAGGTTTAATTAATGCCATTGACGTTAGTGTTGCTATTAATACTTTATTTTCTTTTTCACCCAGCAGTAATTGCGTAAGATTTGCTTTCACGGTTTTAAAATAGCTAGATTCATCACCTTTTTCATCAAAAAGTGCCTGTCCGATTTCTTCTGATACTGCGGGACTATCGGTATTCAAACAAATCGCAAGTTCGTTATGATGCTTTTCATCGCTCGTTTCAACAAAAAATGGTTGCCGCCTTATTTGCAATGGCACATAGAGTCCTTGCCATTGTGCTTGCTGCCAAAATAAGTTTTCATTTTCCTCAAAGCCTAACATCGCCGAAAATACAAACTGTCCTGTGTCGCCATTTTTAGTCAGTACAATCGGATATTGCACCGCTAAATGAATAAACTCGGCTAAAACAACCGGAATCAGGGGTAAATTAGCACCATGGTGTTCAACTTTATTGAGATCTATTTTAGTGTTTAAATGCTTTTTATTATCTACTGCGACTAAACTAGCCATGTATAATTTCTCTTGTTCGCTGATGACTTAAATTCGGCTAAATTCAATTAAATTCGGTTAAAGCCAAATTCAATGATTTTATTAATTAATTCACGGTTTTTCGGCAGTGTCGCTACCGCTTTGTCGGTGAGTTTTTTATTTTGCGCAAATTGATGTTGTGCAAAATCAATATTATCGAGTGCATAAGTGTTTTGGCTATAATCGCTTTTAAAACCCATACCATATAAAACATACTGATAACTTGCCGCAGGAAAAACTTCATTATTACTGGTAAAGTCATGATCAGCAGGTGCTCGATATTGCCAAAGCGCCATCGCTTCTTTTAAACTTTCAGGAATAGATTCAGGATTGCGGTTATCAGTCCAAAAAGCGTTATCAGTTCTTTTACTTAAGATGTAATGTAACTTAAGAAAGTCGATGATTTTTTCCCATCGATAAAGAAACGTTTCATTAAAGCGCTTGGCGGCTATGTCCATAATGTCACGAGACTGCGGCAATTGTTCACTGATCATTTGTGCTGACAATTCTACCATCACCAAAGCAGAGGCTTCTAATGGCTCTAAAAATCCTGCCGACAAGCCTACCGCCACACAATTGTTTTGCCACATTTTTTCTCTATGACCACTAACAATTGGAATTTTCCGTACCGTTAGTGATGAAAATTTATCACCAACATACTTAGCTAATACTTCTCTGGCCTGTTCTTCAGATGAATATTTACTCGAATATACATAACCAACACCGCGGCGATGTTGTAAGCCAATATCCCATATCCAACCTGCTTCTTGGCCAGTTGACACGGTATGAGAGGCAATTGGCGAATCGGCATCATCATAGGGCACTTGTACTGCTAACGCCGTATCAATAAATAATACGTCACTGCAGCTCTTAAATGGCACTTGATAATGCTGACCTAAAAGCAGCGAAGAGAAACCAGTGCAATCAACAAATAGATCACCGGTAATATCCGCATTATTTTCAGTACTCACGGATGAAATATCACCGTTTGGGGCTGAGTTAACACCCGTAACGTTATCAATAATATGAGTCACCCCAAGCTTTTCTGTGCAATGCTTTTGTAAAAATACAGAAAACTTCACAGAGTCTAGGTGATAGGCATAATTTGCAACCGCCGCAAACTCAGGCGTTCTAATCGTTTTAGGCGCTAAGCCATTTTCACAAACCGACTCTTGAAAACAAACGTCTTCAGAAAATGATTTAGTCCCTGCTTGGCCTTGCTTTGCCAACCAATGCGCCGCTAAGTCGCCTTGTGAAAATCCTTGTGGCAACACTAAGGGATGATAATAAAAATCATCTTCACTACCATCAACCCATTTAGCAAATTTTGCGCCTTGCTTAAAACTGGCATCACATTCGCGAATAAAATCTGTTTCACTAATACCTAACGCACTCAACGTACTGCGCATAGTGGGCCAAGTTCCCTCTCCAACGCCTATAGCCGGGATATTAGGAGACTCAACTAAAACCACAGTTAAACCTTGTTCCGTATTACTTTTATGTTTTGCTGCTAAACGCCCGGCAGTCAGCCAGCCCGCTATTCCGCCACCAACAACAACGACTTTTTTGGTCAATTTATTCATAGTTAATCTGCTAATGTTATTTTAGCTCTCGTTTAGTAAGAGAGTATTGAAGTAGACTTTTACTTCTAGAGGAAGTAAAAGTCTTTATGCATAACTAAGATTATAAATTACAAAGCTTAGAAGCTACCGCGTACGCCCAATGAAATACGACGGCCACTATCAACAACGTCGAGTATTTGATTAGAGAAACGACCACGGCTATGAGTGTATTCTTCAGTTAAGTTAATACCCTCAACAAACACGGTGATTTTTTCAGTGACATCAAAACTAGCACTTGCATCCCACTGTGCGTAATCTTCAACGTAAGTCACACCATCACCGCCACCTTGGCTAAGGCTTTGCAAGAAAGTGTCACGCCAGTTGTAAGCGATACGTGCTTGTAATGGACCATTTTCATAAAAAGCCACTAAGTTAGCCGAGTCACTTAAACCGGTAACCGCAAATACTTGTGTAATGTCAGTATTATCAAGTTCAGCATCACTATCAACAAGTGTTGCGTTCGCTAAAAGACCAAAACCTGTGTCACCAAAAGTATGCTGGGCTGCAATTTCCCAACCGTCTACTATTGCTGATTCACCATTACTAGGAGCCGTATTAGTAAAAGTCGCCACACTATCTTCACTATCAGGCGCACTAACATCAGTACCCGTAGACGGATCTGTTAATAAACTACCATCAGCTGTTACAAAAGTTTTTGCTAGCTTGGTGTTGGTAATAAAGTTAGCAACATGCTTTCTAAAATAACCGGCAGAAACATAGCTTGCTTCGTCATAATACCACTCAAGTGACAAATCTAAGTTATCAGAACTAAAGGGGACTAAAGCTGAATTACCACTTGATGACTGTAAGTTACCTTGACGAGTCGTTTGCAAAGAAGTGATAGGTCTTAAACTACTTAAGGTAGGACGTGTTAAGGTTTTTGAAACGGCTACACGAGCAATTAAATCTTCATTTATTTCTAATTTAACACTGAAATTAGGTAAAATTTCACTGTAACTATTATTTTCCGTAAAGTTAGTTGTATCACCGTATGCCGCTAACATTTCAGTTGCATCCAGAATACGTAAACTTTGAGGGTTTGCTTGAGAAGCACTCACCGCAACATCTGTAGTTTCATAGCGGAAACCTGCCGTACTATAAATAAACATATTGGCTATTTCGCCATAAAAATCAAGTTCTAAGTATAGAGATGCTGTTTCTTCTTCAACTTCAAAAGAGTTGTTGGTTTTAACGGCGTCAAAATCGACACCTTCAATATTACCTAAGAAATCAAATAAGGCTTCACCATCAAAACTTAACCATTGTGTTGGTGAACGGCCACTGCCACTTACGCTACTTAAAAAGTCATCACCGGCATCAAATACTTCCTGAGGGAAAGCGCTAACATCTGGAAAATCTTTATAGTTGCAGTAAGTACAGTGAATACCGCTTTCATCATTATTCCAGGTATTTACCGTTTTAGTTTCAGACGAGAACATAGCGCCAAATCTTGCTTTAGCAAAACCTGTGTCACCATCAGCCGCCCAAACACTGTCCCAGCGAAGTTGCGTAATATCGTCTTCAACTTCATCACCACCACGGATCATCACGTGTGCGCCGCTGTTAGCCGTATCTAAATAATCAGATACACCTGCAGGGGCAACATAATCAGGACTTGTCGGGTCTTGGTTAACACCATCGCCTTCTTGCTGACCACTGTATATTGAATCATTGGCGGTTGCGAAGTCTGAGTAATAAGGCAAAATATTATCATCAAGATTCCATTGCACACGGTTAGCATAGCCTAATAACGCTAAGTTACCGCCTCGACCATTGTTAGCCGCGCGCGTCGCATTCGAGTTACTAATATCAAACTGCATGTTTAAGTTATCATTAACATCCCAGTCAAAATTAAGACCAAATGAAGTAGACTCTGTTAAACGGTCGCCCTTTTTCGCATGAAAATCAGTCGCTAAACCCACTTGTTGATACATCTCAGTAACCGTGCCATTTTCATCAACAACAATGTTTTCTGCGTTATCAGAAGTAAACCAGTGACCGTATGATGTGGTATCAGAATTAACATCAAAATCAGAATATAAAACATCCGCAGTAACAATTAAGTTATCGGCAGGCGCGTACTGTAAAACTAAATTAGCATTAGTACGTTCACGTTTTTCAGTAGTAACTAAAGAATCAAAGTTTTGAGGAATAAAGACGTTACCTACGTAATCATCTCCTGATGCTGTTTTTGGTGTCCCACGAGTGAATGATGAGTTTTCTCGCCAACCAGCAGATTGCGCTCTATTTAAACGCGTTTCACGCTCTAAGTAAGAAACAGCAAATAAAGCACCAAAAGTGTCATCGTTAAAGGTATCACTGATTAATAAAGAGGCTTGTGGTGTGGTCTCTTCACTATTGCCATCGTAAATACCTTTAAGGCTACCCGCTAACTTAAAGCCACCAATAGCGAAAGGTTTAGCTGTTTCAATATTAATAGTAGAACCGATACCACCAGATTGCATAGTGGCTGTCGATGTTTTATGCACATCTAGCGTTTTCACCATTTCAGCCGCAATAGTGTCAAAACTAAAGTCGCGACCTGCGCTTTCAGTTGCTTGTTGACGACCATTAACTAATACCGTGTTAAATTGTGGACCAAAACCACGAACAGTAATTTTTTGACCTTCGCCGCCTGAACGATCAATTGAAACACCTGAGATACGTTGCAGTGACTCTGCAAGGTTAGTGTCTGGAAACTTACCTATGTCTTCTGCTGAAACTGAATCTACAACACCACTTGCTTCACGCTTGGTGTCCATAGCACGGCTCAGTGCCCCCCGAATCCCCCGAACTTCAATGATTTCTACTTCTTTAGCTGTACTTGCTGTTTCTGCAATTGAAGGTGCCGCTGCGACTGTAGTTAAAACCGCTAATACTGCACTTGCTACTTTATTTTTTTTATAATGTGCCATGTTGTTTGTTCTCTCAAATCTTGAATCTATTAAGATAGATAACTGCCCACTCTCGCTAATATCTGTTTTAAGCCCGGTATTTCTGAGTAACTTATTCAGCGCATTCATCACAGAAAAACTACCTGAAACTCGATTTGTTTGCTTATCCGCAATTTTATTTAACGGAAAAAGTAACGTTATATCGGCCTGTTCAGCAAAACTTATTAACGATATGTCGGCTCTTTGTCTGGGAATATTGAAAGATATTTTTTCCTTGGCATGCACCCAACTAGGTAGGCTAAAAAGCATAACAATACAGAAAAAATGTACTTTAAATTTCAAATATTCCACATGTATAGATTTTCGCCATACATAAAACAAAGACGACTGGTCTATTTTTTTCCTCCATAAGGATTTAGAAATTATGGTTGAATTATTTTTTGAGAGAAAACCCAGCATTACTTTTTTTAAGCCTTATTTAATTTTTATGGTGCTTTTTATTGGCAAAAAACGAAAGACGAATAAAACAAAAATATAAACCCAGCGGCTACCCACTGACTTTTAGACTTGCTTAACGTTACTGTTTATATTTTATTTATTACAACTACTTGCTCAAAATTATGGTATCTATTTTATTTATGACAACTAAATTACAACTGATCGACCTTATTCAACTCTACGCAGAATTACAAGTGATGAATAGATTCAATAAATTCGATAGCAGCGGTTTTTGTAAAGCACATTTAAAATGTGTGGCTAATATCTTTGAGTTATCTTTGAGTGAGTTTTCAGCTCTCTGATTAAAATGGCACAGTAACTTTTTTAGTCGCTGCTTTTTAGTATCCGCTTTGAAAAATAAATATTTGTTAATAGGTTATAATATGTCATTTATTGCTAGCGGATTTTTTAGCATGAATCGTCTTAATGGTTACTAAGGTAATTTAATGGTTTGCACATCAAACGTTAACTATAAATCATTACCAAAAATTACAATAATAAATAGAAGTAACCTAATGTCGAGCGACACCTTATTTTATAAAATATATTTAGCATCGAGAAAAAGTATTTCTCGCGTGGTATCTCGCATTGTTCCTCCAGATGAAATTGAAGATATTGTTCAAGAAACCTATGTACGTATTTGCCAAATAGAAAATAAAGAAAATATTACTTCACCAAAATCGTTTATGTATAGAACGGCACGAAACTTAGCGCTAGATTATCAAAAAAGAGCCGGTGTTAAACTTGTTGACCGTGTTGACGATCTACAAGCTTTGGAGTATTTATTATCAAATGACGTTGATGAAATGTATGAAAACACTTTAATTAACAATGAATTTTCGCACTTTTGCGAAGCCGTCAGACAATTACCCACACAATGTCGCAAAGTTTTTGTATTAAAAAAAGTGTATGGATATTCGCAGCGTGAGATCGCTGCTCAATTAGGCCTTAGTGAAAGTACCGTGGAAAAACATATAGCAACCGGCATGAAGCGTTGCACGCTCTTTATGCGAAACATTAATAAACTAGAGAGTAAATCTTCTGCTAGCACTTCTCAAAGTATTGCTGGAGGCACTCATGAATAATGTTCATCAAATTAATAAAAAATCGACTCAACAGCAATCTGCTGAGCGGTTAGAAGAAACCCGCTTAAATGATGCTAGCGATTGGATCGCTAAATTAGATCGTGGCTTAACGACATTAGAAAAAAAGCAGCTAACTGAATGGTTATCGACTGATGTTTTAAATATTGAAGTTTTATTTGAAGTAGCGCAAATGTGGGACAAGATGGACCACTTAAGTCGTTTATCTGATATTTTTCCACAAGCTAATGTTAAGAAAAAACAAACAAGAAATGCTATTACCGCTGTGGCCGCTTCATTTATTGTCGCATTAACGCTTATGCTTTATCAAAGTGGCTCCAACCTTTTACCTTTTGCCCAAAGCACATCTGCTATCGTTGCAATGCAGGCAAGTTATCAAACCAATATTGGTGAAAGTAATACCATTAATTTACCTGACAACAGTAAAATAGTGCTTAACACTAATAGTTTTGTACAAGTTAAATATAGCCAAAATTCTCGAATAATTGAGTTACTACGTGGTGAAATTCATATCGATGTGGCACACGACACCGCACGACCTTTAAGTGTTATTGTTGGAGGTAAAGTTATTCAAGCCGTGGGCACTGCTTTTAACGTCGAAGTGCGCAATGAATTAGTCGAATTGATTGTCACCGACGGGAAAGTGTTAGTCGCACAAAAAGATAATACCCTTGACGATGGCATTGAGCAGATAGCAAAAAGACTACCAAAAAATTCGATGGCGATATCAAAAGGCGAAAAAGTCGACTTAGACACATCAGGTAAAACACAAGAGAAAGTCAGAAAAGTAGACCCCATAGAAATGGCGGCTAACTTAAGCTGGCGTCAGGGCAATTTAATATTTCGTGGTGAGTCGCTTGCAGACACAATGACAGAGATTAGCCGCTATACTGATATAGAATTTGAATTAGCTGATGATAAAGAACTTCAAAAAATACAAGTCGCTGGTATGTTTAAAACAGGTGATGTCACTGGCTTACTTGATGTGCTGACACGTAATTTTAATATTAGCTATCAAAAAGTTGGCCCACATAAAATCGTCTTAAAATATGCTGGCTAACACTTGCATCATATGAAAACCAAAGGCTTAGCTTTTCATATTAAGCCTTTAAAAAAAGCCTTTAAACCACCGTTCTAGATTGACCATTATGAAAAATAATGGTTTTTTTATTTCAAGCGCTTAATTAAAAAATTAACACAATAACAATAACAATAAAGGAAAAAGCATGACTGAACAAACACATTTAGCTGGTTTAAATGGCACACAACAAACGCCAGAAGAGGTTAATGCCTCGTTTTTATATGTACTCTTTATTTCTTCTGTCGCTGCGTTAGGTGGTTTTCTTTTTGGTTTCGACTCCGGCGTTATCAATGGCACAGTGACAGCGTTAGGCAATGCTTTTCAATCCAATGATGTGGCAACCGGATTTAATGTCGCCTCTGTTTTATTAGGTTGTGCCGTCGGCGCATTAATGGCTGGACCGATTTCTGACCGTTTTGGCCGTAAACCCATTATGATTGTTACCGCCATAATATTTGCTATCAGTGCCTTTGGCTCAGGGATATCAGATTCTTCTATTGAGTTTATTTTTTATCGACTCATTGGCGGCTTGGGCATTGGTGCTGCATCTGTTTTAGCACCGGCTTATATTGCAGAAGTTGCACCTGTTGCCTTGCGTGGTCGCCTAGCAACTCTGCAACAACTCGCCATAGTACTAGGTTTATTTGCCGCATTTTTAAGTAATTATATTATCGCCTCATCAGCAGGAAGCGCAGAAAATTCATTTTTACTCGAGCTGTCAGCTTGGCGATGGATGTTTTGGGTCGAATTAATACCAGCGACATTGTTTTTAATTGGTGTGTTATTTATTCCAGAATCACCACGTTATTTAGTGGCGAAAGGTAATATAAAACAAGCACATGATGTGTTTAAAAAAATATCAGCCGGCACCGAAGATAAGCTTATTGATGAAGTAAAAACATCATTACACGGCAATAAGAAAACTCATATTGCCGATTTATTTATTGAAGGTAAAAAGAATATACATCCCATTATTTGGGTCGGTATTGCACTTTCTGTTTTTCAGCAATTTGTCGGTATTAATGTTGTTTTTTATTATGGCGCTGAGCTATGGCAAGCGGCAGGTTTTGATGAGTCGCAATCGCTCTTAATCAATGTAATGACGGGAACAACCAATATAATCTCAACCTTTATTGCTATTGCTTTAATAGACAAGATTGGCCGAAAGCCTTTGTTATTAGTAGGCAGTATCGGCATGTTTATCAGTTTAGGCATCTTAAGCTTTATTTTTGGTAGTGCCGGCTTTGATGAATTAGGTAAAGTAGCATTGTCTGATGCGATGGGCACTTTCGCTTTGGTTACCGCTAACTTATTTGTTGTGTTTTTTGGCTTAAGTTGGGGCCCAGTAGTTTGGGTATTATTAGGCGAAATGTTTAATAATCGTATCCGTGGTGCCGCTTTAGCAATTGCCGCTAGTGCCCAATGGATCGCAAACTTTGCCATTACCATGACCTTCCCTATTATATTAGGCTCAATTGGTTTAGCGGGCGCTTACGGTTTATACACCATATCTGCGTTTATCAGTATTTTCTTTGTCGTGAAATATATCAAAGAAACCCGTGGCGTTCGTTTAGAAGAAATGGAGTAACCTCTCAGGTTGACAAGGTTCGTAAGCTTAAATGCGATCGAACCTTGTTCTATAATGCCTTGGTTGATCAAATTGACAAAGTAAGTGAACCAAGTGGTGTGAATATAATTTACCTGTTCGTGACATAGAAAGTGGCTGTATTAACTGATCTAGCATTGAGGGTTAAGGCGTAGTATAAGGTTAATCAATGTGAAATTAACAAGGTTATTATGGATTCATTAACACAAGTTGTCTTGGGCGGCGCGGTGGGTTATGCGGTATTAGGCAACAAAGTTGGTTACAAAGCCGCTATTTATGGTGCTATTTTAGGGACCTTGCCTGACTTAGATGTATTCCTGCCATACAGCGGTGACGTAGAAGCTTTTACTTACCATCGAGGATTCAGCCACTCGCTATTAATACACTTGTTAATCAGTCCTTTTATTGCCTGGCTACTAATCAAATGTCATCAAGCTACAGCAATTTATAAGAAGCACTGGTTTTGGCTGGTTTTCCTTTGTTTATCTACCCATGCGATTTTAGATAGCTTCACGGTTTATGGTACACAATTGTTGTGGCCTATCACTGAGTATCCCTTTGCCGTCTCTAATTTATTTATTATTGATCCCCTTTATACCTTGCCGCTATTGTTTGCGTTTATTGTTATTTTTCTGCCCAAAATTAAGCCAGCAAGGGTCACAAAAATTAATCATTTTGCATTAGCCATAAGCTGCCTTTATATTTGTTGGTCTTTAACCGCAAAATTTTATATCGACAAAAAAGTAACCATTGCGCTGAACGATAGGCAGATAGAGGTCGATCATTATTTGAGTGCACCTGCGCCTTTTTCCACCTTACTTTGGCGGGTATTGGTCATGTCAGACGGTCAATATTACGAGGGTTATGTCTCTGTATTTGACTCAGCGTCGGATGTGAGTTTAGAGGCCTATCATTCGTCAGATGCTCTACTGACTAATATCAAAGATGAATGGGATGTACAGAGGCTTCAATGGTTCACTAAAGGTTTTTATTCAGTCAAAGCAGAAGAACAGAATATTGTTTTATCTGATTTACGTATGGGTGCGGAATGCCGTTATGTGTTCAATTTTATTCTCGGCGAGCAAACTAGCACTGGGATTGTTAAAAGCGATGTTGAGAAGGTGAGTGATAGGCCTGATTTAAGTATGCTTGGCAATGTTTGGGATAGAATTTGGGATGCTTCAGTTTCATTGGCTCCGCTTAAAAAAAGCGGCGTGTGTGTCAATAGGGAAAGTTGATTTTATAGCGACGTTTAACAAAACGGGCATGTTGAGTAGTGCATGCGCCCGATCGAGCCAACGAACAGCATTGTAAACCAGACAAACCGACATTAGCATTGATGATTAACCTTAGCTTCTCCCCGCTAATTGCTGTCCCTTTTAGCATGGTTACTAAGGCTCACTACTGCCACTTTGCTGACCTAATTTACACACAAATTTTTCTTAATAAATAGTCCACTTAGCCACAATTGTGGCCGTTCATCATCGAATTATTAATGCTAACTTTGTGCGCATTGTTGACGTTAAAGTTTGCTTTACTAACGGCAGCTAAAAGCGGTCTAAAATCACAAGTAATAATCACCTCAATTAATGGTAACTAAGATACGCTAGCTGACATTTCAATATCTATTTTAAACTTCTATCGTTTTCCAATTTTTTTGTTCCAACTATAGGTTACAATGTACCTTGTTAATTTAGTGCCTATTGAGTAAGTCATAAAGTATGAAAATGAGTAAAATCTGCCATCGTTTGAACAATAAGTTATTGGCTGTATTAGACCAAATCAATGAAGAGGCAAAGCAAGTCGTTGGTTTTAGTCATATAAGTCACACTGTTCAGTTCGATTGCTTCCCTGCCAGTTTATTAGTGCACTGCCATTTTAGTGAAGCACAAAAGCTACGTGTTGCACAGAGCAGTCATGCTGAAACCAAATTACAAAAGCAGTTGCATAAATTTCTTTTTAAAAAAGGAATCGTGTTAAAAAATCCTAAAATGAATTTAAAACTGCAAGGTCCGGCTTAGAATCAAACAGACTATATTTCACAAGTTGTGTAATAAATATTTAGCTAGATGGATAATACTCTAATACTCACTGACCAGACGTCAACAAAGCCACCAAACCAGACAGTTGATAGTGCTGTTATACTATGCTGGATAAGGGTGCAATGCTTGGAAATTCAGGCAACCAGAACCATAGGATAATGACGTATAAGTTCACTTTATAAAATAATTAACAGGGATTTCCAACACTTGAAAGTATCTAACTTTACCCAAAAGGGTGAGTGTCGCAATGTGGTTACTTGAGCGCTTACAACCAAATTTAACAATGATTGCAGATTCCAAGAAAGATAATGATAATGGGGGGCAGTAAGTCCGTCATCATTTCATCAAGCTATTCAGTCAGTTTTTTATAAACATAATTTTCTTAATGGCAGACTTGAGGCGCCGACGGCTACTGGATTTTCCTGTACTCCAGCGGTGACGATTTTTGGTCTTGGTCGTTGAGATCCCCGACGAAATTGCGCATATACTTCAATTCTTGGAATCAATTTATCTGCCAAGGCAACAGGTATATGTCCGCCTAGTACAATGGCTTGAGTATCAAGCAATGCAGAACAAGCTGTGGCCACCAAATCCAGAGAATCTTGTACTTTATAAATCCACTCGTCTACACCTGGCCAATTCACATCAAAATGTTTATGCATATCGTAGATTGAATTTACCTCAATATTATTTTTGATCAAAATTCGCTTTAATAATGCCATATTAGGGTGGGAGTATATTTTAGAAGGCAACATATCACCCAACTCCCCAGCATTACCGTACGTGCCAAGTAAAATTTCATTGTTTGATACTAAGCCACCACCAAAAGCATACGAAATGAAAAAATAAACAAAGTTTTTATAGTTTCTGCCAACGCCGGCAATACCTTCACCTGCCGCCGCGCCAGTTGCATCATTGACAACCCAAGTGGGTAAGTTGAAACGTGATGAGATAATTTCAGCAATATCGACTTGTGCCCATTCTTCAATCAGATGATGGGTGTTCATTTTGCCGTCCATCGAGCTAAAGAAACCAGAAATACCTACTCCGATACCCAGTACTTTTGATTCATGGATATGATTATTTTTCATTATCTTGGCAATAATGACCTCAGAATGCGATAAGACATTTTCAATACTCATGTCTTTAAGCTCTTCCAAGTGAGTCTCAATAACATTTCCTGCAAAATCCATTAATGCTATACCGATTGCATCAAGCAAGATCGACAAGCCGAAGCTGTAGGCAAATGACGGGTTAGCTTCCAGATCAAAACTTGGATTTCCTCTGGATGTAGACGATATTCTGTCAGTTTGACATAAAATCCCCCTATCCAAGAGGTTCTTTACCATACGTGAGACAGTTTGTTGTGGAATTTTTGTAGTCTCCACTATGGTTCTTTGATTGACGTTTTTTGACCAAAACACTAACTTTAAAACTTCTCTTTCGGCATCTTGAAATAACTTGCCACCTTTACTAAGCTCAAAACCACTTCTTAGATGAATACTGTTCTTTGATGAGAGCATAAAGCCGCCTTGTTTTAATTTAGCCTAATATAATACAGCAAGCGTTGTAGAAATATCAGTTTTAAACTTTATTATTTATAACCTTTTTTTTACAAGCCATTTTGTATTATATTGCCTCGTATCTGCTTGAGTTAGTAGTATAAATTAACCTTCAAAGGGATCAATCATAATGGCTCTAAAATCATTTACATTAGTATGTGTAGGGCCTGTAATAATTAAATCATTAAGCGGTTTAAAAAAGTTGTAGCTATCATTTGACGCTAAAAATTGCTCTGGTTGTAGTGCTTTTTCCTGAGCACGAGCTAAGGTTGTTTCATCAATATACGCTCCAGCAATATCTTCACTGCCATCAATACCATCGGTATCGCAGGCAAGCGCACAAATACCTTTTGCGCCGTTAAGGGCAATTGCTAGTGCGAGCATATATTGCTGATTTGGCCCACCTTGACCCGCATTTTTAGCTAAGGTAACTGTGAGTTCTCCTCCTGAAAATAACAGTGTTTTTTGTCCACTTTCATACGCCGCTAACGCAAGCGCTGCGTGTTGCTTAGCAACTTCATTCGCATCGCCTACTTCGTCATAATTGATCACGTGAATTTGCCACTTTGATAAATCAATAGAAGCAATAACTTTATCGATAGACTGACGTGCATTAGCCATAATACTTAATTTATGTCTATTAGCCTGAGTATCGATATTCTTTACTTTATTGGTATTAGTTTGCAATAGTGCTTTTTCAACCGAAGATATAGGCTGCCAGCCATATTTAACTAAGGTCGATAGCGCTTGTGCACCCGTAGTTGAGTTTTCTACAGTTGGACCTGAGGCAATAATTTTAGGATCGTCACCCACAACATCTGAAATGATTAAGGTGTGACTTTTCCCTTTGATTGCTTGTAAAAGCTTTCCACCTTTAACTTTAGAAAGCTGTTGGCGTACCCCATTAATTTCATCAATAGAAGCACCACAACCCAATAGAAATTTATTGAGTTGCATTTTCTCATCAAAGGTTACTTCATCTATCGGTAGTGACATTAATGCAGAGCCACCGCCTGAGATGAGAAAAATCACAGGAATATCTTCAGGTGTATTTTGGGCAAGTGCTAATATTTCTTTACCCGCAGCTTGACTATCCTTGTCAGGAATTGGGTGACCCGCTGTTAATATCTTAATAGTACCAATATTTTTTTCTGTGGTATAACCGTGGCGGGTGACAACCGTGCCATAACACTTATCACCAAAATATTCATACATGGTTTTTGCCATATCAACCGATGCTTTACCGGCACCAATAACACATAAGCCTTTACTGGCGTCAATATCTGACAAGTATTTAGGCATACAAACAGAGGGTAAACTCTCGTTGACTGCGATAATAAACAAATCTTGTAAAAAGATTTTTGACGAATTCATAAATTTGCCTTGCTGATGTATTAAAAGTAAAAGTAAATTGATTTAGCTAAAAAGCATTGGAATAGATATACATACCGCAATCATAGCCACAAAATAGGACACGAGAATAACAATATCTTTTGTCGTTAAAATGTCATCTTTATTGGAAAGCAATGTTAACGAGGGGTTGTATTTTATCCGGTCATTATTGGTAAATAACAGCACCAAATAGGCCGTTAAACTGGTTACAATTAAACCCACTAGATTCCACCAAAACCAAAAAAGTTGCGGTACACAAAGCCATAGGAAAATATTAAAGGCAACACCCGCTAATAAACCGACATTAATTTGAATAGCGCTTAGTCGTTTATCAAAAACAGCTAAAATAAATATCGCTAAAATAGGACCATAAAATACCGAGCCTACTTTATTAATCGCTTCGATTACCGTTGCTGCAATATCGCCAGCATATAATGAAAGAGTTAGCGTAACTATACCCCAAAATACCCCGGTATATTTTGCATAGGTCATATAACTTTTATCATCGGGTTCTTTGTTGGTAATACGGCAATAATCTTCAACCGATACCGCTGAAAGTGAGTTGATTGTTGAGCTTAAAGACGACATTGCGGCAGACAAAATAGCAACAATTAATAAACCAATCATACCGTGAGGTAAATAATTGATAATAAAAACAGGCATCATCATGTCACTTTTACCCTCAGGAATCAGTTGAAAAAAGTTAGCGTCCGTTATGGCTAGCGTGCCAATAACTAATCCAGAAAAGCAGTAAAGTAAGGTAATAGGGAAACGTAAAAGACCATTCGCCATCATCATCTTTTTTAAGTCTGTTGTATTTTTAGCTGATAAAGCACGCTGCGCCTGTGTTTGATCACAACCATAGTAAGATGCGTACAAAACAATGCCACCAAAAACCATAGGTAAAAAGCCGAAACCATCACCTTCAGTGCCAAACGAAGAGAAATTGATAGCTTGTAAACGAGAATGATCAACATTAGCCACTAACTCATCGATACCGCCCAAGTTACTTAAGCCAAAATAAACACAAGCGATAGTACCTAATATGATAATAACCATTTGGATGGCATCACCATAGACCACCGCCTTCATGCCACCTTGCAATGAATAAAGAAGCGTTATAACCCCGACAATAACAATAGATTGCCAAAGTGTAATCCCCATAGTGGCAATAAGTATCAGGGATACTGCATAAATCATAATACCGGTAGAAAATGCTCGACTAAATTGAAATACAAAACTAATTAATAAACGAGAAGAACGACCAAATCGTTGTTCTAAATAATCATAAATACTAACAACACCTGAACGATATAATACCGGCAGTACTGTTTTTAGTACTAAAATCATCGCAAGTGGTACAGCGAGTTCGTAAGACAGCCATTGCATGCCGCCACCTTCTCTTAGACCAACAAATGCGGGGGCTGAAACAAAACTGATTGCAGAGAGCTGCGTAGCCATAACAGATAAAGTTAACGGTTTCCAACCTACCGTACGCCCACCTAAAAAGTAGTCAGATTTGGTGGATTGACCACGTAATTTATACCCCATAAATATGAGTAAAAAAAGGTAAATACAAATAATACCGTAATCAAAGTAATTCATGAAAAGTGTATCCTAAAGTGAATATTACATTGAGATAAAGCATAGCAATTAACATTGCTATGCTTGAAAATTACATTGAGATAGAGCATGCCAATTAACATGACATGCTCTTAGGTTAGCGATTACCGATTAAAAATCGTATCGTGCAGTAATGCTAAATCTACGTGGTAAAATAGGACGACCAACGAAGAAATCTCCACCAGAAACCTGACTATTTCCTTGGCGCGGTGAACCTTCAGTAATTCCCTCACTGTTAAAAGCGTTAAACACCCCTAGGCCTAATCTAATTTGCTCATCATTAGCAAATTCCCAAGTATAACCAACATCAAAGGTTGCAATGCTGTGGCTGTCTAATTTTACCGTATTACTGTTATTGGCAAAATTATCGCCAAAGTAACTTACGGCTAAACGTGCATCAAGAAAACCATTGTCGTATGCTAAACCAAGGTTACCAGAGAACTCTGGTTGTCTGGCAGGTTCTAGACCATCATTAGCACCTTCTGAGAATTCAGCATTTTGATAAGTAACATTACCATCTACCGTAAATTCATCAGAAATATTCCAACGAGCAATGACTTCAGCCCCTTGGGTTGCTGTTGAAAGCGTAGTAACAGTTTCCTTAAGGCCACCAGAACCATCATTTACAAAATCAACGTTGCGTCTATTATCCAAGTTGGCCATAAACAATGAAGCATCAATGTATAAGTCATCAGGGAAATATTTAAAACCAATAGACGCTAGCGTGATATCTTCACCTTCGTAGCTTTGTGGTTCGCCATTGGTATCGAATTTAATACTTCTTAGTTGTGGGAAGAAATAACCTTGTGACGCATTAGCGTAAAGATTAAGGTTTTTGTCATCCATTTTATAAAGCACAGCCGCTGAGAATGCCGCTTCAGTAGTTGACACTTCACCGTAAGTAAATTGGCCATTACCTGCTTTATTAACTTGTAGGTTAGGCGCTAAACCAGGATCGTTAGAAACGGTTACAAACTCACTTCCTTCAGATTTTTGCGTGCCTGTTGCCTGCTCGACCCTAACACCCAAATCTATTGCCCAGGTGTCATTTTCCATTTGATCTGTGACGTAAATCGCTACGCGATCAGACGTTAAACGCTTATTGGTATAACTGGTACCAGGACCTACAACACCATTTTTAGAGTACTGAACTTCATTGCCTTGGTCATCAGTGAAAGACAGATCAACCAAGCGAGCATTTTTACCGTTAGAAAAATCGGCTAAATAACTTGATATAATATTGTAGTCCATCTGCTCTGCGTGAATAAAGAAAGTCCCTATATTAACGGTATGATCAAATGTGCTGCCTTGTAATGCACCGGTAAGGTTAAATTCAGTACTATAGAAGCTACCATCACGTTGGCGGTCTAATAAACGGTTACCAAATAAAAGATAATCGTCAGGTAAAGCATTACCTGTTTCAGACCATGTGTAGTTAGCTGTTCCGTATAAATCAGTTAAAGATTCACCACCGAAACCATGACTAGGGTTAGCAGCATAACCATCTTGCGGCTCAGGTGAGTTGGCTACGCCGTCACCATCAAGGAATAAGTTAAACGTATGTATGTAATCTGCCGCTTTTGCCTTACCGGTTAAAGTCCAAGTACTAGTAAGCTCTTTCTCGAAGTGGACAGCAAGTGAACCACCTTCTGTTGAAACGCCATCTCTAATTGTTGACTCATACTTACCTGTTGATGTTGGGTAAGATAGTTCAGCAGCCGCCACTGTTTGAGCAACGTATACCGTCTCACCGTCGTTACCGGTTAAACGCTCTCGGCTTCCTCCATCTAAAGGTAAAGGTAAGAAAAATTGTACTGAATCATTAATTAACTGACCTGAAACCTTCAAAAATCCATTATTGAATTCTTTAAGAATATTTCCGCGTAATTGATAACCTTCAGTTGCTAATCCTGTATCTAATGGGCCTTCATCGTGACGATAATAACCAGACATAGCATAGTATAAGTTTTCGTCACTCGATAAAGCGCCGCCAGTGAAAAAATCAGTTCTCATGCGGCCATCTTCTGCAAGTTCCACTTGAACAGTGCTTTCAGGAACATCAGATCCCGTTTTTGAAATATAGTTAATGATACCAGCCACTGAACCAGGGCCAAATAAGTTAGAAACACCACCACCAACAAATTCTACTCTTTCGATACCAATATCAGGTCTAAAGTAAACATCTTGTGCTGAAGATGACATACCCGATTGAAATGAAGGCATACCATCATAATTTAATGGCGTAAATTGAAATTGCCCGCCAGAGGGTAGCCCTCTAACAAAAGCATTGGTTGCAACTTCACCACCACCACCTTCTACTTTGATACCCGGCACACTCATTAGAATATCAGCTTGGCTAGTAAAACCTCGACGAGATATATCTTCATTGTTAAACAAGGTTGTTTTAGCGGGTGTGTTTGCTTCTGTTCGTTTTACACTAGAGCCAGTGACAATAATTATTTCTGTATCATCTTTTTCTTTTTTTATTTCTTCTGCTGCCCATGCTGTACTTGCTGATGTTGCAAGCGCCATCATAATGATTTTTGATAATTTAGTTAGTTTCATTTTATTTCCCCATTTCTCATTTTACATGTTTATGTTTATTTTTTTAGTCATATTATTTTCAGCAATTTATCTATCAAAACTGAACTCAATACTTTGCACTTGGTTTTATTTTGTTTACTAATTACTCACTACAGTTAAGCATATAGTTTTTGCCATTACAACCCAAAATAAGTATTAATAACTTGATAACTGACTTTGAATAGTGTTTTAATACCCATATCGGGTTCATGTAGTGTTAAAAATATTGGGAATATTATGAAAAACAATGAAAAATTAATAGAGCAAGCAAAGGATATTTTATATAAAAACGATGTAGATGGTTATACCGTACCAACACATGGTTTATATCCATTTCAATGGAATTGGGATGCCGCTATTACCGCTCTTGGTTGGATGAAAACTGATGAATCACGTGCTTGGTTAGAGATTGAAATGCTATTAAAGGGGCAGTGGGATAATGGTATGGTGCCACATATTATTTTTCATCAAGAAGTCGATAGTTATTTTCCTGGACCAAAAGTATGGGGAGTAGATAAAGACATACCTACCACGGCTATTTCTCAACCTCCTGTATTAGTTAGTATTGTTAAAATGATGGCTGAGCAAGCTAAAGATCAAAAATTAGCTCAAGAAAAACTCACTCAAATGTTACCTCAACTTATTGCTTATCATCAGTGGTGGTATAACGACAGAGATCCTGAAAATACTGGTTTGGTAGTTAGTTATCATCCATGGGAGTCGGGTATGGATAATAGTCCTGCTTGGGATAAAAGTTTAGCTGCAGTACCTCCTGTAACTTGGCAATATAAGCGTAAAGATCTTGAACATGTTGACTCAGACGAACGCCCCCATGCCAATGAATATGACCGTTATTTATATCTAGTTGATTTTTTCAAAAAATCGAACTTTGATAGTGAGGTTATTTACCGAGATTGTCCTTATAAAATGTATGATGTGGGTATTATCTCTATCCTACATAAAGCCACAAAAGATCTTGTTAGCTTATGCCAAACTTCAAAAGTAAATGAACAGCATGTTACCTGGTTTAATAAGCAAATTGCTTTAACTGAATCAGCTATTAATACACTGTGGAGTGATGAGCAAAATAGCTTTTTAAACACAGACGCAATTACAAAAGAATCTTTTCCCGTATTAACAACCGGTACTTTAATGGCTATTTATGGCGAACTCGCTAATAAAGAACAATCAGCCAAATTAAAAATATTAATGAAAAGCTGGTTAGATGAAACAGAATTTGGCATATCTTCTACCTATGCTAAATGTGCTCAATATGAACCTCAACGTTACTGGCGTGGCCCTGTATGGTTACACATCAATTGGTTACTTGCATTAGGTGCAGAACATTACGGTTTTAATGAAGAGAGTTTGCAATTAAAAGAAGCATCTCAAACGCTTATTGAGAAATCAGGCTATTTTGAATATTTCAATTGTGAAACGGGTGCTGGTTGCGGTGGTGATGATTTTTCTTGGACAGCGGCCATTGCCTTGCATTGGTTTTTATAGCAAATGAAAGAGGTTAGTTTGATGAAATCAGTCATTTGTTTTGGTGAAGCCCTTATCGATTTTTTAAATATAAATCGATTTGAGGAACAGCCGTTATGGTTAAATGAATTTCGACAGTATCCCGGTGGTGCGCCAGCAAATGTTGCTGTAGCGATTGCCCGGTTAGGTGGTAAGGCTTTATTTGCTGGGCAAGTAGGTAAGGACTCTTTTGGTGATTTTCTCCAGCAATCTTTAGAGAGTTATCACGTTGATACCCAGCTAATGAGTCGTCACCCGCACGCTAAAACGGCGCTTGCTTTCGTGATGCTCGATGAAGAAGGAGATCGCAGTTTCTCATTCTTTCGTGATAACACCGCTGACATGTTATTTGACGTATCACAAATTAACAAAGACTGGTTTTTATCAACAGGTATATTTCATTTTTGTAGTAATACACTCACAGATGATTTTATTGGGAACACCACTCAATATGCGGTTACTTTAGCCAAAGAATCTGGGGTGGTAATAAGCTTTGATGTGAACTTAAGGCATAATTTATGGCCTGATGGAAAAGTGGATATAGCGCGAGTTAACGCCTTCGCTGAGCAATCAGATGTACTAAAATATTCACAAGATGAGCTGATTTATCTTGCGCAAGGCGACGAAGAAAATTATATCGCTACATTACTTAAGCAAGGCGTTTCACTTATTCTTGTTACTGATGGTGCCAATATCATTCATTATCATTGCCTTAATGAATGTGGTGTTATTACACCGCCTAAAGTCAAAGCTATTGATACCACTGCTGGCGGTGATGCCTTTATTGGTGCATTTTTATTTGGCTTAAGCCAAGTGAGTCAACCTAAAAAATTTCTGTCTCAAGCAAAATTATTTGTGCCATTGATATCATTTTCAGCACATTGTGGTGCTCACGCGGTTGCTCAACAAGGAGCATTTCCTGCATTACCTACGTTTGCCGATGTCAGTTCACATTGGCAAAATGTGCAAACGGAACAACTTTAGAGGGTTTACCAATGAATTTTTATAATGCTGAATTTTTAACAAACCATAGTCAATCTATTCTAGATTTTTATGATCCACGTGTTGTAGACAAAACGGGCGGTTATTTTCAAAATTTTTATGATGATGGTAAAACATTTAATGCCGGCTTTCGCCAATTAGTGAGTAGCACACGCATCATCGTCAATTATGCCATGGCGAGTATCGCTTTAAATAAACCCGAGTATCGTGAAATAGCCGAACATGGTCTTAATTATTTAGAGCAGGTTCATTGGCAAGAAAACACCCAAACCTATGCCTGGACCCTCGAAAATCACCAAGCGGTAGATATGACGCAACAGGCTTATGGTTATGCCTTTGTGTTATTGGCTTATGCGGCCGCCAAAAAAGCCGACATTATTAGTGCTAATACGCCACTTATTGCCACCTATGACCTACTTGAAAAACGTTTTTGGCAGCCAGAGTTTGGTTTGTACGCGGATGAAATTAATGTCGAGGGTGTTTTAAGTGATTATCGTGGCCAAAATGCCAATATGCATTTGTGCGAAGCGATGATAGCGGCTTATGAAGCCACCAACGAGATGATGTTTTTAGACAGAGCATTTTTGATTGCTGAAAATATTGTTCAACGTCAAGCCAGCCATACAGATGGTTTGATTTGGGAGCATTATCAAACAAACTTCTTACCTGACTGGGAATATAATAAAAATGACCCTAAAAATTTATATCGGCCTTGGGGATTTCAGCCTGGACATCAAACAGAATGGACCAAACTGTTATTAATGCTTCATCGCCATCGTCCCGCTGATTGGTTAGTTAAAGCGGCTAAAAGCTTATTTGATCGGGCGATGGAACTTGCTTGGGATAAAACACACGGTGGCCTTATTTATGGTTTTGATCCCCAAGGTAAATGGTGTGACGATGATAAGTATTTTTGGGTGCAAGCAGAAAGTTTTGCTGCCGCCGCTATGTTGTATCAAACCACCAAAGATGAAGTTTATTTAACGCATTACAATAATCTTTGGCAATACAGTTGGCAGCACATGATTGATCATCAACACGGTGCATGGTTTAGGTTACTCAATCGCAGTAATCAAAAATACTCGAACGAAAAAAGCAGTGCGGGTGCCAAGTGTGATTATCACTCGTTAGGTGCTTGTTTAGAAACGTTACGAACATTTTCGCTTTAATAGATAGGTTTTTCTTATGAATACAAATAACTTGCCTGCCAATCGAGTTTTACTCGAAAGCTGGAAATCTTTGGTTGAACATGCCAAGGAAATGAAAACTCAGCATATGAACGACTTGTTTAATGCAGACAAAGATCGCTTTGAGAAATTTTCGGTTCAATTGCCAGCAATGCTACTTGATTATTCAAAAAATCTTATTACCGATGAAACCTTAGCTAAATTAATTGCTTTGGCAAAAGATTGCGAAGTTGAGTCTTGGCGCGATAAAATGTTCGCGGGAGAGCGTATTAATCGCACAGAAGATCGTGCGGTTTTACACACGGCTTTACGCAATAGAAGTCAACAAGCGATAATGCTAGATGGAAAAAACATTACCGACGATGTTGAAGTGTCATTGAGTAAAATGAAAGCTTTTACCGATAAAGTACGGCAAGGAAAATGGCTAGGTTACTCAGGAAAACGCATCACAGATATTGTAAATATTGGGGTGGGTGGTTCGAATCTTGGACCGCAAATGGTGACTGAAGCATTAAAACAATACAGCGATGATAGTGTGAATGTTCATTATGTTTCAAATGTAGATGGTACGCAGATTGCCGAGGTTTTACGTCCATTAAAACCTGAGCGGGTATTATTTATCATTTCAAGCAAAACTTTTACCACCACAGAAACAATGACAAATGCAACCACTGCGCTAAATTGGTTAACGTCTTCCTCTTTTGATTACAAAGCCGTATCAAAACATTTTGTTGCTGTTAGTTCGAATAAAACTAATGCCATGGCCTTTGGCATTGATGAGAATAATATTTTTGATATATGGGATTGGGTTGGAGGGCGCTTTTCATTATGGTCAGCCATTGGTTTACCTATCGCATTGGATATCGGTTTTGAAAAATTCATCGAACTCTTAGAAGGTGCGTATGAGGTAGACACCCACTTTCGTGAAGCACCTTTAGCAGAAAATGCGCCAGTTATTTTGGCCTTATTAAGCGTCTGGAATTGCACGTTTTTAGGCGCACAATCTCAAGCTATACTACCTTACGATCAATCATTACACATGCTATCGGCTTATATGCAACAGGCCGAAATGGAAAGTAATGGTAAGTCGGTCACTTGGGATGGTCATGAAATTGATTACCCCACGGTTCCTTCTATATGGGGTGAGCTAGGTATAAATGGTCAACATGCTTTTTATCAATATTTACATCAAAGTAATAATATTGTACCTGCTGATTTTATTGGTTCTGTAGAAAGTGTGACGCCCGTTCAAGGACACCATGAAACATTAATGGCCAACTTTTTTGCTCAAACTCAAGCATTAATGTCTGGCGTGAATGAGCAACAAGTTAGAGAGGATCTTAAAAGATCTGGGCGACCACAAGCCTATATTGACAAAGTAGCACCTCATAAAGTACATAAAGGAAACAGGCCGACTAATACCTTGTTAATGAAGCGAATATCGCCTAAATCGTTAGGCAGTTTAATCGCCTTATATGAACATAAAATATTTGTTCAAGGCATTATTTTACAGGTTTGTTCTTTTGATCAATGGGGCGTTGAGTTGGGTAAAGGCTTAGCTAACGCCATTGTGAAAGAGCTAACAAGCGGCGATATTAACAAGAGCCATGATAGTTCAACCAAAGGCTTACTTGAATATTATTGTTCGGCAAAGTAATCGAATAGAAAAGACTGTTGTAGGACAGGAATGAGCTTGAAGCAGACCTTAGCCACAACTACCTGCTAATGTCGTCTATGCGCACAAAGTGATCTTAATGGGTTAAGGTAATCCCCTTTAGCTCGCACTTTACTGATGCTTGGTTTTTGATTAAAGTAAGGTATAGTTTTACTCATTCCATATGGGTAAGTTTTGATACTTTGTTGAAATATACTTTACCTGTTCATAACATTATTTTCGCTGTTGTTATCGTGCTGTGCTGAACCATCTTAATAAAGGGAGTAGTCAATAAATGTTAGATAAAAAAATTTACAACTTACTTTTTTTGTTATTAATTTCAAATTCCAATATTCGAGCTGAGACGTTACATGTAGCTTCTGACATTTGGTGCCCCTATATCTGTGATAATAAGAAAGCTCCAGGGATTTTAGTTGAGGTTTTAAATGAAATAGCCACAGCAAAAAAAATGACGGTTAATATTGAAATAATTTCTCTATCACGCTCTCTTATAATGGCTAGTAGATCTGAAATAGATATTGTATTAGCTGTAACAAAATCTCACATTACAGATCACAAATTACAAAGTAGTAACCAGTATTTTGGTGGTTGGCAAAATGACTTTTACATCAGTAAAAACGTTGATTGGTCGCCTAATAAACTTAATGATTTAGACGCTTTTTTAAATTCAGGTAAAACTTTAGGGATAATTAAAGGGTATGACTATGGTCCATACATTAACAGTCTAAAGTCTAAATATACTGATAATATTTTTCAAGCTACTGGTGATTCTCCTTTAACGAAAAATATTGAGATGTTACAAAAAGGACGTATTTCGTCGCTTCTTGATTATAGATATAATATTCAATATGAAGTGAATAAAAATAATATTGTTGATCTAATATATGCTCGTAGTGAAGGTGGTTTTGTACCTTTATTTTTAGGTTACTCTCCAACAATTCGTCCTGAAGTCATTAATAGTATTGATGATGGACTTGACCTAATTCGCCGTAAGGGAATTTTGAGCACTATTTTAGAAAAATACGGTGTATCTGATTGGCAAAACCAAATTTAAATTACTATAATTTTCCGTTGCCCGTTTATAGTTAACGATTAAAAATCGAATATAAACGACAGTAATGAGCTTTCAGCGGTCGGTGGGGTGGTTCGTTTCTCAATCGTCTAAACACCAACTTCGCGCTGAAAGCAGATATCTAACGCCGAAAATAGCGGCGAAAATTCAGCACCGCCTCAGATAAGTCTGTTTGAATAAAAGCAGTTCATCATCATAAGCAAAACTGGTTTGCACAACAGCGGGAGGCGCTTGTCTTGAATCCTGAATTAAGTAGAAACAGTTGGTTAATTGACAAAAAACAACCGACTTTCACTCCCTTAAGAATATGAAATAAATGTCAATATGGAAAATATAAGGCATTATGTATTTTGATTTTAGGAAAAATGACGTTTTATTTTACCTATACTCGAAATTGTGTTTTATTTTTTTTGTTCGGCATTCTTTTGAATAGAATAAATATAGTGACATTGCTTTTCATCCAATGCAGATAATCTCTAAAGGCTTAATAACTATGCTTTCAATTTTAAAAAGAACATTAGGCGCTGTATGTATAATCTTAGCTTTTCATAGTAAGGCTAATGTTGCTGATTTGGATGTCCTCATTGTTACTGAGCATTTACCTCCCTATCAAATTAGTAAAGATAACAAACTGATCGGTGGTCTTGTTGCAATTGAAATTCAAAAACTAATGAAGACAGTCTTACCGGAAAGCACTATAGAGGTGATGTCTTGGGCGCGCGCTCATCAAGTTGCGTTGGTGCGACCTAATACTATTATATTTTCCTTGGTGAGAACGTCCGAACGTGAAGATAAATTTATTTGGATTGGTAAAGTAGCACAGGTACGCACCGAACTGATTACATTAAAAGATAGTGAGTTACAGCCCGTTGAAACCCTTTCTGAACTTAAAAACACTCAAATTGGCGTGAAGCGACAGGACGCAGTTGCCACATTTTTGAATAATAATGGCTTTGAATACGGTAAAGAGTTAGTTGAAATTGTATCCACAATGTCGACTATGCGAATGCTGGAAAAGGGTCGGATTGAAACAATTCCCTCCAACCAACAGATTATTGAGTTCTACTGTCAAAATACAGGGTGCGCTAATTCAGACTTCAAAACACTTTATGTTTTTAAAAAATTATCAGAAGAATTCTACCTAGCGGCAAGTCTTGGTACTGATGCAAAATTGATTGAAAAGTTGAAAGCGGAATTTACTAACTTAGATTTACCCATCCAATAGCAGCCATTCGATATGATTACCATGCAGGGCTTCTTAATTTTACTAAGCACAGTGGTCAATAATCCCATTATGATGTCGACCACAACGACTATTTTTGGCTTATCGCCTTTGGTACTGATTCTACTCACTCATAAAATGTTAATTTCGGCTATTAATCGTAGTGTTGAATTACAGCTTCAATTGACCTGATTTTTGCTACATTTCGTGTGTTTAATTACCCACTTTATTTGCGAACCTGCGGGGTCAGGTTTGTTGAAAAATAGAATTTATTTTATTTTTGATGCGTTAAACACTTAGTGTTTGCAGCAGTTCCCATCGAATTCTGTGCCAATGAAAACGCAGATGCCAGATGTCTGCATTGGTGGGAAAGTTACGCCGCTGCTTACACAACCATCAATAGGCAGTATCGAGTGTGGTTGCGTTGAATATATCGTTTACGTTTAGCATCTGTTGAATATAGCTGAATACTGTTACAAGTCATCCCTATACATCTTTAGTCTCTGTGCCCTCTGGGGTGAAAAAATAATTGCTGGGTAAAGCATAAGCAGTAAGCTATGAACGGTCCCTTATGGCACTAAGCAGTCCTTAAAGGGCTGATTTTTTGTTTCAATATTAAGTCGGCTTTGTGGCATTAGTGAGCCTTAGATAATTATTTTTAACCTCCATGAGATGTTCTACTGCAAAGGTCTTCTTGGTCCGCATAGACGACATTAGTAGGTATTTCTGGCTGATGTCCGCTCACGTATCTTTGTTAACATTGGGCTAGTGATTATTAGAGACTTCTTCAACTAGCCAACAGCGGTCGTTACTAATCAAAGGCTATGCACTAATCCTCCCCGTCAAGTACGCGGTGATTTGTCCCGTTAGAATGATAAAATCCCCTTTTTTTTGTGAAATATTAACAATGGGCTAACCGTTGACCGCCTTTTTATATTGCTGAGATACCAGAATCATCTAAGATTATGTTCTGCACCTGCTTTAATGTTAATTGCTAATTAGTACTTATGTTGATCTAGATCAAATTATTAGTTTTTATTTTAATTTACATGGAATTATTAGCTTTGATGTTGTTTTTAATCAATCTAAAATACTGGCTTTTTATTGGCGTATTAATATTGAGTGTTATGAAGCATACATCAGGTAGTGAAAGAAATTTCTCAGAAAATGAACAATTAGTATCTATTACTGATCTTGAGGGAAGAATAACTTACGCTAATAAGGAGTTCTGTGAAATTGCCGGCTACTCTCTTGATGAGCTCGTTGGACAACATCATAATATAGTTCGACATCCATCCATGCCTAAAGCTGCTTTTGCTGATTTATGGAGTAAACTTAAACAAGATAATTCCTGGCGAGGTATGGTTAAAAATCGTTGTAAAAATGGCGATTACTATTGGGTCGATGCCTACATAACCCCCGTCTATGAAAATGGAAAAATTACCGGCTATCAGTCCGTTAGAACATTGCCGAGTCACGAGCAAAAACAAAACGCTCAACAGCTATATGATACTCTGAATAATGGGCATTCAGTCTCAGGTTTAGAGACTAACGTTAACATGAGAAGGTTATTTGCTATTGTTCTCATTACTCTGGCATCTTTTGGTGTTTGGGCATATACAAGCTCAATAGTTCCATCTATCGTGTTGCTAAGTTGTATCGCTTTGCTTTCTCTTATTTTTTCACCCGAACTGTTCACCTTTCCAAATTATGTAACGACCACGAAAAAACTATTTGATAGTCCGTCACGTCTAATTTTCTCGGGAAAGGGAGCATTGGGTATTATCGCTTACCCTCTCGAATTATATAAAGCTCAGATAAGAACAATACTAGGACGAAGTCATGATTCCGGACAGGAACTGGTAAGGCTTGCTACTGAATTACAGTACTCTTCAATAGAAATGCTCGAAAGTATAGAAGAAGAGAACTCACATCTTGCACAATTTGCAACCGCCATCACTGAAATGAGTGCGACGATTGCTGAAGTCAGTTTAAATACCAATCAGACACATGACAAAGTTTTAATCGTACAAAACGAATGTCGGGAAAATATCAATGTTATCGAAATCAGCCAAAACAAAATTAATTGTTTAGCGGATGATGTTGAAAAAGCGGCCAGCAATGCGCTTGAATTGGTAACCGATGTCAATAAAATTTCAACGATCATGTCTGAAATTCAGGGAATTGCGGATCAAACAAATTTACTTGCCTTAAATGCTGCAATTGAAGCTGCAAGAGCGGGTGAACAGGGTCGAGGTTTTGCTGTTGTTGCCGATGAAGTAAGAACTCTTGCGAGTAGGACTCAGGGAGCAACCGTTCAGATCCAAAGCTCAGTAACGGAATTACAAAAAACGTTAGAAAATTGGAGTCAGGTGATGCTTGCTAGTAAAGCTAATGCCGAAGAATGCTCTGAAGATAGCACTAAAATAAAACAAGCCATGGAAAATATTATTGGCAATGTTAATGATGTTAGCGATATGACAGCTCAAATTGCAACGGCGGCTGAAGAGCAAAGTGTTGTTGCCAATCAAATAACGCATAGTGTTCATACCATAGATGATCTTTCTAAGAAAAACACCATACTTGCTTCGCAAGTGAATAACTATGGAATAGCCGTAAATAAAAGTGCTGAAGATATAGGAAAATTAAGTACAACCTTTAAATAAGAAACCTTTACACTTATGATAATTGAACTCATCAAGGCTGCGGCTCTACTAATGTCACTTTGTTTATTACAAAGCTTTTCCGTTCGTTTTATAAAAAAAAATGGACTTATAAAACAAGTAGTGTCAGGGGGGATTTTTGGAGGGATTTGCATTATAGGCATGATGCTGCCGATTGAAATTATCCCAGGAGTCATTTTCGACCCCCGTACGGTAGTCCTGAGTATGGCGGGCTTATTCGGTGGCCCCGTCGTTTCAGTTATTGCTGCTGCCCTTACAGGAGGGTATCGGTTATTTCTTGGTGGTGGGGGCGTTTATGTTGGTGTTGCAGTCGTTATCGCATCTACCTGCCTTGGTTTAGGCTATCGTTATTGTGTTCATAAAGGCTTGATGAAAGTTAACATCATACAGCTCCTGTTATTTGGCCTTTTGGTGCACGTTGTCGAAATACTATTTATTACTCAGCTACCAGCAGATGTTGTTGTGGGGTTAGTGTCATTGATTGCTTTTCCGCTCATTCTTGTTTTTACACCCGCTACAGCATTCCTAGGCATGCTTTTAAAAGACGTTGAAGACCGTATTAATACAGAGCAGGCATTAAGTAAAACACTCGATGATTTTGATAGGAATGTTATTTTTTCAAAAACAGATTTAACAGGAAAAATAACGCATGCTAGCAAAGCATTTTGTGAAATAAGTGGTTTCGAATTGAATGAGTTGGTGGGACAGTCACATAGTATCGTAAGGCATCCAGATACGCCTTCATCAGTATTTGAAAACTTATGGAAAACAATACAGCAAAAAAAGAGTTTCCACATTACATTGAAAAATAAAAAGAAATGTGGGGGGCATTATTGGGTAGAGTCACAATTAGAACCTGAATTCGATTCTGATGGAAAGCATATTGGATATATAGGCACAAGATTCGATATTACAGATAGAAAAGAAATCGAACAACTCCACGAAGAAATAGAAGAAACGCAGCGTGAAGTTATTTTCAGGATGGGGGAAATTGGTGAAACTCGTAGCAAAGAGACAGGCAATCACGTAAGAAGGGTTGCTGAGTATTCAAAGTTGTTGGCTCTTCATTCTGGTTTAGGTGAAGATGAAGCAGAGCTTATCAAGCAGGCAAGTCCAATGCATGATATTGGAAAAGTAGGCATACCCGATGCGATCTTAAATAAGCCAGGTAAACTTGATGCTGAAGAATGGATAATCATGCAGACACATGCGCAGATCGGTCGTGATATGCTAATGGACTCATCAAGACCACTTCTAAAAACGGCAGCTATCGTAGCTTATGAACATCATGAGAAATATGATGGTAGTGGCTACCCGCAAGGTCTTAGTGGCGAAAATATACATATATACGGGCGTATAACGGCATTGGCCGATGTGTTTGATGCTCTTGGTAGCGAACGTTGCTATAAAAAAGCATGGGATGAAGAAAAAATATTCAACCTATTTAAAGATGAGAAAGGAAAGCACTTCGATCCCAAGTTAATTGATATATTTTTTGACAATTTAGATGAGTTTTTAGCTATTAGGGATAAATTTAATGATATCTAACGACTAAGTAGTTCCCAGCAGTGGCTAATGGCACTAAACGGCCTGACAGTGTTTGCAATGCAAGCAATAATTAACGTCTTCCTGAAAACTAATTATGTAACCTCCGAACGATTGCAATGGTGGCATTTTTGCTAGTCAGGTTATTCGATTAATTGGTAATATTTATAGTCAAAGAATTCATATTTATATCTGCGGGGAACGTCCGTATCTAAGTGAACATAAACTTGCCTAATTTTCAGGACTAATTTAGGTCAGCAAAGTGGCCATAGTGAATATTGCATAAAACGTCTCAATCTCATTTTCTGTCGCAGATCTCATTATTTCCTGCGATCTACACAGCTAAAACTGTCTTTTTTTTGATCTAAATAAACTATTTTAGAGTAAAGGCTTTACTTTTGTAGAGTTGTTGCTCTATAATAACGTTGTTCTCGTTTGAACCTGTTGTATTAATTTTGAATTCTAGCTTCCCCAAGCTTACATACCGATGACCCCTTTGGTCATCGGTTTTTTTATGTCTAAAATTTAGCTTTTGTTCTCACCCTGAAAAATTAACAAAAAAAACCTAGCTCAACATCAGCTAGGAGTTAATCTCAAACAGAGTTAATTTCAAACAAAGTTAATTAATATTTTTTCGCTTCATCAGCACAATGCCAAGCGACAAATTTCCACGCTTTATCATCTTTGACTAACACATCACTACAACGGCCATGAGTAACCTTTTGCTCTCCTTTTTTAGCTGTAGTGCCATTAGAATAGTAATAATGTGCAACGGCGGTATCACCATGAACAACAATGGCTGTTGGGCTATATTCAGCAACATTGTTAGTTGAGCCATCTTCAAAACTGAATTTTTCCCATCGTTTTACTGCACTTCGGTCACGCGGCATTGGGGTACTATTTCCCCAAACCATGGCGTCTTCGGTTACCCATTTATCTGTCCAATTATTATCGCGTTTCTCGATATCTTCATATGAAGCTAAAACTATATTCCATACTTGTGTTTGCTGTTCATTCCAACGTTCAGCATAGCTGCTAAAAGCACTAACCGTGACGATTAGTGCTATGGTTAATTTGAAGTTCATTTTATCTTCCTTGTTAATATTTCGACAAGGCCTACTAAACAACGCACTTCTCAGTAAACTCGAATTTGCGATTATCGCCCCTTAAATATAGCAGGTTTACATTAGTCGGCTGGTTTACCTTAGGTAAGCCTTGTTATATCGAATTTTTGCTCAATATAGTTTCAATACTATGGTGAATTAATCATGACATTTCCGGTCTATTGTTAAACAGTAATGAGCAAAGTCATATTTCATTAATTTATTGCTGCAATAAATCATTAATCGCCATCAAACCACTAAGGAGATCTTATGTCACAATATACCAAATCAAGCGATGCTATTGCTGCGTTATCCGCTGAGCAATATCGTGTTACACAAGAAAGCGGTACTGAACGCCCTTGGACTGGCGAGTTATTGGAAAATACCTCACCAGGTATTTATGTTGATGTGGTTTCAGGTGAGCCTTTGTTTGCTTCAGCTGATAAGTTTGACGCAGGTTGTGGCTGGCCTAGTTTTACTAAGCCCATTGAAAGCAAGAATGTCAGTGAACTTAGCGATGAAAATCATGGCATGGTGCGCACAGAAGTCCGCTCAGCACATGGTGATAGTCATTTAGGCCATGTATTTACTGACGGTCCGACAGCACAAGGTGGCTTACGATATTGCATTAACTCAGCTTCACTGAAGTTTATTCACCGTGACGATATGACCGCTGAAGGTTATGAAGCCTATTTAACCCAAGTAGAAGGATAGAATATGACCATTGAACGAGCCGTATTAGCCGGCGGTTGCTTTTGGGGTATGCAAGATTTAATTCGCAAATTACCCGGCATCACAAAAACCTCTGCCGGTTATACCGGTGGCGATGTTAAAAATGCGACTTACCGAAACCACGGTACTCATGCAGAAGGCCTTGAGGTTTACTTTGACAATACTGTGATCGGGTATCGAAAAATTTTAGAATTATTTTTTCAAATACATGATCCTACTACAGAAAATAGGCAGGGCAATGATCTAGGCACTGGCTATCGTTCGGCAATTTATTACACTTGCGCAGCGCAAAAAGCCATGGCAGAAAAAACCATTGCTGATGTTGATGCCTCTGGCTTATGGCCAGGTAAAGTGGTTACTGAAGTTGAGCCCGTGAGTGATTTTTGGCAAGCCGAGGTAGAACATCAAGACTATTTACAGCGTATGCCTAATGGCTACACTTGCCATTTTCCAAGACCTGATTGGGTGCTACCTGAACAATAAGGCTAGGCAACTGGCCTAAAAGGCTTTGCATAAGAGTGGTTTATTTCAACTGATAGGCGAGCAATGATGTCGTGGCGTGGGAGCCATAAATGGCTAAGAGCGGCCTGTACATGGTCACTCTTTCAGAACCATGTGGTCATGACATTGCCGACAAGGAGGTCGGTATTTAGTTTTTGTCTGGAACAAAAAACTGACCCTACTTACAGTACAACGTGACTTATTAGGTTGTTATGTCAATATAATCAGTTGAGTACTGTATTGCTCAACTGGCTATTTTTATTCTTCTGACTTTTATTCTTCTGACTTTTATTCTTCTGACTTTTATTCTTCTGACTTTTATTCTTCTATTAAAGGCGCGTCACCTAATTCACTTAAGGCTTGCAGATTTTCATCTTGAAACCAATCGCAAATGACTTTGTCTGCTTGCTCTGAGCCAGTACGTTTTAATGACGAAAACGCCTGCACTTTAATATCAGCATTTAATGCTGCTAGCTCTTTTCTAACCGCAAGTACTTGCCCGCTGACTTTGCCTTGAGAAAGTTTGTCGCTTTTAGTTAATAAGGCTAAAACCGGTAATTCTCCGTCTACAGCCCATTGAATTAGGTCCATATCAAGGTCTTTTAATGGATGTCTGATATCCATCAGTATCACTAAACCTTTCAAACATTCGCGTTTTTCTAGGTATTCGCCTAAAGCTTTTTGCCACTTTTTCTTCATTTCCATAGGCACTTTAGCGAAACCATAGCCAGGTAAATCAACTAGGCGCTTGTTTTCGGCAATTTCAAAGATGTTAATCAACTGAGTTCTGCCCGGTGTTTTACTGGTACGTGCAAGGCCTCTTTGATTTGTTAGGGTATTTAACGCGCTTGACTTACCTGCGTTAGAGCGACCTGCAAATGCCACTTCAATACCACTATCGGCTGGTAAACGACGGATATCAGGTGCGCTAAGGGTAAAAGTCGCTTTGCTTAGATGAATGGCTGTAGATGACAAGATTAGATCCAACGATATAAATTAAAACCGCATTATATCGTTTTTTTATACTAAAGATGCAATAGTATTAGAATTTAGGTAATTTTTTTTATTAAACAAGCCGCGCAATAGCCTTAATGGTGTATGATATCCCCGATTTTTCTGGCTTATTGAATGTATTCAATAAAAAACACCAAAGCATGTTGAGAATTTTCCTATGAAACATATTTTAACTTCATTAATTATAACCTTACTAAGTATTAATATTGCTGTTGCCGCCACTGGTGACGCAGAGGCAGGTAAAGCTAAATCCGCTACTTGTGCTGGCTGTCATGGTGCAAATGGTATTGGCATTAGTGATACCTTTCCTAATTTAGCGGGACAACATGCTGATTATATTGTAGTACAACTGAAAGCATTCAAATCAGGTGAGCGTGAAAACTCATTAATGTATTCAATGGCAGCAGGTTTATCTGAGCAAGATATGGCTGATCTGGCGGCTTACTTTGAAGCATTACCGCGTAATGGCGCAAGCCAAGATGCTAGCGCTACTGAAGCAAGTACAAGCGCAGCGACAATTAAAGCACCTACTGCTTACGTACCTGACCCTGCAGCGGGTAAGAGCTTATTTGAATTAGGCGATCCTTCTCGCAATATTGCCTCATGTATTGGTTGTCATGGTAGCGAAGGTAACAGCAAGGTATTAATTTATCCGAACCTGGCCAATCAACATCCTGAATACATTGCAACACAGTTAATGAATTTTAAAAACAAAGATCGCATTAACTACGCCATGAACCAATTTGCCGGTAACATGACTAACAATGAGATTGCTGACATGGCAGCTTACTTTGCTGACACTGCTGCCGTTGCTAACGTGGTTTCACGTAGAGTAACGCCATCAGCTCCGGTAACTGCTGAAGTTATTGCTGGTAAAGCCAAAGCCGCAACTTGTACTGCATGTCACGGCGCCGAGGGTAACAGCCTTGTTGCTATCTACCCAAAACTTGCAGGACAACATGCAGATTACATTGTAAAACAGTTACAAGAGTTTAAATCGGGTGCACGTGAAAATGCGGTTATGTCGTCTATGGCGTCAGTATTAAGTGAGCAAGACATGGTAGAGATTGCCAGCTATTTTGCCGCTCAAAAAATTATTGTTGCTGATTTGGAAGGCTCTAAGATTGGTAAGAAACTTTATCTAGGTGGCGATGCAAAACGTAAAATCACCGCTTGTGTTGCTTGTCACGGTGTTAACGGTAAAGGTTCCGGTAAGGCTGGCTTCCCAGTTATCGCCGGCCAAAACGAAGCGTACCTAAAAGCACAATTAATGCAATTCAAAAACGGTGAGCGTTATAACGATTACAACTCCATGATGCGCAGTGTTGCTTCTAAGCTTTCAGCTAGCGACATGGATGAGTTAGCGAAATACATGGCGTCAATGAAGTAATATTTTTTTAATGGGCTAACGTCAGCTAGTTAATCTCAATATAAGCAGCGTTTATCGCTGCTTTTTATTGCCGTGATTTTATACTGCCAGTACAGCAAAAAAATTTACTGCACTGGTATTCACTAGTTTTTTTAATGACATTATTTCACAGCCATTAAATTCGTGTAGAATGCCAAAACAACATTTTAGCAAATTTTATAAGTAAACCCGTTATCGTGTTTACGACAAGCAGAGACTAAATCAATGAAAAAATTTATCATTACTGTTTTATTAGGATTAAGTGCAGTCACTACTGCCAATGCAGCGCAAGGCGATGCCGAAGCAGGTAAAGGCAAAGCAGCCATGTGTGCTGCTTGTCACGGTGCTGACGGTAATAGTCTTGTGCCTATGTACCCTAAGTTAGCGGGGCAGAGTGCTAACTACTTAGTTAAGCAACTTACTGAATTTAAATTAGGCATGACCTCTGGTGGTAAATCAGGTCGTGTAAACGCCATCATGGGTGGTATGGCAATGGCACTTAGTGAGCAAGACATGGCTGATATCTCAGCATTTTATGCCAATCAAAAAGTCACTGATGGCAACGGTACCGCTAATGCGAAAGGTAAAAAACTTTATTTAGGTGGTAATGCCGAAATGGAAATTACCGCCTGTGCGGCCTGTCATGGTGTTGATGGTAAAGGCATGGCAAATGCTGGTTTTCCTGCTCTTGCTGGCCAGAATGCTGAATACTTAAAGATTCAGTTAGACGCATTTCGTAATGGCTCACGTTATAATGACATGAATGGCATGATGCGAGGTGTTGCTGCGAATTTAACTGATGAAGACATTACCGCACTGTCACAGTACGCATCATCATTAAAATAAGTCCTAAGCCATTTAATTAGCTTTTTAAAAGTTAATATTTATAAAAAGCAGCGTTAATCGCTGCTTTTTATATTCAGTCACGCTTTCGCATGTGATAGTGACATCGTTCTTTATGAACATAAAAGGGCAGCACTATGGCTGCCCTTTTAAATAATAAAGTTTATTTAAGCGCTTAAAAAGCGTATTTAAAACCAACAGTTATCACATCAGTATCAGTGTCAGTGGTGTCATAATTTTCAAAAGACGCTTCAATGCTAACTTTTTCGTTCAGTTTTTTACCCACACCCACACCAAAACCAAATTCCCATTCATCATCGCTGACAGACGTGCCACGGAAACTGGCTTTCAGATCTAGGTTGGCATATGACGGCATCACATAAACATAAAAACCATTATCATAATTGTATTGGCCACGAACAGAAAGTACCGTGAAGCGTTCGACTTCTACTTTAACACTATGACTTTTATCATCAGATATACCGGTGCCAAGACGCAATTCAGGTATTAGTGAAAATTTACTACCCTCTTCGACAAATTCATAAGCAACAGCGCCATAAATAGCGCCTAAAGAAAGGTTTTCAAGTGATAAGTCTGCATAGCCTGCGCCAGCTGACCAGTTAGCCGAAGCCGTTAAAGGTAATACCAATAAAGAAAGTGCAATTAAAGATTTTTTAAACACAATAATATCCTTTTATTAATTTAAATAGTGAGTTTAAATAGTGAGTTAAGGGAGATCATAAAGCGCGCATGCTAACAATGCGCCTTGCGTTATGCAATTATTTTGTCCGGGTTAAATCAGAAAAAATAAGTAATAGGTTATGTCTTTAGCCTGATCGCTAAATAAACCTCATTTGCCAAAGACATTGGGTTCAGTTTCACGCTATGATCTAAACAATGAGCAGAATATGCCGGTTTAATCAGGATACACAAGATGATAGAAATTATTCAACCCAGACAATTTAAAACCGTCCCATGGAAAAATGGTCAAGGAGAAACCATTGAAATGGCGATAAACCCAGGCGGCAGCTTAGACAAGTTCGACTGGCGATTAAGTATGGCAAGTGTGGTTGAAGATGGCGTTTTCTCTAATTTTACTGGCTATACTCGCAACCTCATTTTAATTGACGGAGACGGCATCAACTTACAACACAATGATAATAAAATTGACCGTTTAACCCAGCTATTAGACCTGGCTACTTTTGATGGTGGTAATAAAACTGTTGGCAACTTACATACTAATGAAATAACCGACTTTAATGTTATCACCCAAACATCGGCCTTTAACAGCAAGGTAAACTGCCAAAGAAGTGCGAAGAATTATTTACTTGAAACAAGCGCCCTGTGCTTTATTTATAGCTTATTCAAAGACGCCACACTGACCTTAAACCAGAGCCAAGAAGTCATCACCTTGCCTGCTCAACACTTAGTAAAAATAACCGACTTACCCAACAACTTCGCCAGCCTAAGCGGTGAGCACCTTATTGTTGTTTATCTAACCCATTGCACCTGACTTTTTAGGCCGGTGTAATTGACACAGTTTACCCACTTAAGTAAGACTTTAAGTGGTCGCACTAACAGTTGACGGACTAAAGTCCGACCTACAAAAAAAACAACCTAAAACCACAGCACCATACATAGTCCCTTTGTAAGCTCAATACAGACTGAATGCAAGCCCAGTCTAGGTTCAATCTGGGTCCAATGTAGAGTGGACTTTAGTCCATTAAGTTAAATGAAATTTAACCGTCTTTAAAATGAATACCGACCTACAGGTGATAACTAAGCTTTTAAACTGACTTACTCATTCAAATACATAAACAAACCCTATTTTAGTACGCCGAGTTTTAATCAGTCGTTAAGGTTACTAATCGCTAGAAATACTCGTTCTAACTTTTAATTATGACTTTTTCTTCATGCTGACGTAGGCTCAAGAGACAAAATAAAAATTACGCCTTAACCCTAAGGACAATATGATGACCATTAAATATTTTATAAGGTTAGCTAGCCTACTGTTACTGTTATCACCCTTGGCCAATGCAGAGTTTGACCGCAAAATTGCCATTGATGAAAGTAACACCAGCACTCATAGTACAAAAGTGAATGGCAAGAAATTTGATTACACCGCCACGACCGGTACTCAACCGGTTTGGGACGAAGAAGGCAAGCCTACTGCCAGCCTTTTTTATACCTATTATCAACGCGCAAATGTAAAAGATAAAGCCGATCGGCCGTTACTTATCTCATTCAATGGTGGCCCCGGCTCTGCCTCAGTTTGGATGCATGTCGCTTATACCGGCCCTAAAGTACTTAATGTCAACAACGAAGGTTTTCCATTACAGCCATACGGCGTAAAAACCAATGACTTCTCCATTTTAGACAGCGCTGATATTGTCTTTGTTAACCCAGTTAATACCGGCTATTCACGAGTTTTACCGAATAAAGAAGGTAAAATGCCGTCAAAAGAAGAGCAAAAGAAAATGTTCTTTGGCGTAAATGCTGACATTAAGTACTTGGCAGAGTGGATTAACACCTTTGTTACCCGCCATAACCGTTGGCAGTCACCCAAATACCTTATTGGCGAAAGTTATGGCACTACCCGTGTTGCAGGCTTAGCGTTAGAACTACAATCGCGCCAGTGGATGTACCTTAATGGCGTTATTTTAGTGTCACCCACGGATATTGGTATCAAACGTGACGGCCCGGTAAAAGCAGCCAATCGTTTACCTTATTTTGCTGCAACCGCTTGGTACCACAAAGCACTTGCTGACGATTTGCAAAATAAAGATCTATTAGACATTTTACCTGAAATTGAAAAATTCACCCTTGAGCAGTACTTGCCCGCGCTCGCCAAAGGTGGCTTTATTGCTCAAGATGAAAAGCAGCGCATCGCCGAACAAGTCGCTCGATATTCTGGTTTATCGGTACAAGAAGTCTTGCGTAATAACTTAGATATTGAAGCGTCTTATTTTTGGAAGGAAATACTGCGTAATCGCGAGCAAACCGTGGGTCGTTTAGATTCTCGCTATTTAGGTATCGATGAAAAAGTGACTGGTAGCCGTCCTGATTACAACGCTGAATTAACCTCTTGGTTGCACAGTTTTACGCCAGCAATAAATTATTATTTACGTGAAGAACTCAATTATAAAACCGACCTTAAATACAATATGTTCGGTAATGTGCACCCTTGGGATAGAAGCAACAATAAAACCGGTGAAAACTTACGTTTAGCGATGGCGCAAAACCCGTACTTAAATGTGATGATACAGTCAGGTTACTATGATGGTGCCACCAACTATTTTGATGCTAAATATACCTTATCCCAAATTGACCCAAGTGGTAAAATGCAAGACAGATTATCATTTAAGGGTTATAAAAGTGGCCATATGATGTATTTACGTTATCAAGATTTAGAAGCGTCTAACCAAGATCTTCGTGAATTTATGCAAGCTACCTTACCGAATAAAACCACACCAGCAAAATATCCCAGCAAACGCTAATTTAGCCAATATTTTACTGCGTTAATCAAGATTGTCAGTGCCCTACTCATTCCCTGCTCATTGTTTCCTCCCTGTAAAAATAAAAATATCTCACAGGGAGAAAAACAGGAGGACTACAGGAGGAAAAGCACAACAAAACCAAGCTTAAAACGTATGTTAACTTACTGACAGCTGACAGCTCAAAACTTGTCGTTAAACTTCCCTTAATCCCTTCTCATTGTTTCCTCCCTGTAAAAAACAAAAAATAATTCACCGGAAAATAATCAGCAGGACTACAGAAAGTAAAAAGGCCACCCATTGGCAGCCTTGAGTAGCATTACGTTCGTTTAAATTTCGTAATTAATCACTTGGTAACCTAAGGCCTCAAGTTGAGGTTTTAAGGTCTTAGCGTCGCCCACTACCACCATTAGCATTTCGCTTAAAACTAAATGCTTTTTCGCTAACGCGTTAATTTCTGCTTTACTGATATTAGCCACAATGTCATTGCGCTCTTTGACAAAATCAGCCGTTAGATCGTGTTCTAAAATTTGTGCTAAAAATCCGAGTTTACGACCTGGTGTTTCATATTTTAACGCATCTTTTTGGTTGATGGCGTTGCGCATGAAAGCTAACTCTTCATCGCTAATTCCTTGCTCCGCATAATGTGTAATTTCTTTCACAAATTCAACAATCGACTTGTCTGTTACATCAGCCCGCACCTCTGCGCTTGCGGTAAAGGTGCCAGAGAATTTATCACCATAAAAATACGAACGCGCACCGTAGGTGTAGCCCTTATCTTCACGTAAATTTAGATTAATACGGCTATTAAATGCCCCGCCTAAAGCAAAGTTCATTAAGTAAGCTCGATAGTATTCACCGGTAATATCTTCAGTAATTGAGCGTTTACCTATGCGAATAGCAGCCTGCGCAGCATTGTCTTTATTTACTAAATAAATAACGCCACGCTTAGCATTTGAGTCGGGTAAGGTTAATAACAGCTCTTTGCCTGCGCCCGTCAATGCTTTGAAGATACTCAAAGACTGCAAAATATCGCGTTGGTTTAAATCTGACACCAATATTATTTCACTACCTTTTGGCTGCACTTGCTCTTGATAAAGCGCTTTAATATCGGCTAATTCGATATTAGCTAATGAGGCTTCTGAACCCGCACTAGAAGTTGCCGCAATATTATCGCCATGCAGTAACTGGCGATAAGCATTTGACGCTAAATATCCGGCATCTTTTTTACCATTAATAGCACCTTGAATGGCATTGCTTTTATTACGCTCAAATTCACTTGGCAAAAACGCCGGCATGGTTAATTTTTCATAAACTAAGGCAAGCGTGGCGTCTATATGCTTAGTTAAGGTATTTATATTGACCGCTAAATAGTCATTACCCGCTGAGATACTAACCGAAGTACCCAGTTTTTGCAGAGCTTTGCTCATGTCTTCAGCGCTACGTTTGCTGGTAGACTCATTTAACATGGCAGCTAAAAGTGCTGCTGTGCCGGCCTTTTCTTTACTTTCATAATAATGACCCGCAGGAATTTTGATCAACATTGAGGTGGTTGGTGTCTCGCTGCTTTGTGTTGCTAGTATTTTCATACCATTAGCAAAAGTTTCGCGCCACATTTTGGGTACTTCAACGGCTTTATTTGCGCCAGCAACTGGCATAAGGCTGCGGTCAAAATTGTCTTGTGCTTTACGCACTTGTAAGTCGGTATCTGAAGTCATCGCACGTTCAGGGATAACCCGTGCTGGTGGTGTGAAATTATCTGGCGCAGCAACTAATAATTTTTTCCCTTTTGGTACTATGCTCATGATCACGCCATGTTTATTTTTGATATATTTTTCATAAACACGCATTACATCAGCTTTGGTGACCTTGGCATAACGGGCAATGTCTTGCTCAATATAATTTGGATTGCCTTTAAAGGTTTCATTCGCTGCCAATTGGCTAACTTTACCGGCTACACTTTGCAAACCAAAGACAAAGTTAGCTTCCATTTCGGCTTTTGCTTTGATTAAATCGTCATCTTCAACACCCCGACTTTCAAATTCAAGCAAGCTAGCACGAATCACTTTTTCCATATCTGCCAAGGTGTTACCTGACGCTGGATGCGGAAGTGCTAACATATTAAAAGTACAGGCGAGCTCAGCACAAGGATGACTGACAGAGGCTTGCACAGCCAACTGATTTTTAACTAAGTTTTTATAAAGTAATGAGGTTTTACCTCCACCTAAAATACTCGAGAGTAAATCTAATGCGGCTTCATCTTTATGCCTAACACTCACCGTTGGATACGACATATACACTAAAGGTAAATGCACATTGTCTTCCATAGAAATATAGCGATCAGCCTCGAGTGTAAAGCTAGATTTTTCAGGCATTTTTACCGCTGGGCCACGAGGAATAGTGCCAAAATATTTGCTCACCATTGCCAAAGTGTCAGCAACATTAAGATCACCGCCTATGGTTAATGTGGCATTATTAGGGCCATACCAACGCAAGAAAAAGGCTTTTAAGTCATTCACATTAACGCGATTTAAATCGTCAATATAACCTATGGTTTGCCATGAATAAGGATGACCTACAGGATACATAGCTTCCGCAACACGTTCTCGCAAGAGCCCATAAGGACGATTTTCATAACTTTGGCCACGTTCGTTTTTTACGGTTTCACGTTGTATTTCAAATTTCTCTTGTGTCACGGCATCCACTAAAAATCCCATGCGGTCAGCTTCAAGCCACAACATTTTTTCTAGTTGATTCGCTGGTACGGTTTGAAAGTAATTCGTGCGATCGCTGTTGGTGGTGCCATTCATGGTGCCGCCAGATTCAGTGACTATTTTAAAGTGCTCGTCGTCAGCAACATTTTCTGAGCCTTGAAACATCATATGTTCGAAAAAATGCGCAAAACCTGACTTACCAATTTCTTCGCGGCCAGAGCCCACGTGATAGGTCATATCAACATGAACCAAAGGGTCTGAACTGTCTTGATGCAAAATCAAAGTTAAACCGTTGTCTAAAACATATTTTTGATATGGGATCACCGTTTTTTTCGCTGCTGTTCGCACTTGCTCAACAAAAGTGATGCCATCAACAATGCGATCAGGTGTTTGGGTTTGCAACTTATCGGTATTTTCACAGGCGACTAAACAAGTCAGTAACAGCGGTAACGTCCATTTCTTCAAAATATTTTCCTCGATTCAATCATGATATAAATTTAGTAGAGCGGCTATGATTTTATCGCCATTGTGCATAAGTACAATAGCTAAGTGATATTATTCCACTGTTGACCTTTAGCTTAATGTAAAGTTCACCTGTGCCTATGCCTGAGCTTGCTCGTCTAAGGTAATTTAGTCGCCATAGACCGAAGGCAGATAAACATCACAAGTACAGTTGCTTCATTCAACACATGCCTTAGAGCTTGAATGAGTGAATATTGAATAAGAGAAAAATGGTGAAAAAAAAGGCCTCTGGATAGAGACCTGAATAACAACACACCATGAAGGGATCACTCGGCGTTATTTAATAAGAACGTGAAGCAAGGATATTAATTTCAACCAAACAATAGTAAGTACATTAAATATTGTTTATTCACAAGTTCAAAATACTAGAGTAATACCCCCCTTTGATATCACTAATGCGCTTGTTCCCAGTTATCACCAATGCCGGCTTCGGCAATTAATGGCACACTCATGGTGATGGCATTATTCATAATTTCAACCAAGGTTGCTGTGGTTTTCTCAACAATATCTTGGTGAATTTCAAAAATTAATTCATCGTGTACTTGCATGGTCATTTTGATTCTAGGATCGTTTTGCGCTTGTATCCAAGCATCAACCGCCAACATGGCTTTTTTGATAATATCAGCCGCAGTACCTTGCATAGGTGCGTTAATCGCTGCACGTTCAGCGGCTTTTTTGCGCATGGCATTTTTTGCTTTAATGTCCGGTAAATACAGTCGACGACCAAATAAGGTTTCTACATAACCTGTTTCAGTGGCTTGTTGACGGGTATCTTCCATATACTGAGAAACATTAGGATAACGCTCAAAGTATTTATCAATATAGGCTTGTGCAGTATGGCGAGGCACATTAAGTTGTTTTGCTAAGCCAAATGCCGACATACCATAAATCAAACCAAAGTTAACCGCTTTCGCGCTGCGGCGTTGATCTATAGTGACTTCATCAAGCGGTACGGCAAATATCTCTGCTGCCGTTGCTTTATGCACGTCTTTACCTTCAGAAAACGCCTTAACTAAGCCCGGGTCGTCTGATAAATGCGCCATAATGCGTAATTCAATTTGAGAATAATCTATCGCAACAATTTTATGCTCAGGCGGAGCAATAAAAGCCAGACGTATTTTACGTCCTTCTTCACTACGAATAGGAATGTTTTGTAGATTTGGATCGGTCGAAGATAAACGCCCTGTTGCGGTAACCGCTTGTTGATAAGAGGTATGAACACGGTTAGTGGTTGCCCCGACTAGTAAGGGTAACTTGTCGGTATAAGTTGACTTTAACTTACTTAAGCCACGGTTTTCTAAGATCACTTTCGGTAATGGATAGTCTAAGGCTAATTCTTGTAACACTTCTTCTGCCGTTGAAGGCGCACCTTTAGGGGTTTTCTTAATAACCGGTATTTTTAGCTCTTCAAACAAAATGACCTGCAATTGCTTAGGCGAGCTTAAGTTAAAGCTTTTACCTGCGAGGTTATGCGCTTCAATCTCTAACTCAGCTAAACGTGTACCAATGGATTGGCTTTGTTGAGCCAACATATCGCAATCAATTAATACCCCATGTTGTTCCATGCGGGCAAGTACAGGCAATAACGGCATCTCAATATCGGTAAAAACAGAGAGCTGCGAACTCACTTTGGCTAATTGTGGGTAAATGGCTTGATGCAAACGCATGGTAATATCAGCATCTTCAGCGGCATAATGACCGGCCTTTTCAATTTCTATTTGATTAAAGGTCAGCTGCTTTGCGCCCTTACCAGCGATATCTTCAAAATGTACGGTTTTATAGCCTAAATATTTTTCTGCTAGCGCGTCCATGTTATGGCGCGTTGCCACACTGTTCAAACAATAAGACTCAAGCATGGTGTCAAAAGCAATACCTTGCATGGCAATATTATAATGCGAGAGCACATTGGCATCGTATTTTAAATTTTGCCCCACTTTACAGCAGGTTTCACTCTCTAATAATGGCTTAAGTTGCTCAAGCACCCAGTCGAGCTCTAGCTGCTCTGGCGCATCAATATAATCATGCGTTAGTGGCACATAAGCCGCTTTACCGGCTTCAATACAAAATGATAAACCGACCAGTTTAGCTTTCATATAGTTAACGCTGGTGGTTTCAGTATCAAAAGCAAACAGCTCAGCAGCGCTTAATTTTTCAAGCCAAACATTAAAGCTGGCTTTATCAATAATAATGTCATATTCAGTGTCAACGTCAGCAGGCAAGTCGGCAACCGCTTCGCTACTTGGTTTAACTGCAGTATCCGCTTTGCTATCGCCAGCGTCTAAATCAGTTAATAGACGTTTTAATTCAAATTTTTGGTAAAGCGTTCTTAATGTTTCAGTATCAGGTGCTTTGGGTTGCAGTTCAGCAACGCTTTGCTCAAGGTCAACGTCGAGCTTAATAGTGGCAAGTTCATAAGAAAGCGGCAGGTGTACTAAAGCGCTACGTAAGTTTTCACCTACTTTACCTTTAACGTCGTCGGCATGTGCCATAACTTCTTTTAAGCTAGGGTGTGCGGTTAACCATTTTACCGCTGTTTTAGGTCCACACTTTTCCACGCCAGGAATGTTATCAACTTTATCGCCCATCAAGGCAAGGTAGTCGATGATCTGATCAGGGCGAACACCAAATTTTTCAATAACGCCTGCTTCATCCATTTCTACATTGGTCATGGTGTTAATTAAACGCACATGCGGGTTAACTAACTGAGCCATATCTTTATCACCGGTTGAAATCACGGTTTCAATGCCTAAAGCGGTGGCTTGATGCGATAAAGTGCCAATAACATCATCAGCCTCCACGCCATCAATAACTAACAGCGGTAAACCCATGGCAACAATAATTTCATGTATTGGCGCAATTTGCGTGCGTAAATCATCCGGCATGGGCGGGCGATTAGCTTTATATTCAGCATACATATCATTACGAAAGGTTTTCCCTTTGGCATCAAATATCGCCACGATGTTGCCATTGGGATAGTCTTTTTTTAGACTTCTGAACATGTTCAAAACGCCAGTAATAGCACCGGTAGGTTGGCCGTCTAAAGTGGATAAAGCTTGCAAATATGGCACGTGATAAGCACGAAATAAATAAGATGAACCATCGACTAAAATAAGCGGTGATTGGTCAGAAGTTGGCATGATAATTTTATAACTGGGAGAAAGATTGGCTAAGCATGCCATAATCGGCAAATTGTCTCTAGCTATTCATTATATTTAGGCGCATCAATTAGCAATAATTGTGGATAAGTATGTTGAAAACCACAATGAAAAACCTTAAAGTTCTGGCGAACTTTACGGCAACTATTATTTAACTACTTGTATTAGATGAAAAAAGGTAAGTCTGAAATCCTTTTCAAATATTTATTATTATTTTTTTATTATGTGGATAAATAAATCTCTCAGCTTAAATTTAGCTGTTTAATTAACGAACAACATAAATAAGCGAGCTAAGAGGTTACCAGAAAACAACCTCATTACCAGACAATTGTTAAACTATTTTTACCGTTTTATGACACCTTTAAATAACAAAAAAACATAAGCTATATTTGACAAGGGCTAGCTTAATTATATAAATTTAATTGTTGTAAAAATTTAAATAATCTTGGTCTTCACTATGACAAAACATGACAAAATCGTACATCTATTTTTCCATTCACTGTCACCCCGTTATTACAAAAATATCATCACGCTCAAAGCGACACTAAAGCAATATAAAAAACCTACTTGAGCAACATTAGCTAATAATGAATTAAGTGCCGATCCTTGCAAGGTAAAGCCTTTTTTAATCACATAATAACTTGGCGCCACAAGTAAAATAGTAGTGAGCCAAAGTATAAACGATACCTGTATGGCAAATATTGCATGAATAATTAACGCAGCTGTAATGAGCATAGCGAGTAACATTCTGGCCTTGTGTTCACCTAAAATAACCGCCAAGGTATATTTTTTTACCGCTTGATCCGTAGCAATGTCTCTAATATTGTTCACCAGCATAATGGCGCTGCTATACAATCCTGCACTGGTGGCTAAGCCAAAGGCGAGTAATGAAAGGCTGCCCGTTTGCAAATAATAACTGCCAAGCACTGCCACCCAGCCAAAGAAAATTAACACGGTAACTTCACCCAAAGCATTTGACGCCAATGGAAAGGGTCCAGCACTGTAAGTAAACACGCCTAAAAATGACAACACGCCAAGCGCCAATATCCACCAACCCCCTTCAACCACAAGATAAAGCCCTGAAAGCATGGCCACAGTGCATGTTAGTGCTAAGCCAAGCTTTATCGCTGATAATGAGATTAAGTCCGCTTGCACCACTCTTACCGGCCCCACTCTTTGTTCGTTATCCACCCCAGATAAACTATCAAAAAGGTCATTCGCTAAATTAACCGCAATTTGCAATGACATAGCACAGACTAAGGCCGAGAAAAATATACCCTTGTTAATGTCAACCTCACGGGTCGCCAATGCTGTGCCTAATAAAATGGGACCCATGGAGGCGAGTAAGGTGCGAGGCCGAATGGCCAGCCACCAATATTTGATCTGAGATTTGAGCTGAGACTTGAGCGGCGACTTTATTAACATTAGCTTGGCTGTTGAAGTATTAGGGTTATTGACCTTATCTTATATGTAGACAATGACTAGCCAATATTTAGACATAAAAGAAGCTAGATCAACTTAAACTTTGAAAAATAAAAAACGCTGTACCCTATGACGAATACAGCGTTTACATTAACGCAAAAACACGCTTAATAACCTAAAGCCTAATAAACTAAAGCATCATTAGCTACAGCCTAATGAATTACATAGTGACAAATTCTTCTGCTGAGGTTGGGTGAATAGCCACAGTATTATCAAAATCAGCCTTAGTTGCGCCCATTTTCATCGCCACCGCAAAGCCTTGTAATAATTCATCGCTACCAAAACCTATGCTATGAATACCCACTATTTTTTCTTCTTTACCTACACAGACTAATTTCATGCGAGTAGGGTCACGATAATCTTCAGTAATCGCTTGATATAAAGCGGTAAATTGAGAGCTGTAAACCTTAACTTGCGCTTCGCCATGCTCTTCTATCGCTTCTTTTTCTGATAAACCCACCGTACCAATAACCGGATGACTAAACACCACTGTAGCTATATTGGAATAGTCTAAATACGAATCTGGCTTATTATTAAACAAACGCTCACATAAGCGGCGTCCAGCAGCGACGGCAACCGGCGTTAACTGGGCTCGGCCAGTATTATCACCAACGGCATAAATACCATCAACATCCGTATTTTGATATTTATCTGTGGGAATAAAACCCCGTTCATCAAGCTCAATACCTGCTGAGGCAATATTAATATTATCGGTTGCTGGCTCACGACCAATCGCCCAAATTAAGCTGTCTACTGGGCCGACACTATGGCCATTTTCTAAATGAATGGTTAATTTGCCATCCTGATGTTTCTCAACCCGCGTTGGCACACTCATGGTGTGTAGTGTTGGACCATGCTTGGCCATTTGCTCTACTAACGTATCGCTTAGCATGTCATCAAAATTACGTAATGGCTTTTCTTTACGCACTAATAAATGAGCTTCGCTGCCTAGCGCATGCAACACACCGGCAAGCTCAACAGCAATATAACCCGCCCCCACCACGGCAACTTTTTCAGGTTGTTCGGTTAAAGCAAAAAAGCCATCTGAGTCAATACCATGCTCAGCCCCTTCAATATCTGGACGACTTGGGCGTCCACCTGTTGCAATGGTAATATGGTCAGCGGTATATAAAACCCCGTCAACGTCTAAGGTGTTTTTATCAACAAACTTAGCAAAGCCTTTGATCACGGTAACGTCATTACTGGCAAAACCACGCGCATAAGCCGCATGAATGCGTTCAATATAAGCTTCTCTATTTTTTACTAACTTTGACCAGTCAAAGCTTTGTAATGGCGCTTTAAAACCGTAGTCATTCGCGTAGTGTAATGCATCGGCAATTTGTCCGGCATACCACATCGCCTTTTTTGGTACACAACCGACATTCACACAGGTGCCACCAATATGCTTAGCTTCAATAACGGCGGCTTTTTTGCCTAAACGTGCAGCTCGGTTTGCAGAAGCGATACCGCCACTGCCGGCGCCAATCGAAATGTAGTCAAAATGTTGTGTCATATTATTATTCCTATGTGATTATATTGCGCTTAAAGCATCAAGTGATTATATTGCACTTAAAGCATCAAAATTCAAGCATCGCAGCCAATGCCGGTCATTATTGCCTCTTTATGACAGCAAATGACATAATATTTAACGATTAAATTTCAAATTTTTCTCTCAATTGCCTCTCTAGTGTTAAATAGTGAAAGCTACACCTTGATTATCGACTGATCTGCCATTACATCTACAGCATCATCTAGCAAACATGCGAATTTTATGACCAATCCATTATTACAAAAGACATCACTGCCGCAATTTTCGAAAATCAAGCCAGAACATGTTAAACCTGCGGTTGAACAAGCCATCAAAGAGTGTAAAACAGTGATTGCGGATGTATTAGCAAACAATACCCAATTCACTTGGGACAATTTAGTTGCCCCTATTGATGAAGTAAATGATGTGTTAGGTAAATTATGGTCACCCATTTCGCATATGAATTCAGTGGTCAATAGTGATAAGCTGCGCGATGCTTATGAGTCATGTTTACCACTTTTATCTGCATACGGTACTTTTGTTGGCCAGCACGCCGGATTATTTGCGGCCTACCAGCAATTAAATGGCAGTGCAGCGTTTAAAGCACTTAACACAGCGCAACAAAAAGTCATCAGTAACACCTTAAAAGACTTCAAACTCTCAGGCATTGCACTGAACGAGCAAGATAAAAAGCGCTACGGTGAAATATCGACCCGCTTATCAGAACTTAGCTCAACTTTTGGTAATAATATTCTCGACGCCACGCAAGCCTTTAGCGTTAATATTACTGATGAAGCAGACTTAGCCGGTTTACCTGAAAGCGCAAAAGAAGCGGCACAAGCTTTAGCACAAGCACAAGAAAAAACCGGTTGGTTATTTACCTTAGACATTCCAAGCTACTTACCCGTGATGATCTATTGCGACAATCAAGCGCTACGCGAAAAAATGTATCGCGCCTATGTTACCCGCGCCTCTGAAATAGGGCCAAACGGCGGCGAATATGACAACAGCCCTATTATGGCGGAATTACTTTCTTTGCGTCATGAAATTTCCAACTTACTAGGATTTAACAGCTTTGCCGATAAATCATTGGCAACAAAAATGGCCAATAACAGCCATGAAGTATTAGGCTTTTTAGAAGACCTAGCGGTTAAGTCAAAAGCGCAAGGTGAACAAGACTTAGTCGAAGTGACCGCCTTTGCGAAACAAAATTTTGCCCAAAGTGATTTACAAGCATGGGATTTACCCTATTACAGTGAAAAACTAAAACAAGAGCGTTACGCCATTTCTGACGAAGAACTACGACCTTATTTCCCTGAAAGCAAAGTGGTTGCCGGCTTATTTGAAGTGGTGCATCGCTTGTTTGGTTTAAATATCAGCGAACGTAAAGGGGTAGATACTTGGCATAAAGATGTCAAATTTTTCGATGTCTTTGACAGTAAACAGCAACGTCGAGGCAGCTTCTATTTAGACTTATACGCCCGTTCGAAAAAACGTGGCGGCGCTTGGATGGACGATTGTGTCGGCCGTCGTGAATTAGCTAATGGTGATATGCAATACCCGGTTGCTTATCTGACCTGTAATTTTAATGGCCCAGTCGGCGATAAACCGGCATTATTTACCCATGACGAAGTCGTGACCTTATTCCATGAATTTGGCCATGGTATTCATCACATGCTAACGCAAATTAACGCGGCGGGTGTTTCGGGTATCGACGGTGTGCCGTGGGACGCGGTTGAACTACCCAGCCAGTTTTTAGAAAACTGGTGCTGGCAGCCAGAAGCACTGGCCTTTATTTCAGGTCACTACCAAACTGATGAAGCTTTACCGCAAGACATGCTCGACAAAATGTTAGCGGCCAAGAACTTTCAATCCGCAATGCAAATGATCCGTCAACTTGAATTCAGCTTGTTTGATTTTAAAATGCATGCAGAATATTGCCCAGAAAAAGGTGATCAAATTCAGCAAGTGCTAGATAAAGTACGCCAAGACTACGCGGTTATTAAAGCGCCTGAGTTCAACCGTTTTCAACACAGCTTTGGCCATATTTTTGGTGGCGGTTATGCCGCTGGCTATTATAGCTACAAATGGGCCGAGGTCTTATCAAGTGACGCTTTTTCTCGCTTTGAAGACGAAGGTATTTTCAACCAAAGCGTGGGTCATGACTTTTTAACCAATATACTGGAAATGGGCGGCTCAAAAGAGCCAAGCGAACTCTTTCAAGCTTTCCGTGGTCGACAACCTAAAATAGATGCTTTACTGCGTCACAGTGGCATTACAGGTTAATCACCATGGCATTAGAAAAATTTGATGATATTTATCAACGCGCCGCTGCCCGCAAAGGTGGTGCGGCTAGACTTAATATATTATTAGGCCCAGGTAACCGAGATCATTTATTGCCCACAATAACTGACGACAGATTTTTATCTGAGTTCAGTAAAAAGGTTTTTCAATCGGGTTTTGTTTGGCGCGTAGTGGAAAATAAATGGCCCAATTTCGAAGAAAGCTTTTTCAATTTTACTATTGAAAAAGTCTTAATGATGCCAGAAGAAATGATGGAGCGAAAAGCCAGCGATCCTAAAATAATCCGTAACTTTAATAAAGTTAAAACCATTAAAGCTAATGCGCTGATGATCTTTGACCAGCAGCAACAAGGCCATAGCTTTGCTGAATTTATTGCCCAGTGGCCCAGTGCTGACATTATTGGCTTATGGGCTTATTTGAAAAAACAGGGTCAACGCCTAGGCGGAAATACTGGGCCTTATGCGCTGCGCGCGTTAGGCAAAGACACCTTTATTCTAAGCCGAGATGTGGAAGCTTATTTTCGCGCTCACGACATTATCACTGGTGGTATTCAAACAAAATCTAGCTTAAACGCCATTCAAGCAAGCTTTAATGACTGGCAAACACAGTGTGACTTGTCACTCGGCCAACTCAGTCGTTTAATTGCTTACGCAACGGGTGATAATCATGTTCATTTAGAAGAGGTTCTCGATGCTGAATAACATTGCTGTTGCCTATGTAGATTCTGTCGATGTCGACAAGGCAAAAAAAATCGCCAAAAAATGGCAACTTGATTATATCGGTGATATTGCCGCAATAAAAAATCATCCTCACTTACTGTTTGCCTTACAAGTTAATATGCAACGCTTAGAACTGAGTAAACTTGATGAGCCAAAAATTGGCGCTATTTGCGTTGACTTTGTTGATGGCGCAACCGCCCATCGGCGAAAATTTGGTGGTGGCCGAGGTCAAGATATTGCTAAAGCGGTGGGCTTAAAACATGGTTTTACTCCCAAGGTACTTGATGCCACCGCCGGCTTAGGCCGTGATGCCTTTGTCTTAGCAACATTAGGTTGTTACGTAACCATGATGGAACGTATGCCGATTGTAGCCGCCTTACTCGAAGACGGTTTAGAGCGTGCAAAACTCAGCACTGAAATTAATGATATTACCGAGCGCATGAGTTTAATTAGCTCGTCATTAATTGCAGATATTCCGTTAGCCCAACAACCTGATGTAATTTACCTTGATCCTATGTATCCGCACCGTGAGAAGTCAGCCGCCGTTAAAAAAGAAATGCGTGTATTTCAATCACTAGTAGGTGAAGACCTAGATGCTGACAACTTACTAGCGCCTGCCATTGCCTTAGCCAAGTATCGTGTGGTGGTTAAACGCCCAAGCTATGCACCACCGCTAGCCGGTAAAGCACCGTCAACCAGTATTAATATGAAAAAAAATCGCTTTGATGTTTATGTAAATCAAGCGATCCCGAAACATAATTAACGAAATATGGGCATGCTCTGTACTTTGCATGCCTTATTTTTAATCCTGTCATGTTTTGCCCTTGCTCCCTAGAACGACCAAACTTCACACTGCCATCACTGCAATTAACGCTCACAGTTGAGTTATCCAACAGGGCTATCCAGCTTTGAGATACTTTCGTCTGGCGCCGCGTTGGTCGTCACGTATTGTACGGTTGTGCAGGTAACCACATCGCCAAGCACATTGACTGAGGTTCGGCACATGTCTAATATCCGATCAACCCCAAGAATCAGTGCAATACCGGCAGCGGGTATACCCACACCTTCGAGTACCATGCTTAAAATGATAATCCCTGCTCCTGGCGTTGCGGGTGAGCCAATCGATGCCGCCACCGACATAGTGACAATAAATATATAACTGGTTAAGGTTAAATCGACATGAAAAACCTGCGCAAGAAATACTGTCGCTACGCCTTGATAAAGTGCCGTTCCTGTCATATTAATGGTTGCCCCCAATGGCACTAAGAATCGGGATATTTCAGGTTTTACTTTTAACTTATCTTCAACAACTTGCAAGGTTAATGGCATTACCGCAGCCGAGCTACTGGTGGAAAACGCCAGTAAAAGTAACTCTCGCACGTTCACAAAAAACTCGCCAAAACGCTGTGCCAAGGTTATTTTGGCGACAATAAAATAAGCAATCGCAATAATCAATAGGCCTAATAATACCGTGGCCATGTAAATAGCCATGCCGGTTAGCACATTCAAACCAAGGTTGGCGACTAAGCGGGTAATTAAGCCAAAAACAGCTAAAGGTGCTAAGAGCATGGCCCATGACACAATACGTAAACTTACCTCTTGTAAAGCACCTAAAAGGTCAAATAATGGTTTAGACTGCTGCGCAGGAATAGACAGTAAAGCCGCGCCTAAAACGGCGGCAAACAATATAACTTGCAACATTTCACCAGAGGCCATAGATGCCAGTGGATTTTTAGGTATCAGGGCTGAAACTTTACTAGGGAACTCTGCGGCGGCAGGAAATCCTTTAGCCACGTTATTAACCATAGGTGCCACGTTAGCATCAATTAATGAGGTGGCATCAACAAAATTCCCTGGTTGTATATTAAGCGCCAGCACAATCCCCACTGCGGCGGCAAATGCCGTTGATACCATGATAAATAATAAAGCGATCATGCCATTTTTTTTCATCGCTGCCGGATTATTATTAGCCGCCAGACCTCTAACAATTGAAGCAACCACCAAGGGCACAACAATCATTTGAATAATCGCTAAAAACACTTGTCCGGGTAAGGCAAGCCAAGCCGTTATAATTTTAACGGTTCCAGCTGAAAGCAAGCCTAAATCAGGCCCCATTAACACGCCAAAAATAACCCCTAGTGCTAAGGCAATGATAACTTTCAGCCATAGTTTACCTTCAACCAATTTATCAAATTGGTCAGCTAAGTTTTTTAATGGATTAAAAAATAATTTTGATTGTGTCATTTTTAGTCCTGATTATTGATGCTGGTTTTACCCTTACACTACCAGCTCACCCTTGATTAATGGCGTAACCAAAGATTGAGAATTTTCCTGATATAAGCATAATAACTATTAGCGTAATTACCATGACAACGAGCGCTAAAATCAGGAAAGATTAAGATCATTTTGATTAATATCAAGGTTTCACAAGTCCTCACTGTTAGGAAACGAGTGATAACGCTTAAGCAGCAAAATTTCAGAGCGCTTAAAACACAGCCATTAAATGATATAATAATTATTCATGCATTTACGTGCGCAGTACCTCGCATTATTCTAAACTAAAAGCAGGTTTATTTAGCTAGTGCGCGCATGGTAAAGTCTTTACGTAAACTTAAGAAAAAGAAATGGATATAAGCTTGCTCATATTATCGATAAGCCTAGATTTCTTCGTAGAAACTATACTCGAGCCGCACAATTAAAATTATCTATGTAAACCCGTAAGACGGCTTTTATCTCAATAACCACAACAATGGAAATATTATGATCACATTAAATGCAACTATGCCTAATGGGCAACTTCAAGAATTAAAAGATGGTGAGATGATCACCCACAAAACGTCAGAACTTTTCGCTAACAAAAAAGTGGTGATGTTTGCCGTACCTGGCGCCTTTACCCCAACCTGTTCGGTAACGCATTTACCTGGTTATGTGGTTGCAGCTGACGAGTTAAAAGCAAAAGGCGTTGACGCTATTATTTGCGTCGCGGTTAATGACGCTTTCGTAATGTCAGCTTGGGGTAAAGCACAAAATGCTGAAAACCTGATGATGTTGGCTGATGGCGATGGTAGCTATACCAAAGCACTGGGTCTTGAAATGGACACAGCAGCGTTTGGTGGCTTACGCTCGCAACGCTATTCTATGGTGATCGACAATGGTGTTGTAACAAACTTAAACGTTGAAAAGCCTCAAGAATTTGAAATCAGTAATGCTGAAACTATTCTTAAACAGCTGTAAAAGCAATTTAATCTGCTATTAAAGCAAAAAGGGAGCAATGGCTCCCTTTTTATTGCCCACTGTTTTTTTACCGGTTACAGCAAGACAAATAACCCTCGAAGTAAATAACCTCAAGGCTAAGTAAGCAAGCCAGCGAATATTAGAGAGCAACAAGCGCATTTTATCGTATCGCGCTAGTGCCTTATCTCACCTATAACGCTGTTTTTTTTAAAACATAAATTAGATTTTTTCGTTGATATCAAAGTAAAATCAACAAAAAAAAAGCCTACCTATTAATTGAGGTAAGCCTTTTGTATTTGCCCAGCTATTGTAAAGTTTTTTGTCAAGCTAGGAGCTTATACTCAATCAACTTAGTCGTTAGTTACTCGTCGTCAGTTTGCTTTATCATTTCGATGCGATAACCGGTTGGCGCATTAATATCAGTTTCAGCGATTAAAAATAGCTCATCTGACTCTGCATCCAGTATCAGTTGAAAACTCGATAAAATAATCTCACTACTATCTACCTCTGCTATTGCAAACACCTGATACGTATTGTTTTGTAGGTAAATTGATTCAGGCTGAGTATACACAGCGCTGCGGTTATACAGGGCGGTTTCTATGGTTTCATTACTACGAACAAAATAGAATTTTACCAGATTAAAATCGTCACTATCGACTAAATCAATCATGGTAATTTTATGATCGTAGATACTTTCACGCGTACTATTAGGGACCACAAGCGAATTAATGGTCACTTCAATTTCATCAACAATACCATCACCATCCTCATCTACGTCACCATCGCCGTCATGATCAACATTTTCTTCATTCAAATAAAAGAAAACGGTTTTATTGCTGTTTTCAGCCAAGCTTAGTAAGTGGTTACTTAAAAGGCGTTCTGAGCTACCTGGAATCAATAAATCTAGGCTGTAATCCCCCTTGTTCTGCACTATTGTCGAACTGAAGTTACCCTGCGCAAGTGCTGTTATTTCAGCTTCATCGTCAACACCATTAATATAAATATCCAAGCTACCGGTATAATTTGGGATCAGTTCATGTGCTTTAATCGCGTTATAGGCTCTAAACTGTGCTTCAGAATCTGTGTCTAAATGCTCGGTTATTGATGAGTTGGACATTCTATCCAAGGCATAAGGGGAAACACCTGAACCGGTATTTTCGCGCACAATCATCACATACTGTGCCGCATAGGCATAATCTATCTCGTCTGAAGTAAACAAAACCTCTTGAGTACCCGACTTAGTGATATAGAAAATATATTCGTCTTGGTCAAATTTTTGATTATCTGATAACTGCTTATAGTTATATTGACCCACTAATATGGCTTCATTAAAGCTTTCATCCGACCCTGACATGTAAAAATCAACACCGACTGACTCTGGGTGTAAATTTAACACTCGTAAGTTAAATAAGTCCTCCTCATCATCCTCGTCATCGTCAAGTACCTCGATACTGTAGCTTTCAACTTGTGGCGACGTAATATCATCAGTTAGCACTAATAGTTGAATAGTATCTGTGGTTACTGCAATTTGCCCTTGCGCAACTATCTCTAAATCGTCTCGGTCGCTGCTGTCTTCATCTTGCCAAGCCATTTCATAAAAATAGTTGTTGGTCTCTATTTCAAATTTACTTAAGGCTTCAGTGTAGGCAACGCCATTAAAGCTTACTTCATAATTATCGGCGTCGTCGTCATCGTCTGATTCAAGGTCTTGATCAAGGGTTAAAATAATATCAGGAGCATTTTTTGAACTATTGTAAAATTTAACATAACCGACATTATCACTATCATCACTGCCGCCGCAGCCAGCAAGTACTAATAATGCTGATGAAAATAACACTAGCTTTGCAGACGAAATAGTTGAAAATAGGTTGGATTTTAAGCGCATATATTGTTCCAATAAAGTTAATGGCTATCACTGCGCAGAGGTTGCTGCCAGAGAGTTTATGCTTACAGCTGAAACAGCTAAAAAGCACTTTGTAGAGCTGTATTTTAGGATTAAGTTCGAGAATTCACAGTATCTTTGCACTTCTTTACTTATCTATACCTTTCTTTACAAAACTCACTTATCGCGTTAGCTTTGGATTAAAAAACTTTGCGCTTTATCTTATCGCCCTGCTTCGTCATCTCACGTATAATGCTGGCATTTAAAGCATAAATTAGGGTATTTCGTTGATATTTTCTGATGTAGTTATTATTGGTGCCGGCGCCGCAGGTTTAATGGCAGCAGCAACTGCGGGCTATCGAGGCCGCAGTGTTACTGTGGTTGATATGGGTAAAAAACCGGGCAGAAAAATTTTAATTTCTGGTGGTGGTCGCTGTAATTTCACTAATGAAAATGCCAGTCCAGAAAATTACTTATGCCAAAACCCTCATTTTGCAAAATCTGCCCTTAGCCGTTATAGCGCGCAAGACTTTATTGAGCTTGTTGACCGCCATGGCCTTAATTATCATCATAAAACCATAGGGCAGTTATTTTGTGACAACAGTGCTCAAGACATCGTTGATATTTTGATGACCGAATGTGAATGGGCCGGTGTCAATATTGCCATGCGCAGCGAAGTGACCTCAGTCAACAAAAATGCGACCGGATATGAAGTTATTACCGCCGATGAAAGCTACCAATGTGAGTCATTAATTATTGCCTCGGGTGGCTTAACCATGCCGAAATTAGGTGCCAGCCCAATTGGCTATAAAGTTGCCGAACAATTTGGCCTAAAGGTATTACCGACAATCGCCGCATTAGTGCCCTTTACCTTGCACGATCACGACAAACAAAAGTTTGATGGGTTATCAGGTATCAGCATAGCGACTGAAGTTTCCAGTGAAGATGGCACAAAATTCAAAGAAAATATTTTATTCACCCACCGTGGTTTATCTGGCCCCGCTATCTTACAAATTTCGTCATTCTGGCGTGCAGGACAAGCGGTAAGCATTAACTTACTGCCAGCATCACCTGTCGATGAGTTAATCAATGAATGGCGTGAAACCAGTGGGCAAAAATCATTAAAAAATATGCTCTCAACTGTGCTACCCAAGCGCTTTATTGAAGCTTTAGTGAAACAAAAAGATATTCCTGATAAAGCCATCAACCAAATCAGTAATGACGAAGTTACTTACCTAGGCCAATATCTACATCACTGGAAAATAAAGCCCAATGGCACGGAAGGCTACCGCACGGCTGAAGTGACTTTAGGTGGCGTAGACACTGACGAAATATCATCAAAAACCTTCGAAGCGAAGAAAGCCAAAGGCTTATATTTTATTGGTGAAGCAATAGATGTAACCGGTTGGTTAGGCGGCTATAATTTCCAGTTTGCCTGGAGCAGCGGCGTTGCTTGTGGGCAAGCGGTTTAATAGTTGTTTATGATTTGCTAATAGGGTTTTCGCATATTTAGCTTAATATCACTAGTTCAATAGACATTAATTTTTCTATTGAACTCGTTACTTCAGATCGCCTTAGGTCATCTAAAACAATCGTTTTTCAAAGTTGTGCTCGAGCAGTGCAGCTTTAAGCCAGCGTGATTTTTAGTGACCCTAAGTGAAATTAACTTGTTTTTTCCAGCAGCAAGAACGACCCTGGCAGAAAAATCATCGCATTAGTAATCAGCTTGAGATAACTTATAATGCTCTTTAATACTTAATCTTTGCTTGGCAATACTGTCAAAGGCTGTTTGATAAGTTTCTATGACGTTATCTGGTGTATTGATATTAAATGCCAAGTAATTCGCCTTTTTGTTGACCACCCACACCTGTTCATATTCATTAACATCAAACTTAAGTTGTGTCGCTAAATGGGCAAAACCATGAGTAGCCACAACGATCATGTCAACACGGTCTGCTTGCATCATTAGAAAGGCTTGTTTTAATTGAGACGTTGTTGCCATATTCGGCGAGGGAAAACCCACTTGCTGCAGTGATATTTCTGAAATATCACCTTGCACTGTTGCAACGGTATGGTCAAAAACTTGCCCTAAACTGGAAAAGTTAAAGTTTTTTGATTTTTTTGCTATCAAAACATAAGTAGAGGAGAAAAAAGGCCCTACCCATTTAAATAAACCTTCACGCGCTTGAGTTTTAGACACAGTCAATAAAGCGGTATTATTTTTATCCAAGGTAAATCTATAGCCACGTACCCAAGGTACTAAAAATATTTTTTGTTCTGGTATATTTAGATGTTTCCATATCGCCTTTAATGTATCAACTGAAATTCCCTTAAGCTTATCATTTTCTATATAATTAGACGGTGGATAATTTTCAGTGTAAAAAGAGATATTTTCAATAGATGATGGATATTGAAATGCTTTTAGCTGAGGCAGCATGAAAAAAAACAACCCCATTGATTTTAAAATAAATTTTTTCATTAAAAGATGAATATCAAGCTCTTGGTGAATCATGATAACAAAGTTTCGCATATTAATTAAGCTGATCGATACATATATTAAATTCATTTTCCTATGATTAAATAGCCAGATTACTTAGTTTTATTTAACAAACATTATTGTTTTTTAGCACTTTTTTCTTATCTGTTGGGAAGAGTTATTTTTAATCGCGTACTGCTAAGGTAAAACTTTTGTTGTCATCAAGCATACTAACGCTGAGCTATGGTCTCTAACTTAGTCTTTGCTGGCATGCTCCTGCTTGATAAAGAGCGACCATCTTTTGCTACTAGTGAGTAGCATGCAGAAAAATTTAGCCGGTTAGTTTAATGATTTTCCTAGCCATCAATAGGGCATCTCGTATACCTTAGTAGCATTCAAATTTTGACGGAAAATAATCTTGCAGCCAATGATTCAAATCACCGATGTTAATAAGGTTTATGCTAGTGGTTTTCAAGCACTTAATAATATTAACTTATCAATAAAACCTGCTGAAATTTTTGCCTTGTTAGGCCCTAATGGTGCCGGTAAAACCACACTCATTAGTGCTATTTGCGGCATTGTTGATGCAACCTCTGGACAAATCACCGTTGACGGTAAAGATATTGTTAGCGATTACCGACACACCCGTAAACTTATTGGTTTAGTGCCACAAGAGTTGACCACAGATGCCTTTGAAACGGTGTGGACTACTGTGTCATTTAGTCGTGGTTTATTTGGCAAAAAACCCGACCCCGCTTTTATCGAGAAAACACTTAAATCATTGTCACTTTGGAATAAAAAAGATAACCGTCTCATCGAGTTATCTGGCGGTATGAAACGCCGAGTGATGATTGCTAAAGCACTGTCGCATGAACCAGCTATTTTATTTTTAGATGAACCCACGGCAGGCGTTGATGTAGAACTGCGCAAAGACATGTGGCAATTGGTACGACAATTACGTGACGATGGCGTCACTATTATTTTAACCACACATTATATTGAAGAAGCGGAAGAGATAGCAGACCGTATTGGCGTGATTAAAAATGGTCAACTTATTTTGGTTGAAGATAAAATAACGTTAATGAATCAATTAGGTACTAAACAATTAATTCTAGATTTAAAAGAACCCTTAACTGAAATACCCGCCAATATCGCTGATTTTAATTTACAGCTTAAAAATGATGGACTGCAGTTAATTTATAGTTATGACACCACCGAAGAGCACACGGGAATTTCTGTTTTACTTCAGCATTTGTCAGTCGCCGGTATTGCCTTTAAAGATATCAAAACCGACCAAAGCTCACTAGAAGACATATTTGTCTCATTAGTAAGGGAAGCAACATGAATCGTTACGCTGTTGCGGCTATTTATAAATTTGAAATGGCTCGCACTAAACGCACTATTTTTCAAAGTATTATTTCTCCAGTAATTTCTACCTCACTTTATTTCGTGGTTTTTGGCTCGGCGATTGGCTCTCGTATCACTGAAATAGGTGGCGTTAGTTACGGTGCTTTTATTGTACCGGGATTAATAATGCTATCGCTATTAACCCAAAGTATTTCTAACGCGTCATTCGGTATTTATTTTCCAAAATTTACCGGCACTATTTATGAATTACTTTCTGCACCAGTATCTTCTTTTGAAGTGTTACTCGGATATGTTGGTGCGGCAGCGACTAAGTCAACGTTATTAGCCTTGATTATTTTAGCCACCGCGCATTTTTTCGTTCCACTTGAAATAGCCCATCCCTTTTGGATGTTATTCTTTTTAGTAATGACCGCCATTACCTTTAGTTTATTTGGTTTTATTATTGGTATCTGGGCCGACAACTTTGAGAAACTACAAGTGATCCCACTGATTATTATTACCCCACTAGTTTTCTTAGGAGGCACTTTTTATTCTGTCAGTATGTTGCCGCCCTTTTGGCAAACAGTAACGCAGTTTAACCCGGTATTTTATTTAATCAGTGGCTTTCGATGGAGTTTTTATGAAGTGGCTGATGTAAGTTTAATCACAAGTCTTTGTGTGATGGGCGGCTTTTTAGCCTTGTGTTTATTAGCGGTTACTTGGATATTTAAAAGTGGTTATCAGATAAGAAAATAATAAGGTTAAGCTAAAACATTACACAGCATTTTTTACTGTTTAAACATGCTGTGTTTTTCTGAAAACTTATATTTTTTATGCCCGTCAATGTCGCTATTTAAAGCTAATAATTCAACCGCTTAATGGTCAAGTTATTAATGATAATGGCTGATAATTAGGCAAAAATACTGCATGAGCCTGCCAACCAAGTTACTCAAGATAAACTATGGTGAATAAGTGTCTCTATGGCACTTATTTGGCTATCACTCGACTCTCATTCAACTCTCATTCAATCTCGTCCCATAACATGGTTTTTGAAACAACCAACCCCCCCTACTTTCCACAAGTGATAAGTACCCAATGTTTACTCTGATAAAACCGGCTCTGTCGGCTTAGCCAGCAAGGTAAAAGTATAGACATAGCCATAAATAGCGGTAATTACTATACTAGGGGCAACAGTTAACCATAAGTTGGGGGTTTGATTAACGAAGTTAACCCCGATAGCAATACTCGATTGGATCGCTATCGGCAACAGTGGTAGCAACAAGGTGCCGGGTATCGCGTTGTTACTTAGGTATTTGGCCGAGCGGTTTAAGGCGTTTCTGAAGCTTCTAAAGATAGCGATATTTTGTTTGGTTTTAGCATGTACCGTGCAAATAATAGGCACAATAAAGATTAAAGATAGATAACTTTGGCCAAATTTTGATACCAGTTTTTCCAGTATAAAAGTAAATAAAAGCGTAATAGTGGCACTTAATGTACCTTGTACTAACGCCGATCTTAAGACCAATGCTTGATCATCACTAGTAATACTATTAGCCCAATATGACCAGGCGAAATAGAAAAAAAATGAGATAAGGGCAGAAAGAATCAGTCTTACTCTAGATGACATATAAAGTTGCCTTAGCTATGTTTTCGTTGTGTTTAGTTACATGAGTTGTGCATTAATGGGTGAAACGTATTGACGCGATAAAGCCGCACTCGCAATAGATATTTAAGCTCAGCACGCTGTTGCCATTTCCCTGATTTTAATAACACTGCCAGCCACTTATGTTTTGTTGTCATTTTAATGCTTGGTGTTGGTCATAATCGCTCATTACATCATCATTATCTATAAAATTTTGCAGTAACATAGGGTTAATTAACTTACTGCCTATCCTGATACTGTTTAAAATATTGCAATACTTAATTCCGCAATGCAGAATAACATCATAAGATTCAAAAATTCCACGTCTTTCTAAAGACAATAAATACCTTAAGGCTGTAGATGAAATACTATCCCAGAGTGCTGATATTAGCCGTGGCACTGATCCTGTCTGGCGGCTTTCTAGCTAATCAAATACAAACGAATGGCGGTACGGTAAAAGTGAGTCATGTTCGCTTTGCCGGCAACGACGGCATTATTACCCACGCACGGCTTTACGTACCTAATGGCGTTTCAAACGCAAACCCAGCACCTGGCATTGTTGCTACACACGGTTATATCAACTCAAATGAAACCCAAGCAGTTTTTGCCCTCGAGTTTGCGCGACGTGGTTACGTTGTACTAGCGCCGGATCAAACCGGCCATGGTTATTCCGATCCCGCCGCTTTCGCTAATGGCTTTGGCGGTATAGATACACTGGCTTATATCAAGACATTGCCGTTCGTTGATCAAAATAATATTGGCCTTGAAGGTCACTCTATGGGCGGTTGGGCATCACTTGTGGCCGCCGGTGTCTATCCAAATGACTACCAATCATTGGTGATACTGGGTTCATCACCCGGTACTTATGGTGCGCCTGAAGGAACTCCAGATTGGCCGCGTAATATCGCGGTTATTTTTTCCAAGTACGATGAGTTTTCATCGCTGATGTGGGGCGTTGATATACCAACAGATATTACAAAAGCCGATAAACTTAAAACTCTGTTTGATACCCCTGAAGAAGTCATTGCAGGCAAACTTTATGGCAATATTGCAGACGGTAGCGCACGCATTTTTCATCAACCAGCGGTTACTCATCCTGGCGTTCACTTTTCATCGGTAGCAATAGGACATGCTATCGACTGGTTTGATCAAACTTTAGCCGGTGCACATCCCATTCCATCCACCGACCAAATTTGGCTATGGAAAGAAATCGGCACATTACTGGCTTTAATCGGTATGGTCATACTCATCGCGCCTGCCCTAAGCAGGCTAGTTCAAACCTCAACATTCCATTCACTTAAAGCATCAACACCTAAATTGTTCAGTTTAACCGGACGAAGTTGGTGGCTAGGCGCACTGATATTTACCACCTTGCCTGCACTAACACTGTTCCCGTTTAAAGGCATCAGCGAAACGCTAGGATGGCAAGCATCAGCTTTGTTCGCTCAGAACATCAGCACTCAAATTATAGTATGGGCGCTGCTGACTGGGCTTATTTCAATGTCACTGTTTCTACTTTGGCATTTTTTGTTGAACCGTAAAACCGGTGCTAGTTTTGCAAGCTATGGCTTAACTTGGAACGGCCAAGTGCAATTATCCTCTATTGCGCACTCATTTTTATTGGCATTTGCTGTTGTTGGCGTACTTTATACATCACTTGTATTAACCGACTATTTATTTGATGTCGACTATCGTATTTGGGTCTTTGCCATCAAACTGTTAAGCCCGTTGCAAATGGGTATTGCTCTGTTATATCTGCTTCCGTTCAGCCTGTTTTTTATTATTGTGGCTAGTGTGTTACATGGCCAACTGCGGCGCGATAACTGGAGCTTTAGTCAAGAGCTAGCGGTGAACTGGCTGTTATTGAACCTTGGTTACCTGCTGCTATTGATCGCACAATACACGCCGCTGCTAATGGGTAACACACTGTTAATAGCCAGTGAGCCATTGTGGTCGATTATCGCATTGCAGTTTGTGCCATTAATGACCATAGCGTCAGTCGTTTTTACGATCGCCTACCGTGTTACCGGTCGGGTTTATACCGGCGGCTTTATTAACGCCTTGATCATCACTTGGGTGATTGTGGCTAGTCAAGCAACACATTATGCATTCTGATTAATGTTTCACCCGCTAAAATTATTCTGTTATTAATACGCCTGCAGATACTTTTCAGTATTGTTAATGATAATGTGGTTAAGTAAACATTTTTAACATCATTGTCTGCAGACTGATAAAGGAAAAATTATGAGTGATAATAACAAGATAAGAGCATCTGATTTATTTGTGCAAGCACTGGAAGCTGAAGGGGTAGACCATATATTTGCGGTACCAGGAGAAGAAAACTTGGATATGGTCGAATCCTTACGAAAATCATCCATTAAATTAGTCTTAACTCGCCATGAACAGGGCGCTGGGTTTATGGCGGCTACTTATGGTCGCCTAACTGGCAAAGCTGGTGTTTGCATGGCAACACTGGGACCTGGCGCAACAAATTTAGCAACGCCTGCGGCTTATGCTCACTTAGGGGGTATGCCCTTAATTATGATCACGGGACAAAAGCCGATTAAAAAATCAAAGCAAGGCCAGTTCCAAATTATCGACATAGTTGGCTTGTTTGATCCTATTTGTAAAATGTCTAAACAAATTGTCCACGGTGATACTATTCCGTCATTAGTGCGCGAAGCTTTCCGCCTTTGTGAAGAAGAACGCCCAGGCGCGGTGCTTTTAGAGTTACCCGAAGATATTGCCGCTGAAGAATGTACCCCGGGAGTAATGCACCCGCATAAACGGCTTTACGCTAGCCCTAATGATTTGGCCCTAGAAGAAGCAGTAGCCTTAATAAAAAGCGCTAAAATGCCCTTAATACTCATTGGCGCTGGCGCAAATAGGCAAAATGTTCGAGAGGCAATGTGTAGCTTTGTTCACTCAACACGTATTCCGTTCTTTGTTACGCAAATGGGTAAAGGCGTAGTTGATGAACGCTCAAGTCTATTTTTAGGTACTGCAGCGTTATCAGCAGGCGATTATTTACATTGTGCCATTGAACGTGCAGATTTAATTATTAATATTGGCCATGATGTTATTGAAAAGCCGCCATTTTTTATGGAAGAAGGCGCCAAGAAAGTGATTCATGTTAATTATAAATCTGCCCAAGTTGATCAAGTTTATTTTCCACAATTAGAAATTATTGGCGATTTAGCAGCTTCTGTTAATGCCTTAAAAAATAAGTTAGTCGGAGAGGTTGAGTTTGATAGAAGCTATTTTGATAAAATAAAACTCGCCATTGAGCAGCATATTGAAGTGGGAGCAGATGACGAGCGTTTTCCTATTATCCCACAACGCTTTGTAGCTGATATTCGCAAGGTGATGGGCGAAAAAGATATTATCGCTTTAGATAATGGTATGTATAAACTCTGGTTTGCACGTAACTATAAAGCTTATCAACCCAATACCGTATTACTTGATAATGCCCTTGCCACCATGGGAGCAGGTCTGCCGTCAGGCATGATGGCTGCAATGCTAAATCCTGACCGACGCGTGATGGCAATATGTGGTGATGGCGGTTTTATGATGAATTCACAAGAATTAGAAACCGCTATTCGTTTAGGCTTGAACTTAGTGGTCACCGTGTTAAATGACAATGCTTACGGCATGATCCGTTGGAAGCAAACCAGTTCTGGTTTTGCTGATTGGGGTTTAGAGTTTAACAATCCTGACTTTATTAAATACGCAGAAAGTTATGGCGCAACCGGTCATAGAATCACTTCGGCTGACAATATTGTTGCTACTTATGAAAAAGCATTTTCAGCTGGCGGAGTTCACTTGGTCGAACTGCCCGTTGATTACTCTGAAAATCAAAAAGTATTAGTGGATGAATTGGCAGCAAAGGTTTGTTTACTATAGAGCTATTATTTTTTATATGGCTTGTTAACAAGCGACTTTTAACTTATTAAAGAGCATATTATGACCGAATTAGACAAAAGCAAAAGCGCTGAAACGTTCGATATTGTTAACCCTTATGATCAAACTTACCTAGGGTCTTTACCCTTAGTCACCTGGGATGATATTGACAAAGATTTAACCACCGCTCAGCAACTATTTAAAGACCGCCAGCAATGGCTTCCTGCCTTTGAGCGGATCAATATTCTCAAAAAAGCAGCGATATTGATTTCACAAAGAGCAGATGAATTAGCGCTTTTAATCGCCAGTGAAGGCGGAAAGCCGCTAGTTGATGCCCGTGTAGAAGTTACTAGAGCTATTGACGGCGTAGAGCTTTGTGCGAAAGAAATATCAGCATTAACCGGTAAACAAATCCCAATGGATTTAACCCCAGCTGGTGCGGGCAGAATCGCCTTTACGACCAAAGAGCCTATTGGTGTTGTGGTTGCTGTTTCAGCGTTTAATCATCCATTAAATTTAATTGTCCATCAAGTCGCGCCAGCGATAGCTGCCGGTTGTCCTGTGCTAGTTAAACCTGCACGAGATACGCCATTATCTTGTAAAGCATTTGTTGATATCTTACATCAAGCCGGATTACCGGCACAGTGGTGCCGTTTTATTATGTGCGAAACGTCTATCTCTGAAAAAATGATCACCGACCCTCGTGTCGCCTTTTTCAGTTTTATTGGTTCAGCCAAAATAGGCTGGATGTTGCGCTCTAAATTGGCGCCCGGTACACGTTGTGCATTAGAGCATGGCGGAGTTGCCCCAGTTATTATTGAAGAAAGTGCCGATATTGCAGCGATGATCCCAAGTTTACTCAAAGGCGGGTTTTATCATTCAGGACAAGTGTGCGTGTCTGTACAACGTATTTTTGCGCCTAGGGAGCAAGCCAGCGCTATCGCAAAAATGTTGGCTGACGGCGCAGAAAAAATTATTGTCGGTAACGCAATTGATGAAGCGACCGAATGCGGACCTCTTATTCGTCCTAAAGAAGTTGATCGTGTTGAGGCCTGGGTTGATGAAGCGGTATCGGCAGGCGCAACTCTAGTCACCGGCGGTAAACGTCTAGGTGCAAGCACTTATGCGCCCACCGTACTACTTGACCCCCCCGTTGATGCCAAAGTATCTACGATGGAAATTTTTGGCCCTGTGGTTTGTGTCTATGGTTATGACGATATTGACCAAGCCATTGCTCAAGCTAATTCGTTGGAATATGCCTTTCAAGCCTCGGTGTTTACCAAAAACCTTGATATAGCAATGAAAGCGGTACAGGAATTGGACGCTACAGCAGTAATGGTGAATGACCATACGGCTTTTCGCGTTGATTGGATGCCTTTCGCTGGACGTAAACAATCGGGTTATAATACCGGTGGTATCGCTTATACCATGCACGATATGTCTCAGGATAAAATGGCGGTTATTAAGCTCTAACGTTAATAATCTGTGCTATAACTATTCATAAAAAAAGAGTCTCTAATTATTAGCGACTCTTTTTTTTACACTCGGTAACTTAAAAATTATTGCACCGTGATATTGCACCGCGATAATTCGTTCAACATCTGCGCAGCGTTATTATGCCAACAGATAAAGTGTGACTAAACATAACTTGAAAATAAATCTACCTGTGCTGAAGCGTTAATACAATCACGTCATTATTTCACGTAATTATGTCACGTAATCAACTTTCCACTTTGATATAGAAATAGTCACTACATATCTTTTTAGTTATTAATTATCAGGCTACAGCGCTTAAAAATAGGCCTATAGGTCATTCAACCTATGTGAATAAAACTTAGTGTTTGGTATCTTCGCATCAATTAGATTAACCAACAGGTAGCAGCACTAATGTCTTACAGCAAAAAAAAGATTTACTCATTGAATATAATTACCGCGACACTTCTTTTTGGTTGCGGCGGCTCAGGTGGCTCTGAAACGACTATCACTCCAGCGCCGATCGCTCCACCGAGCCAACCAGCACCGATTTCAAGTTCACCTAGCCTAGTCTCCTCTACCGGCGTTATTACTGGTTTTGGCAGTGTTTATGTTGATGGCGTACGCTATCTTACTGACAATGCTGACATCAATATCAATGGCAATAGTGGTGCTGATGTCTCGTTATTGAAGGTAGGTATGCAGGTGACTATTGCTTCAAGCGACGATGATAGTGAGACCCCCGAAGCCTCAAGAGTGACCTATGAGTCTGAAGTAGAAGGCATGGTGAGCTCGATAGATAGAGATAACCAAACCATTATTGTCGCCGGCACGTTAATCTCCTATAACAACCTGACTCACTTTATTGATATTACTGAAGCTAACTTGTCTGTGGCTCAGCGAATAGAAGTTAATGGCTATTTAAGACAGGATAATTCTTATCTAGCCACTATGATCAAACTTGACGCTGATACCAGTAATGACCAGGCTGAATATACCCGAGGATTAATTGAACAGCTCAATACTACGAATAGAACCTTTCGCTTAAATCAATTGATTATTGACTACAATACCGCCTCAATTGAAGGGGAACTGAGTAATGGGGCTTTAGTCAAAGTTGAAGGTGTTGTAAGCAACGAAACGGTTATCGCATCTCACATTGAAACCGAGATGTTTGACGACAATAGCGACTCTTCAGCAGAAGAGTTCTCTCGTTATGAAGTGGAAGGCATAGTATCGGCGTTCAATGCCACGAACAACACCATCACTGTCAATGGCTATAACTTTACGCTTGCTGATACAGTTCAATACCAAGGTGGCACAGCAGATGCCTTAATAGCGGGTGTATTTGTTGAACTCGAATTATCGACTAGCAAAGCAGTCGTACGTATTGAATTTGAAGCAGACAAATATCGTTCTGATGGCAAAATTAAAGGCAATATTGAGCAAATTGATCGAGATAATCAATTAATTACCCTGTATGGCCAAGCTTATAAGTTAAGTATTAATACCCGCTTTGAAGATGATGACGATCAATATGTTAATTTACAAAGTCTACAAGTTAATGATGCGGTTGAAATAGTGTTTGCTCTGATTGATGGCGTTAAAGTCATACAGCGAATTGAGCGAGAAAACAGCAGCGAATTTAACGATGAGTGGGAAATTGAAGGGGTTGTCAGTGCATTCGACACTTCATCAATCACGATTAATGGCGTCAGAATTATGTTAAATAGTAGCAGCCTGTATCTTAATCAAGATATTGTCGTTGCAATGGATGATTTCATCAATGCGCTCGTACTAGGTATCTCTGTCGAAGTAGAAGGTTACTACGATAGTAATAATCAATTAGTGATTAACAAACTTGAACTAGAGTCACCTTCACAAGGCGATGACCCATCAGACGATTCATCAGACGACCAAAACGATTCATCCAACGATGATACTGGCCAAGGTTACGTAGAAATCGAAGGTCGGGTATCGCAATTACTCTCCGCAACTAGCTTTACACTTAATGGCTATGAAATACGTTTAGATAATAGCGCTCGCTTAGAACTCAATGATCAAAACGTTAATTTAGTTGACTTTATGAATGCAATATCCGTTAATACCACGGTAGAGATTGAGGGTGTATGGGTTGAAAACACCTACATTAGCGTATTAGAAGCTGAAATTGAGTCGAATGGAAACGATGATTAAATTCAAAGGAGTGTAGCAACAAAGCGAGGTTTATCCTCGCTTTTTTTATGGGATTAAAATGCATAAAGATAAAATAATATCACTGGCCCTTTCACTTATCATTGGCTTTAAACTGGTAGATATTTATGTCGATTTTAAAAGTGAAGTTAGCTACATTCATTTAGCACAAGAGCTCACTCTGGTGATTATTTCGTTATCACTTTTTATCTTTCTCATGAAAGATATTTTTACCCGCAGCAAGCAAACTAACTATTTACTGCGACAATTAGACTCCAGCCAACACCAGCAAAAAATACTCAATGAACAATTAGAAAGAAGTAAGCACAGTTTTTTTGATGCTATTAACGCGCAATTCGCTATTTGGGAACTCACGGCGGCAGAACATGATATTGCGCTTTTTCTCTTAAAAGGCTTAACGATTGCTGAAATTGCGTCGCTAATGCAAAAATCAGAAAAAACAGTGCGTAACCAGGCTTCGTCGGTTTATAAAAAATCCCAAGTCAGCGGCCGGCATGAACTGGCCGCAATTTTCTTTGAATTTTGGGAAGTTGATCCCAAGCATTAATCTTAATGCCCTGAGTAATAACTAGTGCTAATACTTAGTGTTAATGTCGATGACTAATACTAGTGCCGATAACCTTCAAATAAAGAATACTATTTAGGGCAGCAACATAAGCTATTTATTAGACCATTACACTGATTAAGTGATCTACTTTTTCATGATGAATAATGGGTAAATACGAGGTAGTTAATCAGTAATACTCACAACCAATAGCGGGTATTAAGCTTCAAACAGCAGGCTGAGCTTTGAGTAACTTTTCTCCGTTTTAACAATATTGATAATAAAAAGCCCCGTGCAATATCTCTTGGACGAGGCTCTTAGGTTACCGACTTTTCATTAATAATGATTAACGATAAAACGCTTCAACAGTGCCTTTTACCTTCATCAAAAGTGGCTGTCCACGACGATCTAATGCTTTGTGTGTGGCGACTTTTACCCAACCTTCACTAATGCAATATTCTTCGACATCTGAACGGTCTTTGCCGTTGAGCGTAATACCAATGTCATGCTCAAAAATTTCTGCCACATGATGTGGGCTACGGGGATTGATCGAAAGACGATCGGGTAAATCGGGTAGCGATTTAGTGTCATTCATGTTGGTGACCTGTAGTAAATAAAAAGTGCGCTATTGTAGGCAATATAAGCATTGCCCTCAATAGTGCTTGGTGTATTTAAAAGCTATTTTAACTGTATTGCTTGATATTAGATGCTGGGTTAGACATTTACCTTTCGCAAGCAAGGACTATCTAAGACAGCAATATAAAATTTTCATTAGAATCTTAATATGGCAACAACTAACAATCGCTCAAATTATATTCTTAAGACGCATTTATCAAGCAAAATTATCATCCATAGTTTTTAAACATTAGCCTCTCGTTGCCTAGCGCTTAAAAAATCAAACGCTGGTATGACAGGCATACTAGTGGTATAAACGGGCCAGAGCATGAAAATCTGCAGTAATCGCAAAATTTTTGCCTTAAATTTACTGTGCCAACCACTTAAGGCAGTCGCTTGTTATCCGGTGCTATATCACCGTTAAGCTAAGCACTGAAATATGATGAACTTAACCATAGAATTTAATAAACCAGAAATAAAAAGTGCCTTTGACTGGCAATTAGCACAAGAAATTAATGTTAGAAATGATGAAAACCAAGTTATTGCCAAAGCAGAAATTGAAATAATCACTTTAAATAAGCACCGTGGTGCTGACGAAAGCTATGAATTATTAAGCCAGCACGATGCTACCGACTGGGAAGTCCCCTTAAATTTATTTTTTAAAAAACAAAATGTTGCGGCAGATTTAGTCGAAAAGTTACAGGCAAAAATTGATACTAAAGCCAAAGATCATATCTTAATTGAAGCTATTAGTGTCTTACCCGCATATCGCCAGCAGGGTGTTGCGAAATTTTTACTAAAAGAAATTGCCCAACACTACAGCAAAGTACAGTCAATTTCGGCACTGTGTATGCCAATGAGTTTATTTGTTGATGCACAAGACTGCGAAACACCTGAAAATACCGCCTATTATCAGGCCATGAACTTAACCGCAGACGAGTTAAGCACTGAAGCATTAAGCGCGTTCTTTCAGCAGTCAGGTTTTAGTTATTTAGCTATAGATGACAGCGCGTTAGAAGCACCCTTACCTTTTAAAGTCTTTATCGCTAGCCCACAAACCCTCTTGTAATACTAGCGATTAACATACTCGTGAACATGCCTAGTTCACGAGTATCACCTGCAGCGTTTGAAAATTTCTATCTGCCTTTTGTATCTGTCTATCCCTGTGCCTTTTAATGCTCATTAATGGTCTTTTTGCTCGATAAAAAAATAGCTAGGGACATTATTCAACAGTCATTGTTAAGGCATAATATTAGGTAAAGGCCAATGCTTGTCGCATCAACTTAACAGCTTAATCCTAACTTATCTTATCACCTGCACCCTTCACCAAAGGTATAACTATGTTGAGCAATAAAAATGGGCTTTATTTAACCGCGGCTTTTTTCCACGTACTGGGCTTTTTGGCTTTTGACTTACGTTTAAAAGCCACTTTAGGTAATTGGGCAAATGACTGTTGCTCTGACTGCTTAACCATCTGCGCTATAGTTGATGTTAAAGGAGTGATTAAATCTTCATAACGGCTTTTTTTCTCACTAATGTTAGTCAGTGTGGCTTCCCAGTGGGCAGTCATATCAGGCATGGTCGCCGCAACAGGCAAGGCATTGATCAGTGACGTGCCAATCACAGTGGCATTGATATTCTTGCCTTGGCGCTGTAAATAATCACGTTTAAATAATAAGTCGATAATACCAGCACGCGTTGCTTCGGTACCCAAACCATCATTTTCTCGTAAAAGTTTTTTTATCTCATTATCACTGACAAACCTAGCAATGCCGGTCATGGCACTCAATAAACTCGCATCAGTAAACTGCTTAGGTGCTTGTGTCATACGGCTGATGAGTTCGCCATGACGACAGAGTATTTGCTCGCCTTTCACTAATTTTGGCAATAGTTGATTATTAAGCTTTTCGTCATTGTCTTGCGCTGCATTGTCAGGCTTATTTTTTGCACGCTGAAATAGCACCTTCCAACCTTGGGCGATCGGGGTTTTAGCATTCGCTAAGAATTTGCCCCCGGCAATTAGCAGCTCAACCCGACACTGGTTATATTGGTATGGCGGATAAAACTGTGCTAAATATTGCCGAACAATCAGAAAATAAACTTGCTTTTCAAATGGGTTCAACGACAACTTGTTTGCTGATTTTTCGGTCGGAATAATGGCATGGTGAGCTGTTACTTTGGCATTATTCCAGGTTTTGCTTTTTAACGTACTATTAGCACCTTGCGCAAACTTACCATAGTCTTCATCCGCGCTGGCTAACATGGCAATAATGCCTTTAGCCTGAGCATGATGTTCAGTCGGTAAATAGCGACAATCAGAACGAGGGTAAGTCACCAGTTTATGCTTTTCATACAATGCCTGACAAACATCTAATACCAACTTGGCATTCAATGAATATATTTTTGCCGCGTCAATCTGCAGGGCAGATAAACTATAAGGCAATGCAGCTACTTGCTTTTTTTGCTGCTCAATCACTGAGCTCACTTCAGCGGTTTTATGGTCAATACGACGGACAACGTTTTCGGCTAAAGCACGATTAAGCACGCGGCCGTCTTCATCCATATGCGGTTGGCAGGCCTCGCTGGGTTGCCACTTTGCAATGAATTGCGCTTGGTTACTGGTTTGTAAGTGTGCATGCACATCATAAAAGTCTTTCGCGACAAAATGGTCAATCTCTTGTTGGCGTCGCACAACTAAACCTAAAATTGGCGTTTGTACCCTGCCGACAGATAACACGCTATTAAAACCGGCTTTTTGCCCTTGTAAGGTATAAGCTCGCGTTAAGTTAATACCGTATAGCCAATCGGCTCTTGAGCGCGCTAAAGCAGAAATTGATAAGGGCATAAATAATTGGTTACTTTGTAAGTTAGCCAGCGATCTTTGCACTGCGGGTAAATTTAAGTCACTAATTAACAAACGCTTAGTATTTTGCTTCTTCTTTGCTGATACCTTGAAAAAATCAATAACCTCATCAACTAACAGTTGGCCTTCTCTGTCAGGGTCACCGGCATGAATAATTTCATCTGCTTGCTTAACCAGTTTTCGTAACACAGTAAGCTGTGACCGGGTTTGTGCTTTAGGTTTTAGTTGCCATTGCTGCGGCACAATCGGTAAATGGGCCATTTGCCACTTTTTAAATGCGGGGTCGTAATCTTCAGGATTTGCTTGTTCAAGAATATGGCCAATACACCAACTTACTACGTCACCATTGGCCAGTGCGATATAGCCTTGATGATTCTTTTGAGGTTTTGGCAATGCGGCGGCAATTGCCCGACCTAAGCTTGGTTTTTCGGCGATATATAATTTCAAAATGAAGGCTTATCTGTAGAGCAAAGGCTGCTGATGTTTTAGATAGCCTAGCATTTAAAACTGTTTATTTATACAGCTAAGCAAAAGTTGCTGATTAATAACTTTCTGTAGCACCCCTAACCAGCAGTCCCTGCTATTGCCAGTGCTTAGCCAGGTAATTTTACCTAAGACACAACAATTAGTGACAACAGCGCCTAAAGTTTACCGCTAAATATTTTACTGTTAGTGAAGTTATGCTATTTTTAAGCTTAATCATCTTAATCTAGAGCAATAGTGCTAATGTCTGCCATTGATACCAACCAATGCCCTTTATGCCAACAAAATAATTTATGTGCGGTCAATGGTAATGAACCTTGTTGGTGCGTAAGTCGTGATGTTAAACGCGACTTATTGACACAAGTGCCTGCAGCCTTATCTGGAAAATCATGTATCTGTAAAAGCTGCATCGATAAATTCAACTTTAACAAGGTGATCAACAAGTCTTAAAAACATACCTAGGTATTTTTAAATTATTTAACTTAAATGCTCACCTAATTACTTGCTTACATAAATGAATAAAAAGGAATTTTCGTGTCACATAAGCAAACAAAACAAGACACTATATTGAGCACCATAACAACACTATGAGGTGATGAGCTAACTTGGCGCTAGGAAGACAAACAATCCGCTTTACTCGCTGAATTTTCATGGGAAAAAAGAGCGCATATTAACTATTTTACGGCAGTTATTCAGTGAAGAATGGCATAAAAAGAATATTAAAAAAGCCCCTCAAGCGCTTAAAGATGAATTGGGTAAATTAATAAACCCCAATAACCCCCAATAAAAACCAATTGATTTTTACTCAGCCAGCCTTTCAAGAGACACCCGCCCTTACTGTTATTTGGTGGCCTTGGAGTCATGGCTCAACCTATTCTATCGGCATTAACATATTAAACAGTCATTATGACGATGCCGCGCTAAAGCAGGGAAAAGTGAGCTTAATAAGCAAGACTTTTCAAGGTATAACATCAGCATAATAACCTAAGTCGGTTGTGAGCATGAATATATTAGCTACAATTATTCTAGTTTAAGTTAATTTTACAGGATGTTTATATGCTCACGTTAACGCTACATTATGCCACTAACAGAAATCACTTAGGTCAACGTTGGACTCCCGACAGTTATGGACAAGATTTTAGTGCTGACCGACCTAATAACTTACGTTTTGGTCGAGTCACGGTTGAAGTTGGTGCTAATAAAGTAACCGACTACCTGAATGATAAGGTCCATAACCGCTCAGGTGATGGTGAAAGTCTATCAGGCTATATTGAAAAAAAATTACGGAAAAAAAGTCTTATCGCTGCTTTTGTAGAACCAAAAAACCTCACCACACCTCTGGCTTCCACTGTGGCTTTTAATGAGATCAAGAAACAAATGGATCTGAAACGTGATCTGGTGGTTTTTATTCATGGTTTTAATGTTGACTGGTTTGAAGCGGTCGCCTCTGCCATGGCATTAGAATTAATGTTAAACCGCATATCGCAAGATAATGATAAATTAAAGGATACCAGCGTGTTTCTTTTTACTTGGCCTTCAAACGGCGCTATGGTGAAAAATAAAGCTTATTTATCTGATCGTAACGATGCTAGAGACTCAAGCTTAGCAGTAGCGCGAGGCTTTCTTAAATTACGTGACTTTCTGATGACGCTCAGACCTAAACATAATGATCCGACGATAAATGAATGTGGTCAACAACTACACTTACTGTGCCACTCAATGGGTAATTTTGTTTTACAAAACGCCCTAGTTTCATTAGATAAGCTCAATAACCAAAAACGCCGTCCACAATTATTTCAGCATATCTTTATGTGTGCACCTGATGTTGATGATGATATTTTTGAAGATAAAAAGCATATGGTTAATTTGCATCAATTAGCCAAGCATGTAACGGTTTATTACAATAATGGTGATTTAGCTATGTATATTTCTGATTACACCAAAGGCAATACCGATAGGTTAGGCCATAATGGCACAGCACGACCCTTGCAATTGCACCATAAAATCAGTCAAGTCAACTGCTCTGATATTGTTCGTGGTGTCACAGAACATAGTTATTATCTATGGGCCACGGTTAATGAAGACATTAGACAAAGTATTGATGATCTTGCTTACGATGACAGTGCACGTAAAAGAAAATGCAAATCAGCACAAGTTTGGCGCTTAACTTAGTCTATTTTTACTTTACCTCAAATTAATTTACCTAAGTTCAGTTTAGAGCAAGCAGAAGCTAAACTTCTGCTTGATCTAACCCGCTACTAGCAAGGCTATTAAGATTATAATGTCATCATAAGTAGGATGAACTAATTTATTGCTTTAGCGTTTACGTGACTTATGCGGCTTATTCAACTTAGCTTTACTGTTATCGCCAAAGGCCTTTTGTCGACCATGCTTTTTTTGCTGTCCTAAAGTATTTTTACGGGCTGGTGGGTCAGTTTTAGTTAAATCTGGCTCATAGCCTGGTAGCCATTGTTGCATTAAGCGAGTGTCTAACACTTTTTCTACCGCTTCTAGCAACCAAGTTTCTGATGGGCTCATTAAAGAAATAGCTAAGCCTTCGTTACCTGCTCGTCCGGTGCGACCAATACGATGAATGTAATCTTCAGCAATATAGGGGAGTTCATAATTGATCACATAACGTAAGTCGCTAATATCAATACCACGCGCGGCAACGTCGGTCGCGACTAAGGCGCGAGTTTTACCTGCTTTAAATTCTGCTAAGGCTTTATCACGCGCACCTTGGGATTTGTCACCATGAATAGATTGGGTTTTAATGCCATCTTTCGACATTTCTTTTGCTAGTTCATCCGCGCCCAGTTTTGTGCGAGTAAAAATAAGCACTTGTTGCCAGTTTTTAGAACCAATTAAAAATGAAGTAAGCTCACGTTTTCGGTCACTATCAACGGTATAAACAATTTGCTCTACTTTTGTTGCTGCGGTATTACGTTCACTGACTTCAATAAGTTGTGGATCATTAAGTAAGGTTTTACTGAGTTTGAAAATGGCATCATCAAAAGTCGCTGAAAACAATAAAGTCTGACGCTTAGGCGGTAGACGATTTAAAATACGGTCAATTTCATCCTTAAAGCCCATATCTAACATACGGTCAGCTTCGTCAAAAACAATAGTTTCAAGGTGAATTAACAAAACACTGCCATTAACAATATGGTCTAACAACCGACCAGGGGTGGCAATTAATATATCAGCACCTTGCTCAATGGCTTCAATTTGCGGTTTAATACTGACACCACCATAAGCCACCGCAATATTCAGCTCAGTATTTTCAGCATAACTAACAAAGCTTTTATACACTTGCTGCGCAAGTTCACGCGTTGGTGTTAATACCAAGGCTCTAATTGGCCTTTGTGCTGGAATATTCTCGCTTAAACGTTGCAGAATAGGTAAAGCAAAGGCGGCAGTTTTACCTGTACCAGTTTGAGCTCCAGCCATAATGTCTTTATTGGCTAAAATAGCTGGAATGGCTTGCTGTTGAATCGGCGTTGGCTGATCATAGCCTAAGGCTTTAACGGCATCGGTAAGTGACTTATCTAATGCTAGGGACGAAAAACTCATGATGATCTATCGCTTATTAATCGAATGTTGTTTTTGTTTAAGTTCATGCTCAAGTTCATCAGGGTAATATACTAAGCCTTGCTCGTCTTGGCTTGGAAACACCACAATAGCGAGTTCGTCATCGGCTAAACCCGTGCTCCAACGACTAAACCATTTGTTTAAAGAAATTGCTTCAGGTTGACAAGCTTGCCAGCCATCGGTAGCCCAAGCTTGGGCAAACTCTTTATTCGGCCAAACCGGTACACAGTCCTCTTCTTCCGTGTTTAGCATTACACAGCCATGTTCATCAGTTAAGATCCATAACTCGTTTTGGCTGACCGCTTCATTGATAAAGTAAACGGCGCGCTGCGCGTCATCCATCTGTAATATTTGTTTGATTTTTTCTGGCTCTAACACATGAACTCCTGATGAAAACTATTTTTAAATGGCGGCGCTATTCTACAAAAATTTGCATTTCTTCGCCGATGTTTTTCCGCATTTCCATTAACTTTATTGCGCTGTCATGCTCTTTTTTATCTGCCGTTGTTTTAGGTATCCATTCAGGAACACGCTCAGATTGACCATTCTGATCAACAGCCACCATAATCACAATACAATGCGTAGTGAGTCGACGATTTAATGACTTAGGATCACAGGCATTTACTTTCAACGCTATATGCATGGAAGACTTACCGGTATAAATCACTTTCGCCTCAACTTCTACTAAGCTACCGACATGAATTGGCGCCACAAAACGAATACCACCCGCATAAGCGGTAACACAATAACGACCACTCCAACCTGCTGCACAGGCATAAGCAGCCAAATCAATCCATTTCATTACTGCACCACCGTGAACTTTTCCACCAAAGTTAACGTCTTGAGGTTCAGCTAAAAATCTTAAGGTTATATCGCGTTGCGGTTGCTTCATGGTGCTTCCTATTTATCAGTAAAATTAAGGTTAACAGTGGTTACAATATTTGCGTTTTAAAGGTACATTACACCCGTTAAGTCATAGTTAAAATTTAAAGGATAACCATGAAAATTTGGGTTGATGCCGACTCGTGTCCGGTAGTTATTAAAGAGATTCTATTTCGAGCCGCAGAGCGTACTCAAACACTTACAACATTATTGGCTAATCATTATCTAAAAGTACCGCCGTCTAAGGTGATCAGCTTCGTACAAGTGAGTGCTGGCTTTGATGTTGCTGACGATGAAATTGTTAAGCGAGCCGAGCCAAATGACTTAGTGATAACAGCAGATATTCCTTTAGCGGCTGAAGTCGTCGAAAAAGGCTGCTTAGCACTCAACCCTAGAGGCGAGCTTTACACAGAGGCCAATATTCGTCAACGTCTTAATATGCGTGACTTTATGGATACGCTGCGCTCTAGTGGTATTGAAACAGGTGGAGCGCCACCTATTAGCCAAAGTGATCGACAAGCTTTTGCTAACAATCTTGATAAGTTACTAGCGCAGCAATAAGTTAAGCAAATATAGCGCAAGGGCAAAAAATTATTTTGCCCTTGCTATTATCATTATTTACTTGGATTAGGATTAATGCGGCGACGTCCGCCACCATTACCGTCGCTATTCCCATAAGGGTTACTAGCAGAGCTATTGCCGATATGGCGTCTGTTTTTTCCAGTCGGTTTATGACCACGAGCATTTTCGCCCGAGCGTTGACCATCTTTATGTTCAACACTTTCTGATTTAAATTTTCTTGGCTTTTGAGCTTTTAAAGCGCGTAAATTACGTGACTCTGGTAAGGCATGTACGGGTTCAAAACCGGCAACAACTTCTCTTGGCAAATGCGTTTGTATGACATGTTCTACATCATTAAGTAAATCTATTTCATCAGCACAGACTAAAGATACTGCATGACCGGTAGAACCTGCTCGGCCGGTACGTCCAATACGATGCACATAGTCTTCTGGTACATTAGGCAATTCAAAGTTAACCACTTGTGGCAACTGTTCTATATCGATACCACGGGCAGCAATATCAGTAGCAACGAGTACGCTAATATTACCCTCTTTAAATTGTGCTAAAGCTTTAGTTCTCGCACCTTGACTTTTGTTGCCATGAATAGCAGCAGCTCTGATACCTGCGGCATCTAACTGTTTAGTTAATTTATTTGCGCCATGTTTAGTTTTCATAAACACGATAACTTGTTGCCAGTCATTTTCTAGAATTAAATGGGTCAGTAAAGCGGCTTTTCTGTTTTTATCAACTGAATAAATTAATTGCTCAACAGATTCAGCAGTCGTATTTTTGGGGCTAATGGAAATTTCAACGGGATCATTAACTATGCCTTTAGCTAGTTCACGAATATCAGGAGAAAATGTTGCTGAGAATAGTAGTGTTTGACGTGTTTTTGGCAGCAAAGATAAAATTTTCTTAATATCACGTAAGAAACCCATATCTAGCATTCTATCTGCTTCATCAAGTACCAAAATCTCTAATTGATTAAATCGCACCGCTTTTTGATTATACAAATCGAGTAGACGCCCAGGAGTAGCGACTAGAATATCAACGCCTTGACGCAAGCGCAGCATTTGTGGGTTAATTTTAACACCACCAAAGACTACAGTAGATTTCAATGGTAAGTATTTACCATACATTTCTACGTTTTCAGCAATTTGGGCCGCAAGCTCACGAGTTGGAGTAATAATAAGCGTTCTAGCCTGGTTTGGGCGGACGTTATCGCCCTTAGATAACAGCTCAAGAATAGGTAAAGTAAAACCGGCTGTTTTACCTGTACCCGTTTGCGCAGCAGCCATAACGTCTTTACCATCAAGCACGGCAGGAATAGCCTGAGCTTGAATAGGTGATGGCGTATCGTAACCTTTTTCCGCAATGGCTTTTTGAATGGGTGCAGATAAACCTAAATCGGTAAAACTCATAGAATATTCTCTTCTCGCTGTTGGTTTGATCCAATGTCAAACGGCGATGCAGAATACAGTATAGACGGCTTTAGTGCAATGAAAGTGCTTATTCTTCTATCATAAACAGCAACTAAATTAATACTAATGGAGAAGGGTAAGGTAAAGTTAAGCTGTTCTTTAATGTCTTAAGTATTCACTTATTCCTTTCTCATTCATTCTTTTATACCTGTAATAATAAAAAATATCTCACAGGGAGAGAAGCAAGAGGACTACAGGAGGTAAACACTAAAACAAATAGTACTTTTATATGCCTTGATTGCTTACTTATTTACTTCTCATCCTTCCTTTCTGTAAAAATTCACATAGAAAAAGAAGAACTATCGGCGGTAAGGCTCTAAAAAAGATGATTAATGGATAGATAGAAACGAAAAAACCCGTAACGTTAGTTACGGGTTTTAGAATGGTGGTGGAGGGAGGTGGATTCGAACCACCGAAGGCTGAGCCGTCAGATTTACAGTCTGATCCCTTTGGCCACTCGGGAACCCCTCCACAGGGCCGAAAACCCAGCCATAAGCTGGGTATTCTAAATAGAAGCCTAGCAATGTCCTACTCTCACATGGGAACTCCCACACTACCATCGGCGCTAACACGTTTCACTTCTGAGTTCGGAATGGGATCAGGTGGGGCCATGTCGCTATTGTCGCTAG
>NZ_JACGVF010000091.1:0-216565 GCF_014077085.1 Colwellia sp. MB02u-9
GCTTGGCGCTGCAATGAGAAAGTTAGTACAGATTTGTTTTGGGGTGTTAAAGCACCAAAGCGAATACCGATCTCAAGCAATTTAAATGAGTGTTTGAAATCGGTATAGAGAGATGGTATCTACATAGGGCCTACGGGTGGTAATATAGCGTTAGGCAATTGTTTCATAGATCTTTTGTCGGTCTTTTATAGCTCTTTTGTAGGTCAGACTTCAGTCCGTCAAACGCTTAGCGGGCGATCAAAGCGATGGGTTAATAAAAAATCTTCAGCAGGTATTGTTTTGTTACCCAATCTTAATACCAACTTGATACCAACAAAGTTAAATTTCATTTAACCTGATGGACTAAAGTCCAACCTACATAGGGCCTACGGGTGATAATATAGTTTTGGATAATTGTTTTGTCGGTCTTTTGTAGGTCGGAATTCAGTCCGTCAAACGTTTAGCGGGCGATCAAAGTAATGGGCCAATAAATATCTGCAGTGGCTGTTGCTTTTGTTTATCGGCATTTGTGCTGAAGAAAGTTAAATTTTATTTAACTTGATGAATTAAAGCCCAACCAAGCGAGTAAACCTGATAGCCACTAACCGACAAACTTTATACCTGCCCGCCGCCATATATCATATTAAAAACATTGGCCATACTAAAATTGTGATGATTAACACTGAGCTTAACTAGCCTTTATTCAACCAGTAAGCGTGTTAAGTAAATTTAAGCATAGCTTCTGCTAGAAGGTAACTTCTTCACCTTCATTTAAAATGTGTAAAGGTATTGGCGAGTTCATTGCTTTATGCATTTTTAATAAACGTAATAACGGCGAATGGGAACTATGATCACCCATTTTCCAGCTATTATTGCCATAACCCCATGGGATCATGACTTTACAGTTTAGCGCTTGCGCCGCTACTAAAGCATCTTCGGGCGTGGTGTGAACATAGCGATACCATGCACTATTTTCTTGATGAAAATATGAAGCAATGGGCATCAAGCAAACATCCATATCACCATAACGCTGTTGAATATCTTTAAAATGCTCAGAATATCCGGTATCACCCGCAAAAAATATCCGTTGACCTTGGTGCTCGATAACCCAGCCGCCCCAAAGCGTAACATCTTTATCTTCGTATAAATAAGGGATTAAAATTCGACTACTAAAATGATGTGCAGGCACAAAGTTAATCTTCAGCTCGGCTAATGTCGTTTTTGAAAACCAAGCCATTTCATTAATGCGATAGCCTTTATTAGGAAAATGCGCTGCAAAACCTAAAGGCACAAAATATTGCGTATCGGTGCCAATTTTTTCAATATCAGCTTTATTAAAATGATCATAGTGAATATGTGAGTACAATACAGCGTCAACATCGCCAATTTCGCTGAGCGATGGCCACTGTGGTTCATTACGAAAAAAGCCAGCGCTTAACTTAAAAGCCCAATTCACTGGCCAATCAAATTGTTCACTCACTGGGTCTAGCAGTAAGGTACTGCCTTCAGGACTTTTGATATAAAAACTGGCGTGCCCAAGCCAGCGAAAACTAAAACCTGTGTTGACCTTAGGTGGCGATTGTTCACCAATAAAGCGACAATTTTCAGCCGGTGTTTCACATTCAACGACTGGTGAGGACTGATAACAATTGTCCTTACAGGTAATTAAGTAACTTTTTTTGCCGGGATATAAATTAGAAAAACGTGCGGGTTTAGCTAAACTTTCTTTATATTTTATAACAGAATCAGCTTGTTCTATCTGCCTTAACTGATTTTTTGCTGTGCAGCCAGTGAGTAGAATAAAGCAGACAATAGTCATTATCTGCAAAGCCACCATTTTTCGCAAACTAAACATTATTTGCAAGCTAATAACTCCTAAAACTGATGTTTATCAAGTGCTCGCTAAATGCTAACCCTGGCTTAGATTTATCAAGACTAGAAGCTATAATTTTTACGACCTGACAGTGCATGTGACAAGGTATTTCCGTCAACATATTCTAGTTCACCACCGACCGGCACACCGTGAGCGATACGTGAAATTTTAACATCGTAGGTTTGAGTCAGTTCAGCAATAAAATGCGCGGTGGCTTCTCCTTCCACAGTCGGATTAGTCGCCAAGATCACTTCGCTAAATTGCCCTGTCGCCAATTGTTTTTCCAACACGTCTAAACCTAAATCGTCTGGACCAATACCATCAAGGGGGGATAAATGTCCCATTAAAACAAAATAAAGCCCTTGAAACTCACCCGTTTGTTCAATAGCAATAACATCACCTGGCGTTTCAACAATACACAATTGCGCCGCTATTTTACGCTTTGGACTCAGGCAGATATCGCACAAGGCTTCTTCAGTAAATGTACGACATTGTTCGCAATGACCAATATTTTCCATGGCCCGAGCCAAGGTTTGTGAAAGCTTGTTACCGCCATGACGGTTTCGCTCAAGTAAATGAAAGGCCATGCGTTGTGCTGATTTTGCACCAACCCCAGGTAAACATTTTAATGAATCAATAAGTTCTTGAACTAACGGGCTAAATTTCATTACAACTCTTTCTAGGCTTATAGCAAATCGACTAATTAATGGCTCGGTTTGCTATTATTAATTTTTGCAAAGTGCTTGGCTAAAGAGTTATTGCCATTAATCCTATGACTCTTTATCAAGCAAACGAATAATTTTCAAAACGCAGTTTATCACTCGATTTAAGGATTGATAATAAATAATTAAAAAGAATTAATTATCTTCAAAATCGCTAATTTCCCCCAAAGCTTTAAAATTTCAGTATGATAGTCTCAGACTATTTAGCCAAATTCGGCAGTCATCTATAAGGGCAGTTAATGCTAATCAATATTTTCATAACGCTGGCGTTATTGCTCTTAAGCTTTTTAGGCTTACAACGGCTGTTTACGCTACCTAAAAACGTCTGGTTACTTTTTTTAGTACAACCTCTAGTGATGGCCGCATCGCCAGTGATTGTTTTTATTGGCGGTATACTTGCCACTAGCATGGGGGCTGATCCTGCACTAGTTACCCTACCGGTGACTATGATGATACTCGGCGTGGCCAGTGGCGCTATTCCAGCGGCGTTATTAGCTAAAAATAAAGGTCGACGTTTTGCGACATTTACTGGCTTCACACTAGGTTTTTCCGGCACACTGGTCGCCATGTTTGCTGCCTTAAACGCCCATTTTGAATTACTCATTTTAGCCAGTTTTTTACTGGGTATTAGCACCGCTTTTACCCAACAATTACGCTTTGCCGCGATTGAAAGTGTTAGCAACCGCAATGAAGTGCCAACGGTATTATCGATTTTAATGCTCAGTGGCATTTTTTCTGCTTTTTTAGGGCCTGAAATAGCCGTAACTGCAAAAGACTGGTTAAGCTCACCACACGGCTATGCCGGTTCTTTCTTATTTTTGTCTGGGCTATTTCTACTGGCTATGTTGCTGATGTTGAACTTTACTAATCCTGAAGTAACAACGAGTGATAACCAAGGAGAAGCTAGGCCCTTAAGTGAAATAATCAAACAACCCATTTTCATTATCGCCATATTGTCAGCCGCTATTGGCTTTGCTCTGATGAGTTATCTAATGACCGCAACTCCCCTGAGCATGCACAAACTTCATGGTCATAGTTTAAACGATACAAAATGGGTGATCCAAAGTCACATTGCCGCCATGTTTATTCCATCGTTATTTACCGCCTTATTAGTCAAACGCATTGGCTTAAAAAACTTAATGCTCGCAGGCACAATCATTTATGCGGTGGTCACAGTTATTGCCTTGTCCGGTGAACAAGTGATGCATTATTGGTGGGCATTAATTTTATTGGGCATTGGCTGGAATTTTCTTTTTCTTACCGGCACCTCGCTATTACCACAAAGTTATCAAGCTAGCGAACGTCATAAAGTTCAGGCGATTAATGATTTTATTATTTTTGGCTTTCAGGCTATTGCGTCATTAATGGCTGGCTGGATATTGTTTAAAGCAGGTTGGCATGTGTTGGTATTAACCGGTTTACCTTTTATTGTTATCTTATTCGTTGTTAGCTGGTTTTACTTTAAAAAAGAACGTGAAAAAATAAATAAAACCTCTGCCGCCACAGACACTGCGCTCAATGCAGAGCAAAAAAGAGAAGTATCATCATGAGCACTTTAACTATTTTACAACGTGGTGAGCCGGTTTTATCTGCTATCGCAAAACCAATAACCAATGTTCACACGGCTGACATAAAACAGCTAATTGAAGATCTAAAAGCTACCGTTGCCCAAGCCAATGGTGTTGGTATTGCCGCGCCGCAAGTTGGCAAAAGTGTGCGTTTATTTATCATGTGTTCTGCGCCCAGTGAACGCTACCCTGATGCGCCGTTATTAGCGCCTGCAGTTATCATCAACCCAGAAATACTCAGCGCCAGTACTCAGCAAGTGTTAGGCTGGGAAGGCTGTTTAAGTGTGAAAGGCAAACGCGCTTTGGTCAGTCGTCATCAAAGTATCTCTGTACGATATCTCGATGAACAAGGCCAAGCGCATCAACTAACCTTTACTGACTTTCTTGCGCGTATTTTTCAGCACGAGTTAGACCATCTTGATGGTATTACTTTTATTGAACGACTCGATCATGAAGCTGATGCCATTGATGAACAAACATGGCGAGCAACAATGGCAAGTAACAATGACAAGTAAAAATGAATAAAACCCCTTAACTAACGCCAAGTAACTTTGCTTATTCATCATAACTTTTGGCTTGTAAATTAACTTACTGGTTTTATGCTGTTAATTACCTATTACCGATAAGCAATAAGCAACGACAGATTACTCATCACTCAGGCTAACTATCCCATAAAATTGTCAATGGAAAAAACAATATGCTACAAGCTATTATCGACTACCATCTTGATGACGAAAATCATTGGGTAGCCAGACTACAATGTGGCCATTTCCAACATGTTCGTCATCAACCGCCTTTTATTAACCGCCCATGGGTAGTCAATAAGGCAACCAGACACGCCATGCTAGGTCAGCAGCTAAACTGTATAAAGTGTGATCATGGTGCCGCTAGAGACTTTCCTGCAACCGAATCAACGTCATCGTCTTAATAGGCTTATACTTGTGCGGTTTCAAAGTTCAGACTTGCCCAAAGGGATCGCAACTTAAATTGCATCTTGAAAAAGCACAACAACTAAGTAATGATTAAATCATGACTGATCAGTGTGGTTATCGACTCAACATACTTTTATGCACTGAGTTGACCAAAAAAACACATAACACTTACCTGAACAGCCCAACAGAGTACTTATATCTGCAACCCTGACAAGGGATCAAAGCTTAACTATTAACAATACAAGGATTTTTCGATGATTGATTTTAATAACAAAGGTTTTTTCAAGCTTAAGCAAGACACTGATTATGCTGAAAAAGTAAGCAGCCTACTATTAGATGATGAACAAATAGTTGACTCATATAAAACCATGCGTGACGGTGTAGTCTTTACCAATAAGAGAATAATCGCGGTTAATGTTCAGGGTATTACTGGCAGTAAAAAAGATTTCACCTCTTTACCTTACAAAAATATTGTTGCCTACTCTATTGAAACATCAGGTACCTTCGATCTTGATTCTGAACTAGAAATATATTTTTCTGCCCTAGGTAAAGTGAAATTTGAGTTTTCAGGGCAATCCTCAATGCTAGAAATATCAAAAATAATTTCTAGCTATTTATTATAAGTGCTGACAGTGCCTTGATCATGATCACTAAGCTACATACCGCTTATTTTTGATGTCAGGCTATAGTGATTTTAGCTGTTTTATCGCTAGTATAAGACAGCTAATATAAGGCCTACAATAGCGAAAAAATTAAACCCATGATAATTCCCTGCCCTCGCTTACCGGCTACTTTATTTACCAACAAAAATAACCTCTTCACCACACTCAAGCCACAGTGGATGCTTTGCCATTACTCGGGTAAACATCGGGCTTTGTAGGTAACGATTCAGCCAATTTTTCAGTTTAGGATACGGTGATTGCAAATACCACTGGCGTTCTATGCGGGCAAATTGACGAATAAACGGCAACAGAGCAATGTCAGCTAAACTCTCTTGAGCAGAGAATAAATAGTCATGCTGTATTAAGCGTGACTCCAATAATTGGATATAATGCTCGCATGCGGCTCGGCATTCATTCAGGTTAGTTTCATGGTAACGCTTTGCGCATTTATAAGCTTCTAAACGCAATTTAAATTCAACATCAAACTCGGTAATGAGTGCCAACATTTCATTTAACTTTTCGTTGGTCTTGTTGGTCTTGTTGGTCTTGTTTGGGAAGGTATTTACTTTTTCGTCTGGCTTTATAGGTAAATTAACCCTGTTATCAGTATGAAGTAAGTTGTTGGGATCAGATTTTTTAAGCGCCCATAGCATAATATCTAGGCTTTCATCGATAACGACACGGTTATCTTCTGCTCGATTTGTACTTGCTTCGCTTAATGCTTTATTCCCTCGCGCATTATCCTCCTTAAACGGGCTGTTTTCATCCAAGACTAAAATAGGCACGGTAGCCTTGGGGGAAGCTAAAATCATCGCGGCAGGTTTATCCGTTAATACCAGATCACGCAGCGCAACCGGTTGATGCGACTTAAAAATAGCAATACGTGCTCGCATTGCATAAGGACAGTTTCTTAATGAATAAAGGATAGGTAATGCCATAACACGCAACTATTGAATTAACATTATTTATAAACGGCAACTTTAACGGTATTCATTGGTGAAATATACGGGTAAAATCCCTGCTCTTAAATTTAGCGAAAAAAATAAGTTGTACCAATGGATCATAAAATAGAATTATTAGCCCCCGGTGGAGATGTCGACGCAATTAAAGCGGCCATTATAGCGGGTGCCGACGCGGTATATTGCGGCTTAGATACCCTAAATGCCCGTAATCGCGCCGCTAATATATCCTTTGAACAGCTGATTGGCATCATACGTTTGGCACACCAATACCAATGCCAAATATTTTTAACCTTAAATGTGATTATTTTAGAACGTGAATTTAAGTCTATTGCCAAATTACTCAGTAAACTGGTTAACACGACGTTAGACGGCGTTATCGTACAAGATATCGGCATGTTTAATATCATCAAGAAGCATTTCCCGACCTTAGACATTCATGCTTCAACCCAGTTAACCACACATAATATCGGACAAATTCCGTTCCTAAAAAAACTAGGTGCTTCGCGGGTTAATTTATCAAGAGAATTAAACTTACGTGAAATTACCGCCATAACCGCTGTCTGTCGTGAATATGACCTGTTAAGCGAAGTATTTGTTCATGGTTCGCTTTGTGTTGCCTTTTCAGGTTTATGTTATTCAACGTCTGCCAGTGTTGGCAATTCAGGTAACCGCGGCCGCTGTAGTCAAGCTTGTCGAGAAGAATATGAAACCACAGCCACAGGTCATAATTTTCCATTAAACATTAAAGACAACTCTGCCTTTTTTGATTTGCCTGCCTTAATCGACGCTGGTGTGCATTCGTTTAAAATTGAAGGACGTATTAAAGGCGCAAACTATGTACATACCGTGGTTGATAGTTTTCGTAAACAAATTGATGGCTTCCTCAATACCGGCGAATTAACCGAAGATGGCGAACGCCTTTACAAAGTATTTAATCGTGACTTTTCCAATGCATTTTTAAGAGGCGATTTAAATCAATCAATGTTTATTGATAATCCGCGTGATAATTCAAAAGTTCATGCCATAAATAAACATAACGCCACTGAAAGCCAAAGCCATTCGCAAGATAAGTCGCAACAAATTTCAGTGGTTCAAATTCATGAGGTTGAGCAAAACCTACAAACTGACAAAAATGAAATTGAAGCCGAAGTAGTTGAAAAAATAAAGCATTTAAGTATTGAAAAAGTACCACTAACATTACGTTTTTCTGGTCAAGCAGCACAACATTTAGAGGTTAGCGTAACCACTACCGGCTTCTCTGTTGAACAAAATAGCTTCACTGTGCAATCCACTAGCTTATTACGCGCCAGTGAAAACGCCAGTATTGATAAGGCCACGATAGACAAGCGCTTTAAAAGCTTTAACAACGCCGAGTTTTTACTGACCGAGCTAAACTGTGACAATTTAAATACCGGTTTAAGCATTCCGTTTAAAGAGCTAACTGCGCTGAAAAATCAAATCGCCAGTTTGTTAAATAATGCTGTTGATATCATTCCAGAAGTGACCTTGCCGCCATTAGTTAATCATCCAAAAGCAGCCTCTCAACTAAGCAGCGAAGTTAGAAGCGAAGTTCAAAGCCAAGCAAAAAATGAATTGTCTATTTTGATCTGTGACGAAGCAGATGCTGAGTTAGCGCATATTACCCATGCCGATATTTATTTTAAATTGCCTGATGCTTATAAACGTGACTGTACAAAATATGTTGGTTTTTTACAGGACAATCCACGTTTAATTCCGTGGTTTCCGGCTGTGCTAATTGGTAAAGATTATGACGCTGCCGTAACTATTTTAGAGCAAGTAAAACCGCCATTAATTGTCACTAACAATACTGGCATTGCTTATAAAGCCAATGCTTTAGGCATAAAATGGATAGCAGGCCCATTCTTAAATACCACTAATTCCTACGCGCTATTAGCGATGAAAGAAGACTTTGACTGTAGCGGTGCCTTTATTTCTAACGAAATTAACGCCATGCAAATGAAACATATTGCTCGCCCAGAAAACTTTAAATTATTTTATAGTATTTACCACCCTATTTTGTTGATGACTAGCCGACAGTGTTTCTTCCAACAAAGTGTTGGCTGTGAAAAACCACGTATCGACAATGGCTGTATGCTCTCTTGTGATAAATCAACAACCATCACTAATCTCAAAGGTGTCTCGTTCGCGATTGATAAACAAAAAGCCGGTTACCCGAGTATTTACAACCAAGATCAGTTTTTAAATATGGAAATTATTGAAGACTTATCTGATTTATTCGACGGTTTTATGATTGATTTAACCAACATAGGTACCGGTGATCGCCAAGCGCCTGATAAGGCGTTGTTGATCAGCCAGTTTGAAGAGTTATTAGCTGATAAAAAGCCTACTGACGAGTCTAAAAATCCGATAGATAGCCATTCATCAGCAAAACAACAGCTGAATAATTTAGTGCCTGAGTCAACCAATATTCAATATCATAATGGTTTGTAACTAAATCACTCGCTACTGCCCGGTCTTAAAATGACAAAAAAGCCACTGACATTTTCAGTGGCTTTTTTTATGCGATATATTGTTGATTCAATATACTTTTAGTGCGATATAGTTTTGATTCAATATAGTTATGGCACAGCTTGGCCGTTTCTAGCTTCTAATAAGCGATACCAATTTTCACGCGAGTAATCTAGTGTTAAAGCTTGTTTAGCGGCAACAATGCGCTCTGGTGTGGTTGACCCTATGATGGGGCAAATATTGGCTGGATGTTTTAATAACCAAGCCAGAATAACTTGCCAAGGCGCGCAAGCATATTTTTCACTTTGGTGGCTTAATTCGTTTTCAATTCTTTGTTCATCTTCACCTGAAAAAGTATTTCCCCAAGCAGAGTAAGCAACACCCCCTAAAGGACACCAAGCAATCGGTGTAATATCATGCTGCTGACATTGATCTAAGGTTCCATCCAGTAAGGTGTCAATATTGTGAATATTAATTTCAACTTGATTCACCAACAAGGGCATAGCTAACGCAGACTTTAATAATTCAACTTGCGACGGTTTAAAGTTACTGACACCAAAATGCTTAACTTTGCCACTGGCTTTTAATAACGCAAAAGTTTCAGCGACTTCATGCACATCAAATAAATAATCTGGGCGATGCAATAAAAACATATCTAAGTGATCGGTATTTAAACGTTTAAGTGAACCTTCAACACTGGCCAACAAGTATTGCTGGCTAAAGTCATAACGCGTGGGGGCATAAGTGTCGTGCTCATTATTGCGCGGTCGAATACCGGCTTTAGAGGTGAGAATAATTTGCTCACGTAAATGTGGTTTTTCAGCTAACAGTTCACCAAAAATACTTTCGCTTTCACCACCACCGTAAATATCCGCATGATCAAAGTGATTATAACCCGCCTCTAGCGCAGCCATTATCGCTGTTTTTCCTTTAATACGATCACTGGCACTATTGTCACCGGCAATACGCATGCAGCCATATATAAAACGAGAAGATTCGATGCTCGAGTTACCCATTGAGACTTTTTTCATGTCTTTACTCTTCATTATTATTGATTAAATATACTTAAAATTCTTCATGTGTTGGCCATTGTTCAGCCACCTGTGTTGGCCATTGAATAACCGAATGTTTAATTAAAGCCTTTAAAATATCATATCGTTATTCTACATATATAGGATGGCGATGAATATAATCATCTTTTTCTTCACGATTAAAATAAAACAACTTATTGCCATGCAAAAAGCGATTTTATTGCGACTTAGCTCGCCAAATTTTGCTCACTACTCACTGCTTGATACTAGAACTTAGTGTCGCTATTTTGCATTGAGATACACACAACGGCATATTCTTTTCACTGATTGACAGGGTTATATTGTTGAGTTGTCATTCCTGAAAATAAGCTTACATATAAACTTTAATCTAGCAAAATTGTTACATTACCTTTCGCCTTTATCAATGGATAATCTACAAATCTAGCTGTAGCGAGTGTTAACTTTATGGTTAACGAAATTCAATCTAAGTATAGTATTTATCGAGCCGTTCCAATAGGATATCAAAACTACGCATTCGATATTAATGTGCTTAAATGCTGTAAAAGTGTAGCGTTGGCTTAACTAAACGTAAACCAATGTAAAACGAAAAAAAACCATTATTATAACCATCACTACAAAAGGATTTATTGTGAGAACATCTGTAACATACCGCTTAATATACTTATTTATTGTCATAACCAGCTACTACTTGGGTTTTACTTTTATACCTGAAACTACAAACACCAGATTAGGACTCTATCCGGTAATTGTCGCGAGCGTAATATACTTTGCTGTGCTGCCAATATTTTACTGGTTTATGATCATAAAAGCTGGCAAACAAAAAGCGTGGAAAATAGTCATTATTTTCAGCCTTTCTTGTGCTGTTGCACGCTATAGTTATCCTGAAGATATTGCCCAATATTTTGATTTTATTCTCTGGCTACGTTATCCCATTATGGGCGTTTTGCTGGTCATTGAGTTTTATTTAATGTTTATGATTGTCAAAGGACTATACCAAGCTCGAAATTTATCAGGCGATCCTCGTATTGGCGTACTGGATAAATATGATGATGACAAAAAAAAAGGCTTGGCATTAACACTTGCCACTGAGCCTGCAAGTTGGTATTACGCTATTCCTCGCCTATCTAAGCGGCACGTAAAGTCATTAGGTAAAATTACTTTATTGTCAGGAAAAGCTAGTCACTTTTTAGTTATTATCTCTTCATTGATTGTCATAGCAAGCGTTAGCTACCAATTATTGGTCGATTGGAGCCAAACTGCTGCAATAATGGCGGCTAGCTTTATTTTATATGGCTTTATTCTAATGACAGCAAATTATCGCTTATCGCGCTATTATTCGTTTTATGTTCAAGATAAAAAACTGATCATTAACAACTCTATCTTCAACTTTATGATTATACCCTTTGCTGATATTAATACCGTGTCGATAAACCAAGCCGGTGAAGATGAAATTAACCACACAAAAGTTAAAAGTAAAGGTAAAAACAAAAGCAATGAACTTTTAAAAATTGGCCGTAGTAAACAGCACAATATAAAAATAACCTTTAACCAGCCAATAAAATACTGGGGCATGATGGGGGCTTTTGTTGAGTCGTTTGAACAAGTTTTAATCCAGGTTGAACAACCCATAGACGTGATTAACGCTTTCAGCGAAATTAATTCAGCACAGCAACCACTAGCTTGCTAGAATATCGCTGTTTAAGTGAAGACTTAACTTAAAGTCACATTTAACTCATTAAACTCATTCAACATAAGTAACATAAGCAACATTAAGGGCTACGCTTTGCAACATTTAGTTTGGGATTTTGATCCCGTATTTTTCTCCATTGGGCCATTGACTATACATTGGTATGGCGTGTTATTCGCCACCGCTATTTTATCTGGCTTACAAGTCATGAAGTGGATTTTTCAAACCGAGAAACAAGATTTAGTCGCGCTAGATAACTTACTGGTCTATATCGTTGTTGGTGTTATCGTCGGTGCCCGTTTAGGACATTGTTTCTTTTATGACCCAAGCTATTACTTTGCTAACCCACTGAAAATAATCGCCATTTGGGAAGGTGGTTTGGCCAGTCATGGCGGCGGTTTAGGGGCTATTATTGCGGCGGGGATTTATAGCAAAAAAAACCAGATGAACTTTCTCTGGTTACTCGACAGACTCGCGATATGTACCGCGCTGTTTGGTTTTTTTGTTCGCAGCGCAAACTTTGTTAACTCTGAAATATTAGGCACACCTAGTAATGTTCCTTGGGCGGTAGTTTTTGCCCGTATTGATAACCTTGCTCGCCACCCTTCTCAACTTTATGAAGCCTTGTCTTATTTAACGATATTTTTTGTTTTGATGATTTTTTATAAACAGAAAAAAGCCCAAACACCACCCGGTGCTATTTTAGGCGTTTTCTTAGTTTTAATTTTTACTGCTCGCTTTCTTATTGAAATATTAAAAGAAAAACAAGCGGCCTATGCGGCTGATATTGCCTTAACTGCAGGGCAAATGTTAAGTATTCCGTTTTTTATTGCCGGTGTCCTATTAATTGTTTGGTCAATTAAAAACAATAAAAAAGTAAAGTAGTCTTAACAAATGGCGTACAGAGCATAAAAAATTATGGCGAATAAAATAGGGTTAACAATTGATGAGTAAAAAATATTATGTGGTGTGGAAAGGGGCAAAAACTGGGGTATTTGAACAGTGGAATGATGTTAAAAGCCACACCCAAGGACGTGCCGATGCGCAATATATGGGTTTTGCATCAAAAGCTGAAGCCGAGGCGGCGTTTCAATCTACCTACACTAAAGCATTAACTAAGCGCTCGATGAGTAAAAGTGCCGGTACTAAACCTGCCGCTTCTGCTGCCTACGTTAAAGCGGATCGTAGCGCCGTAAGTAATAGCTTAGCGCCTGTTAAACAAAGTGCTGATATTAATATTTATTGTGACGGTGCTTGCTCTCCCAATCCAGGGAAGTCAGGTACGGGCATGGCAGTGTATCAAGAGCAACAACTCATTGAATTGTGGTACGGTTTATATGAGCCGATGGGCACTAATAATACCGCCGAACTTAATGGCATACTTGCCGCATTTAACTACGCACAAGATCATATTAAACAAGGTAAAACCGTGCAAGTCTTGTCTGACTCTAGATATTCAATTGATTGCATCACTAAGTGGGCAAAAGGTTGGCAAGCTAAAGGCTGGACTCGTGGCAAAGGTGAAGAAATTAAAAACCTTGAAATAATTAAGCAATGTTTTGCGCTCTACCAAGCATTGAAAAGTAATTTAATTATTAGTCATGTTAAAGGCCATGCCAATATAGAAGGGAATGAACTCTCCGATAGAATGGCGGTATTAGCACGCGTTAAGTGCACAAAAGGTTTTGTGCAATATCAAGACACACTTGATATTAAAACTATTTTGGCCATGGCTTCGGGTTAAGATAGTTTAGTCTTTTATCGCCATTTTATTAGTGCGCTCAGCTATTTTATACGGGTAAAAAATAACCCGTTGAAATGTTCTCCAAGTGAATGAGCTTGCTCTTAGGTAAATTAAACACCAAAAGGCAGCTTGAAGCTGCCTTTTGGTTTGAATTACTCGGATAATTTACCCTTAATAACCCGACTATTTTCTCCTTTATTGAGTGCAGCAATAATCACTCAAAACGCCACATACGACTTTAAATCCACTTTTGCTTGCAGGGTACAACTAATGCCGTTTTTATCAATAATAAAAGCACCTGGGCTTGTAAGCCGTTACCACCTTCAGCATTAAACTATTTAAGCGTTAAACCTGTATTAGCTAGGTAATGGGTTAATTTATCACTCGCTGCTTTCATCATGGTTTTAGCTTTATCAGCCGAGCTAGCTCACTTCTTCTGCACTTTAGCTTTTATTTTTCGCCTAAATTTGAATCGATTCATAAATCGATTCAACCGCGAAAAAATTTACACAGGCAAAAGTTTAAGCTGTGAGCGTCGACATGGCCGTGATTGACAGGATTAAAACTACGTTTGTGCGCCTTTGAAATAAATTAATAATGACTTATTGGCTTTTAGCTTATTAAAAATGTTACCTAATAAGCTAAAAGCCCTTGCCTAGTGCTACATATCCCAGTATCCTTCGCGGCCATTTTATATTTGGATATCAACATGATCGGATTTGATTACGGTACATCGAACTGTGCTGTCGGCGTAATGAAAAACAACACGCCAGAACTATTATCTTTAGGTGATCATGGTCGCTATATCTCCTCAACTTTGTATGCGCCCAGTCGTGACATTATTGTCAACTGGCTGCACGACAACTTGGCTTTGGCAGAACAAAAAAGCTTTCAACAGCAACGTCAAGCACAGCTAAACAAAGGAAAAAACTCACTACGAGAGCTGACCTTAGATGGCTATCCAACCGAATTATCGTTTGGCCAAGCCGCATTAAATAACTATTTACAAGAGCCGGACGAAGGCTACTACATAAAATCACCAAAATCGTTTCTTGGTGCCAGTGGTTTAATGCCACAGCAAGTTGACTTATTTGAAGATATTGTTGCCGCTATGATGAGCAATATAAAAACGCTCACCGAAGAAAGTCTTGGCAGAAGTGTTGATCAAACTGTTATTGGTCGCCCTATTAACTTTCAAGGTATGAAAGGCGAAGAAAGTAATCGACAAGCCATACAAATATTAACCAATGCAGCAAAACGGGTTGGCTTTAAAGATGTTGAATTTCAATTTGAACCTGTTGCAGCCGGCTTTGAATATGAAGCTAGTCTGACTACAGAAACTAAAGTATTAGTGGTTGATATTGGCGGTGGTACTACCGATTGTTCCATGCTTTTAATGGGACCAGAGCATGCTGCGTTAACTGATAGAAGCAATGATTTATTAAGCCACAGTGGTGAACGAGTTGGTGGTAATGATTTTGATATTGCCTTTGCCCTTAAAGGTATCATGCCGAGTTTTGGTTTAGATAGTTTATTAAAATCTGGTAAAACAATGCCAAGTAACAGTTACTTTCAGGCTATGGCGATTAACAATATTAGTCATCAAACACAATTTTACAGTGCCGAAAATGGACGGTTTTTGCAGCAACTGATCCGCGATGCAGAACATCCTGAGTTATTAACTCGTTTGTTAACTGTTCAACAACAAAAGTTGAGCTACCGTGTAGTTAATGCCGCAGAGCAAAGCAAAATTGGCTTAACCGAGCAAACCGAGCAGCAAATAGATTTATCTGATATCTATGAAGGGCTCACTGTTAAGCTTGATAGGGACGGTTTTACTGAGGCATGTCATCGACAACTCAGTGCGATAGCCGCGCTAATGAAAGATGCAATTGCCCAAGCTAACTGTCAGCCTGATGTGGTGTTTGTCACTGGCGGTAGTGCTAAATCACCGATGTTAAATAAGTTTTTACAATCGCAATTTCAACATACCCCTATTGTTGTTGGTGACCATTTTGGCAGCGTAACGGCTGGCCTAACGCGCTGGGCTAACACTATCTATGCATAAGCTATTGGTTGAGCAAAAAATTTAGCCCTATTTAAAGTCATTAACGCTAGCGAATAATAAAGTTTATGACTTTAAATGTTGATATTTTATAGACAGTTACTTTAATAAATAGCTTTTAATAAATAGCTTTTATTAAAGTAACTTATATTGATAAGTTTTGTTGATAAGTGTTAAACACGACTTGAGTTAAAAGAGTTATGAATAGTCTGTTGCTAAATGGCTAAGTGCCTGTATTTATGACCTTGATAGCTAATAGAACTACCGCAAGAATAGTAGATTAATCCCGCTTTAAGCTAGTGTGATTTATCAACGGCAATAATACCAATCTCACTCATTATCTGCTCATTTTTACTGGTTAAAATAACCCACTACTGCGTTATTTATTTAATAATTAGAACAACTAGTGATTAAAATAAATGCCTTATATTTGGCCATTTTTCCTGCGTATAAAATAGACCATCTAATTAATGAAATTGGTATAAGCTAAAATTTTGAAAAAAGTACCTATCGTTAATCACTAGTTGTAACTGCGTGAAAACACTAAAACTTGCCAGTAAATTTTACTAAGAAAATATCCTCAACTGTTCTGTACTGCTTTTCATCGCTAAAACTTAGTCGTTTGGCAGACATTTATCAACGACTACATGGCCTGATATTTAACTTACTAATTTAGTGAAACAGTTATAACGTCGAGCTATAGAGCATTAATTTTTTTTTGCTTATACATAGCTGCATCAGCTTCTTTGAGCATTGCTTCTATTGATTTGTCCGTGTCATGCTTAAAATAACTAACACCGGCACTGTACTCAATTTTATAGGGTTTATTTAAGGTTTTATTTGCTTGATCAATAGCGCCAGCAAATCGCTCTAGTGCTATATTTGCTTTCCCTGAGTAATAGTCAGAGTCGCTCAGCATAGCCACAAATTCATCTCCACCGAGTCGAGCGATCAAATCACAGTCTCGAAATGAATTAAGCATTATTTTGGCAAAAGTGGCTAAGACAAAATCGCCTTCGTGATGGCCATGTTCATCATTAATGATCTTAAATTGGTTTAGATCAAAGAATATAAACGACATTGACATTTGATTACGTCGACATACTTTTAAACTATGATCGGCCAGAGTCAAAAAACCACGTCGGTTAGAAATCATGGTTAACTCATCTAAGGTAGCGAGTTCAATAGATTTGATTTCTTGCTCAATTATAGCCCCTAGATCTTCAAGTAACTCTTGGTCTTCTTCGTTAAGATGTTTAGGTTCTGTATCGATAAGACACAAAGTACCTATATTAATACCTTGTCTAATTTTTAAAGGGCAGCCGGCATAAAAGCGAATTTTCGGACCGCTAGTAACAAGAGGATTATCGAAAAAGCGTTTATCTTTGGAAGCGTCAGGCACTATGAATAAGTTATCTTGATTAATAGCATGTGCACAGAATGAAATGTCGCGAGGCGTTTCCAAAAGCTCGAGTCCCTGCGTGGATTTAAACCATTGACGGTCTTCGTCAATTATACTGACCAGCGAGATTGATACGTTAAACATGCGTTTAGCCATACGAGTAATTCGATCAAAGCGCTCTTCGTGTGATGAGTCAAGTATTTTTAAGGTTCTAAGCGCATACAAACGTTCAACTTCATTTCTGGGCACTGCAGGCTTAATCATTAGGGGGTACTTAATTTAAAATGTAAACTCTTCAGATTGTATCAGCAAATTAAGATGGTTTCTTTAAAAAATAAAGCGCTTTAAAAAAAGAGTTTTGCACAAAATAATCGGGCCAGGCTGTGACCAATTGAGTCGCTAAACAACTGCTTGGATAAAATAAATTTATCTATATAAAACAATACATTAAACTTTGACTTATGAGTAAACCCACATCCATTTAAACCTTCATTCGTTACCTATTAACCAGCTAAGTTACTTAATATACATAAGGTAATACTGGCATAGCATTTATCACTTAACGTTTTGATTTGCCTACAACAACTCAATCTAAAATTAAATGATTACGTTTATATTTTCAAAGGATAAGGAGATATTTACTGGTTTAGATAAGTGTCTGAACATGGCCAAAACGATTTTATGTTCGCATGAATGCTAGGCAATAATGTTAGTCTTTTTTAAGATTTAAGTAGCTAGTTAAGCACTTAATATGAGACTTTATTATTAGGGTATATTATTCTCCACTGTCTTAGGGTTAAAAAAAATGACAACTTGTACCAATGGACATAAACCAGAGCAAGCCAAAGTGGCGCTAATTGTTGGCGCCAGTGGTTTAGTGGGACAACATTTGTTACAGCAACTATTAGCCAGCAAAACCTATAGCAAAGTTATCGCCTTAGTACGTAAACCACTCTTAATAGAAGATACTAAACTTGAACAATGGCAAATTAATTTTGAACATCTAGCAGCAGAATTGACCTCAAGTACCTTTTTGGATAATAAACCTCAGGATATAGGCGCTAACCACAAGATAAAAACGATTGATCATATATTTTGCACTCTGGGCAGTACCATAAAAAAAGCCGGTTCTAAAACTGCTTTTTCTGAAATTGACCATCATTATCCGCTGCTTATCGCCAAATACTTTTATGGTCAACATGCCACTTTATTTGCCATAGTCACGGCAATGTCAGCAAATGAAGCATCTGCTATATTTTATAACCAGATAAAAGGCAAAATAGAAAAAGACTTAAGTAACTTAGATTACCAACATCTGGGTCTATTTCGCCCGTCAATGTTATCTGGGCAGCGTGATGAATTTCGACTTGGCGAGCAATTAGGTACAATAGTGATGAACGCGCTAGCTTTTATTATCCCAAAAAAATACCAAGTAATTCAAGCAAAGAAGGTAGCAAACGCTATGCTAGTTTATGCAGAAAACCCTCCAGTGGGTGTTAGTATTATTCAGTCAGATCAGCTGCAAAATTACTAAGTGTTTTACCTGTCATGCGATAGCCAACCCACTCTTCTTGCGCGACAGCACCGAGTGAGTGATAAAATTCTCTTGACGGTGTATTCCAATCTAAGCAACTCCATTCAAACCGTGCGCAGTCTTTTTCCACAGCAATTTTTGCCATAGCTTTTAACAGCTTAACACCTGCGCCTTTACCACGATATTCTGGCATAACGTACAGGTCTTCTAAATAAAGACCTGATTTTGCTAACCAAGTTGAATAATTAAAAAAGTAAATGGCTGAGCCAACGGCAACCCCATCTAGCTCGCAAATTAAGGCAAAAACATGACTATTTTCAGCAAAAATGCTGGCTTTTATTGTTTGCTCGGTTGCTAATACTTCGTGTTCCGCTTTTTCATAAATAGCGAGATCGATAATAAATTTAAATAATATACTGGTATCGTCTGCTGTTGCTGTTCTAACGACTAAATTGCTCACATTTAACTCCTGACTATTTTATTGACTCATTTACTGGCTATTTTACTGGCCATTTCAGATAACACTGAATATTAGCAAATTATTGATTATTTAGCGCGTATTGTGCACGGCTAATTATTGCGCTTGAAAGCTGCTTAAATACCCCTTTCAATAATACCCAATGATGCCAGTAAAGTGTTCTAATTATCGGGTTTTCTGGCATTAAATTGATCAGCTCTCCTGATGCAAGTTCTGCTTGTATTTGCAATTTAGGGATCAAACAATAGGCTAAACCTTGTTTGGCAAAATTAACAAAGGCTTCTGAAGAGCGCACGGTATGACACGGGTATGAACCGCCTTTTAAGCCAAAGGTTTGTTCGATATATTTAATATGCATATCGTCTTTTTGATCATAAGCAACCGCGGGTGTTCGTGCCAAGGTTTGTTTATTAATACCCTCAGGAAAATAGCTTGCAATGAAGCTTGGCGCAGCAACTAACAAATAGTGCATATCACCGAGTTTTTCTAATGTACAGCCAGGTAAAGCCTGATCATATGTACTAATCGCACCAAAAACCTCACCATCTTTCAAATAGTTAATGGTTCTGTTTTCATCAGCCAATCGAAAATTTACCGCTAGGTTATATTGATGACTAACGTCACCAATTGCTGCAATTAACCAAGTGGCTAAACTATCGGCATTGCTAGCGATATTGGCAGTAATAGTTTCATGTTTTTTATTACCTGAAATATCAGGAATAATGTCTTGTTCAAGTAATTTTACCTGTTGATAATGGCCAAGTAATTTTTTGCCAATAGCCGTTGCCACTATCGGTTGTGCCCGAATTAATACCGGTTGGCCTATAATTTGCTCTAAGCTTTTAATACGCTGAGACACGGCAGATTGTGTGATAGCTAATACCGATGCCGCTTTGTCAAAGCTTTGCTCATTTAATACCACGCTCAATGCATGTAATAACTTATAATCTAGCAAGACCATTTACCCCCTGATGTTAGCAACATATCTTACTCATGTTAGCAAAAAATACATTAGCAAAACTAATCAAAGATTAAAATCATTAATTATACTTATGATTTGTTTTTCGTTAAATTAGCCACAATAACTTAGCACAGCATGAAATTTTTAGGAGCAAAAATGTTTTCCCCCCTACTACAAGGCCTTTTTTTAGGGGCTAGCATGATTATACCTATTGGCGCGCAAAACTCTCATATCCTCAATCACGGTATTAAAAAAAATCATCACTTTTTAGCCGCTTCAATTTGCATGGTTTGTGATGTTGTCCTTATTGCATTAGGGGTGTTTGGTGGCGCACAGCTTATTGCGACATCGCCAACCTTGGTAACCGTAATTTCTTGGGCAGGTATTATTTTTTTACTGGCTTATGCTAGCTTGTCATTTCGCCAAGCATGGCTTAATAGCAGCACCAGTGAGCAAAGTTCAACCGATAAAGCACACAAGAAGCCTGGTTTGGTGATTGTTTCAACGTTAGCGGTAACCCTGTTAAACCCGCATGTTTATCTTGATACAGTAGTGGTATTGGGCAGTGTTGGCGGACAATTTCAAGGTAATGAAAAAATCGCCTTTGCACTCGGCACTATGTTGGCATCTATGCTGTGGTTTTATAGCTTAGCTGGAGCGGCAGCAAAAATGTCACCTTGGCTTAACCAAGCTAAGGTGAGAAGAGTTATTGATATGCTTGTTGGACTAATCATGTGCGCCATCGCATGGTCATTATTTAATAGCCTAGCAAGTTAAGACAATCTTTTATGCCAATTTCCAGCGTGATACAGGGTGCAATTTTCTTCGCTGTCTAATTCTATTTGGTTTTTAACACTGTTTAGCTTTATGCCAATATCTGCCAAGCTATCGGCTATTAATAACGCTAAGTGCTTACTATCAGATGACTTGAGATAGCTCGCTAATTTTTTATTGCTATCAAAAACACAAACAACTTTTAGACTGTCGGGAAAGTTATCGAAATTAACCGTATGGGTTAACCATTCAAAGCCGTCAATTTCTTCTAGCGCTGATTGGCATACTTCGGTTAACGACTTTATGATTTGATTGTCTATTTTCTTATCTGATTTACGCATTATTTATTAACATTACCTTTAAACTTTATCTTCGATGAATACACTTTATATAATAGCACTTTGATTAAGTTTTTGGTCTTGTTGTAAGCAGAGATTTTAATGAAATAGCTTTCAAGTCAGGGAAGCTGCCATCATTATTAATTGGTTTTTAACTTAGCGATATGAGCATAAGTGGGTGCTGGCAAGCTAAAGTATGTTTGCGCGTCAACTTGGCTTAACAAATGCTCAACAAAAAGACGATTGTTATCACTCGTTAAATGCTGAAATTTTTTCAATTCAGCATGATTTTCTGTCGGTGTTTTGGCATATACTTTTGTCACTAAAAAAGCCGCTAAAAGTAAGGTAATAATAATAGTGAGGTTAAGTAGAGTAATCCTTCTAGTTAAGGTCATGTTATAAATTCCCTTTTTCACAAAAATCCAATGTTTGAACAACAGCTTAGCTTATACTGCCATAAAAGTATAAAATTTGTACTTTCATTTGAAAGCGTTATCTAAGGGCATAACTCAAAGTAACTCCACTTCAGGCCTATTTCTCTAAAAACGCCCCAGAAAAATAATTTATTTTGGCTACCAAACAGTAAATATCAACTTTTAATTTGTACTATCTAAAGTTTACTATTTAAAGTGTACTAAGTGATCGGGCAATGACTGTTAAAAGACCATCAAAAGAGTATCAAAAAAGTAACCAATGCCATATATTACTAGTGGGCAGTATAAACTCAAAATTTTCAAGCTATAGCTAAGTTAATGCAAGTTTAATATATATTAAGCACTAATTAATCGCTGATTTTTTCATTACATTTGGCGAAATTACCAATATAGTATTCATCTTAAAGCTAAAAAATTGTCCTTAAAATAACCTATAGTAGAAACGATCAGCAATTAACTCACTTTATGATGAGATTACTCATCAAAGTCATAGATAGTGATTTGATTCAGGCTTGGCAATAAAACCGACAAGAAGTAGAGGATAGAAGTGAATAACGCTAAACTCACCCAAGACGAAAACCTTTCCATCAAGGTCAGTTACCAGTTGTTGCCTACTGACCACCAAAGACTCGATTTATACTTTTCATTACCGGTTGAAATGGGTATCGGCCCTAAAACCCTAGACGAGGAGCATTACTTTCATAGCAGTATAGAAAATCATAGTGCTTATTACTCAGACCAACTGCACTTGCCGTTAGTAAGAAGCCGCTTTATTAGCCAAAAAAAAGGTGAGCTAAGTGACTATCGACTTAACCTTAATTTATTTTCTTATCAAATTTTAATTGCTCTCGACACTGATATAAAACAAACGATTAAGCTTAAAGAAAGTAAAGATTTTTACCCACAAGCCATTGTACTAGCAGAGTTGATTTCTGGTTTACTGAAAAAATTAAGACGATATACGCCATCAGATAAAAAGCTCAGTCCATTTTTTCAAAATGCTGACAACTACCTTAGTTGGCAAGTAGAGCAGTCATTTTTAAAGTTGCTATCTCGAGGACCAAAAAGTAGTGAATTTTCCACTGAAAGAAACTTCTTGTTTGCACTATGCCGCAGTGAAAATGAATACCGTACAACCCATAAATATAATTCAGAAGTTACCTTAGCTGACCCTAACCGCATCACCAATAAAATGCGTTTACTGCAACGATTAATCGAATACGGCGTAGTACTGCAAAAAGAAATGAAAAGCCTCAATCGCAATTTAAAGCGCATTGTACGTGGCACAGTTACAGCGATTATTATGGCGTTTGTGATGTTGTTAGTGCTAAATGCGCGGGCAAACTTCACTGAAGTCACGATTGCCTTAGTAGGCATGTTAGGCGTTGTTTATGGTTTAAGGGAGATATTTAAAGACGATATAACCCGTGTTATTTGGCGTAGCATTCAAAAAGGCTTACCTAAATGGAGAAATATTTACACAAATAATGTTAATAAAACCCGTATCGCTAGTCAAACCATTTGGCTAGAATATATTCGCAATAAAGATCTACCTCAGCAAGTTGATAAGTTATTTCAAACTCGGCGTCATCAAAACAAACAAGCGGCACAATTGCTACATTTTCGCAGTGACACTAAAGTTAATGCTAAAAGTTTTTTGCCTGGCTATGATGAAATTCAGCAACGTATCTATTTTAATTTAACCCCCTTTATTCGCTTCCTGAAAAAAGGAGAAGGCCGTTTATATTCACTTGATGGCAGTAAAATAACCAAGCAAGCGGTTGAACGCCGTTACCAAATTAATGTCGTATTAATGCAAACAGACAAACAAGAACTTCAACAAATACAACGCTTTAAGATAACACTAAATCGTTCAACTATTATTAACATTGAAGCAATGAAAATAGATGACGACGATTAATAGCGACAAGCTGATGGTCAAACTAGGAGATTAGGCTAGGTATTTTAAAGTAAAGCACAAGCATGCAAAAAATTATGTGGTGTTCAATTTTTATAATCTACTCAAACTGAGTAAAAATGACAATATTGCGGCGCTTAAGAAAATGTCTACCTTGCTATTTCTGTCACTTGGTCAGCGTTTGTTGCTTTACCTTATGCAAAAAACTGCCTACAATAACGGCGAAATTATCCTAGTAAAGCTTATAGTCTTACTATCGGTAAAGCGACAAGCTGTTTCATGGAACGAAAACGATCCAACCCACGGATAGGGCCAGCATTTTGGATCACCCTCTATAGCTTGGAGTTTCTTATGATTGATTTATTATTTAATATCATTGGCATGTCAGGAACCTTTCTCATCGTTGCCGCATTTATAATGTTACAACTAGAAAAATTAAATCCTAAAAGTTTGGCTTATAACCTAACGAACCTTTTTGGCGCAATATTACTGTTAATTAGCCTGTGCTATAACTTTAATTTGGCGAGTTTTGTTATTGAACTATTTTGGATTGCCGCCTCGGTGATTGGTTTAGTTAAGTATTATACCAGGTCACCAGAAACAGTAACCACCGACTAACGGTTACTTTTCGCAACAGTCAGCCTTTGTCTGCTAAGTTTTAAAAATTGAATCGGCAAAGGTTTTCGTTTATTAATCCTCCACATATTGTTTTTTTATGCACCAGCGTAGAGTTTATCCCCTAATTTAAGTCTTAGCACTTGTAATAGGTTATTTTACACGTATCATGCCGACCTATTTTTGTTTTTATCATCGGAAAACCCCTGTTTCATGAGAAAATTACTTACCTCGCCAAATGCCATGTCGCTTAGCGCTACCGAACAAACAATTTACCAAAATGCCTTGTCGTTAGTCGCCGATCTCAGCCTTAATTTAATGGCAGTAAAAGTAGAGAGTCATCCAGATAGTTTTCTTAACTGGTGCAGAGAGTTATACCGAATTTGCTTACACGACATCAACCAAGATTTATTAGAACCTAGTCAACAAAAACCCTTAAAAAAACTACAAGACACCATGTCAAACGGTGTTAGTGCTTGCCAATTAAAAATGGCTCGTATTATCCCATGGCCAATATTTACTAGTTTTGTACAAGAACACTCAAAGTTACAAGCCTTACCAGAAAGACTTAAACTCTTAAATTATATTGCGACGCTACGCCATAATAAATTAGCTGAAATGATTGATGAAGACAGATTAGCTTTTGCAGGCAAGCATAGCGCCCAGCATGATATTAGTGTTTATGACTTTGATGTTGAATGGTTTGCCGGCACACGCGGCGCAAAAACCTTTCACCAGTTATTAAAGTCTCACCCAAAAGATTTTGATCAAGCGCTTGATCATATTCCGTTAGACGGTGACGTTACCTTGGCAGACTATCAAAACTTTGTTAATGCCTACAAAGCAATATTTGCCAACCATACTAATGAAGAAAAAGCGCCGTTAAGTGCAGCAACTCGTTTATTGGCTATGCGCCGCCCAGACCAATTTATTGCTCTAAACAGTGGTAAAATAGATACCCTTTCGCAAGGCTTAGGTTTAGTAAAACTCAACAACCAAAGCTTTGATGATTATTGGCATGAGATGATAGAAGCCATTAGAAACACACAATGGTGGCGCAGTGAAATGCCTAGCGATGAAGCTGAACTTCAGCTTTGGCAAAATCGAGCCATATTAATTGATTTGTTTTTGTTTGCTGACAATTCATTGGCACAAAACTCTAACTATATTCGTATGCGTGATAAGCCTAAAAAAATAAAAATTGGTGTCGCTAAAGCGGTAAAACGTAGTAAAGCGTCAGCCGAAGCTATTGTAGATAAAGCTTTTGAATCAGATGATATTCCTGACTTTATTCTCAATATGCGCAGCACCATAGTGAACAGCGTTAAAGATGGTAAAACCGTTGATCAAGCGATAACCTTAATGCGTAACATTTTTGGTTAGTGTTTACTTTAAGCTCAGCTTATTGAAATTAAATTATTATAAGCCCAATAGCATTGGGCTTTTTTTATGGTTAAAATATCAGCTACTTCTCTGCTTTTTTATTTACCGTTAAGTTTTGCTGTTGACCCCGTTCACGGGCCATTAATAACAGAGTTAAATACAGTTTTGTCGGTAATGAAAAAAGCAAACCAAAGGCAATACAGCAGGCACAAATAATAATCCCCGTAACACCCATTTTTGTTGGTAGGTCTACATATAAAAGTAAGTAATATCCTAAAATAAGGAGCGTAATACCTAGCAAAATAAAAAACTTAATTAAACGTACTTGTACTAATACCGACATAAATCCCCGCTAAGACAAACTCAGTTTACTTGCTCAAACAACGCCTGCTTTGCTCAAAAGCAAGAGCGTCATTAAAAAATTTTCAATAAAAAGCTCTCCACACATTATCCACATGACTCGTTTCTGCAAGAATAGCCTAACGCTAACAACTATATTCTATGGTGTTGAAGCTTAAAATCGTTCACAAGTGTTATTTCAGTGCCTATAGTCACTCTTGGTCAAGGTACACAATAAATAATGACTACTTAATACTTAATTTGTAAAAGTTAGATATTATCTCCTGCTATTTGGCTAGTTATTTAGTCTAATAATGCAGAGGCTTTGACTCGGATCAACTAATAACTTAACCCTTAGTGCATACTGATACGATACTCACTCATTATTTGATCATTTCTACTGGCTAAAAAACCAACGGTTCGTTGTTTATGTAACTTTCACGTAGCTTTTATTTAATCAGTAGAACAAGTAATTATTGAATAAATACTATGTATTTAGCGGTTTTACCTAGGTATAAAGTAGACTCGCTAATTCATAAATCTGCTATTAAACAGATACAGTTTACATTCTGTGATAAATTTAATTGTAACCTTGCCCAAACCAAGAGAATTCAGAGACAATTATGCAGATACGCAAACAGCGCCAATCTTCTATAGACTGGTCTAAATACCTCAAATCTGGCAATCGAGTTTTTATTGGCTCTAATGCCGCAGTACCCAATGCCTTAATTGATAACCTTATTGCCAATAGCGATGGTTTACATGATATTGAAGTTGTTCATATTTTAACGCTTTCAGACAACGTTTGGGCTGATAAAAAGCACCAAGACCTATTTAAGGTCAACGCATTTTTTATTGGTGGCGAAAAAATTCGTACGGCAATTAATGAAGGGCGCGCTGATTATACCCCGACATTTTTATCTGAAATCCCCAGGCTATTTAATGAAAATATTTTACCCTTAGACGTAGCCTTAATCATGGTTGGCCCACCCGATGAATACGGTTATTGTTCGCTTGGGGTCACGGTTGATATTGTACCCGCAGCCATTAAAAAAGCTAAGGTGGTTATCGCACAAATTAACCCTAAAATGCCACGCACTAATGGTCATAGTTTTGTCCATATGAGTCAAATTCACGCTCACATCACCGTTGAACAATATTTACCCGAATTGCCCGAGCCTGAAATTGATCAGGTCACAGAACAAGTAGGTCAATACGTGGCTATGTTAGTAGAAGACGGTTCTACTATCCAAATTGGTATTGGTAAAATTCCATCTGCTATCTTGCGTTACTTAGCTAACCATAAAGATTTAGGTGTACACAGTGAATTAATATCTGACGGCATTATCGACTTAATGCTTTCCGGTGTTATCAACAATCGCAAAAAAACCTTTCATAAAGGAAAAACCGTCATCAGTTATTGTATCGGCACTCGTCGCTTATATAAGTTTGTTGATGGTAATCCCCATGTAGAGTTCTACCCGAGCGAACACATTAATTCGCCAGTGAACATTGCCCGTAACGACAACATGGTTTCTATCAATAGCGCCATCGAAGTTGACTTAACCGGGCAAGTGGTTTCTGACTCCATCGGCTATTATTTTTATAGTGGTATTGGTGGCCAAGTTGACTTTATTCGTGGCGCCTCATTAAGTAAAGGCGGTAAACCCATTATTGCCCTGCCATCGACAACCAAAGATGGCAAAATATCTCGTATCGTCGCACACATTACCGAGGGTGGCGGTGTAGTTACTTCACGGGGTCATGTGGCTTATGTAGTCACTGAATATGGTATCGCTTCGCTGCAAGGTAAAAGTATTCGTGAACGCGCATTAGAATTAATACGTATTGCCCACCCTAAATTTCGCGCTCAACTACTTAAAGATGTGCGAAAACATTATTGGGTGCCTGAATACCAAGAAAACACGCCAACATCAGTACCTGAACTGGGTAAAGTTGAGATCAAACGTTTTACTTTTGCTGATTCTGAATACTTCCTTAGACCCTTATCGCCTTCAGACGAACGTAAACTACAAGAGTTTTTTTATTCTCATAACCAAGAAACATTAATGATGCGATACAACCATCATATGACACAAATGACCCGAGAAAAGTCCTGTGATCTCGTCAGTGTCAACCAGCAGGTTGATTTAGCCTTGTGTTTAACTGAACGAGATGATTTAGGTGAATCTATACAAGGTGTTGCTCGTTATTATTACCTTGAAGCAAGTAATAGTGCTGAAGTGGCTTTTGTTATTAAAGAAAGTAAACGCGGCAAAGGTATGGCAAAAGCACTATTAAGTGAATTAATCGCTATTGCTAAAATTCGTGGTTTAACGCAATTAGTTGCTAGTGTACGACGAGACAATGCTCCTATGTTAAAAGTATTTGAAAATGCAGGGTTTTTAAGAGCACCTTCTCAAGATTATGACGAAGTAAGCTTGGCTTACACACTATAATTAATCAATTGGGTATAAGCACACAAAAGAAAATTTAAGCAACTAAACTACTATTAAGTGATAAGTAAGTTATAAATAACTTAATAGCTCAGAGATAAAGGAATGTAAATATGACAGTCGGCGTAATTAGTCACCACCATTGCTTGACCCACGATATGGGAGAGCATCACCCTGAGGCGCCAGAACGTATGGCGGCTATTCAGGATCAGCTTATTCGTAGCGGTTTGGATTATGTTATTCGACAATTTAACGCTAAACCTATTGATAAGGAACTACTTTATTTAGCACATGACAAAAACTATATCGAATCAATTTTTGCCAATGCCCCGAGTGAAGGCACTTATAATGTTGATGACGATACCATTATGACCCCAGATACCCTTAATGCCGCCTTACTTTCTGCCGGTGCTGCCAAAGACGCAGTAGACTTAGTGATGTCAAAAGAAATTTCATCGGCATTTTGTGCGACTAGGCCACCCGGCCATCATGCTGAATATAATAAAGGTATGGGTTTTTGTTTTTTTAACAATGTCGCTATCGCCGCCGCCTACGCCAAAGAGCACTATAAATTAAAGCGCGTGGCTATTGTTGATTTTGACGTTCATCATGGCAATGGTACAGAAGATATTGTAAAAAATAAAAAAGGTTATTTATTTTGTTCTACTTATCAATACCCATTCTATCCCTTTGAAATTAAAGAAAGTACTACGCCACCCATCATTAACACACCATTAGCTGCGACAGCAAAAAGTGCTGATTTTCGACAAGCTATTCTCGATACTTGGCTGCCGGCATTGAACAAGTTTAAACCAGAAATAATATTTATTTCTGCCGGGTTTGACGCGCATATCGAAGATGACATGTCACAAGTGAGTTTAGTAGATGAAGATTATCGTTGGGTAACTGACCAACTTAAAACGCTTGCTGATAAATATGCTCAAGGGCGTATTGTATCAGTGCTTGAAGGAGGATATGCTCTGAACGCTTTAGGCAGAAGTGCGGTCGCACATATTAATGGCTTAATTGGCTATTAGTTGGAATATAATCACCACTAGCCTTTGGCTTAAGTAAACTTGACCTAAAGCATTTGCTTTAGGTCATAGCAGGGTAAATAGTGATCTTTAAAGCCCTATCAATGCTGCTAGTCGCTATTTTTCTTCAAAAGTACGAACCGCTGGTTTAACCAATATTTCAAGATAAAATGCGCTTAACTCTGCCGCTACAAGCGTATCAATTTCTTGGCTAATCGCTGTCACATGAATAACGTCAGCTGTTTGCTCTGACTTACCAATTTTACAATCAAAATCCCAATAATCCGCATCTTCAGGTAGCTTTTTATTGCGCTCACGTTTTAAATATTTTTTAACTTCGTGTTTCGCTGACTCAACCATTCTAGCGACTTTAATTTTAGGGTGAGTTAACTCGAATGTTTTTTTCATGGAATTCCTTGGAGGAGATAAAAGTACGCTTTATAGTGAGTTTTTGTCATATAAAGCCAATAGGGCTATTTTACGTAAACATTTAAGTAATAGCCATACTTCATCTAATTGTTAAGTAAATAACCTCAAGGGTAGCTAAATTTTATATCTTAGTAGATTAAAGTGCGCTTTTTCGCAACATTCACAAGCGGGATAAACTAGGAGTAATATCTTGGCATTATTTCATCTGATGTAGATATAAGTAACTGGCTTTAACTCACTAGGGGCATGTATTGAGCCATGTATTTAGCAATGTAATCAAGCGCACGCATGCTTCAAAAGAAAATAGGTTTGAAATAGGCCTGAATATAAAAAAGACCGTTTAATAACGGCCTTTGGTATTTAACTTTTATTTTTAGTTTTAACTGTTAGTTAATACTAACTGACGTGCTTTAAGGACTTTCAAAAGCGTTTGACTGCTCTACTTCAAACTTCTTTTTTTGCTTAGCCGATAATACACCTTTACGATGTGCTAAAGCCGCTTCAAGCTTACTCGCTGCACTTGCTATCGCGGCATACAATTCTTTGTCGACAGCGTTAACTGAGACAGTAGCGCCTTCATAAGTGGTAGAAACTTCTAGTTTTTGTTGATTGGGCTCTACGGTGATAATGACGTCTAAGGTCATTAAGCTTGGGAAATGTTTAGCAATTTTAGCAAATTTGCTTTCAACTGCTTGGTTAATACCGTCGGTAATTTCAACGTGATGTCCGGAAATAATTATTTTCATATTGCTACCTTATTGGTTGTCTTCAATTATATATTCAGGGCGAAAGCGACAAAATACAATAGCTAAAATGAAATATTTTGTCGCATTTACGCTATGCAATTGAAAAGCCTATATTAAATTAAGATAAACTTAGGTCTACTCTATGGTTAATCGCCTATTTTTCAACCGTGACATTAAGCTAACCACTGCCAATACTATACCACCGGCAATAATCCCTGTGATGCCATTAAGTAAAATCGATAAAATACTTTCAGATAAACTACCAAAATATTGCCCTACCCAAAGTTCAAGGTAATGAAATTGACGACCAAGCCATGAAAAACTATGCACAATAATACCGCCACCAACCAAAAACATCGCAATGGTACCTACCACAGTTAATAGCTTCATTAAAAATGGCGCAAACATCAATAAACCGCGACCCATCGTGCTTTGCAAAGCCTTAAAGTGCCCTGACACCGAGTTTTTCAGCAGATAAAGACCTAAGTCATCTAATTTGACAATACCAGCAACCAGCCCATAAACCCCAACAGTAATCGCTATAGCTAATGATGAAACAACCAGCACTTGTGTTTGGAACGCCGCTTCTTGTACTGTGCCTAAAGCAATAACCACAATTTCTGCAGAAAGAATAAAATCAGTACGAATAGCGCCTTTTATTTTTTCTTTTTCAAAAGCCGCAATGTCAATATTTTCATCGTTAACGGCGTTAAGTAGTGCTTGCTGTTCATCTGCCAAGGCTTTTTTACTATGAAGAAATTTATGAGAAACCTTTTCAAAACCTTCAAAGCAAAGAAATAAGCCCCCAATCACTAATAAAACAGTGATCAATGGTGGTACAAAAGCACTAATGAACAAAGCAGAAGGCACTAAAATCAATTTATTAAGAAACGAGCCTTTGGCAACAGCCCAAACTACAGGTAACTCTCTATCGGCCTTAACACCGGAAACTTGTTCGGCATTCAGTGCCAAGTCATCACCGAGAACACCTGCGGTTTTTTTTACCGCTACTTTTGATAAAATCGCCACGTCATCGAGTACCGTTGCAATATCATCAAGTAAGGTTAATAAACTCGAACCCGCCACCTTTAACTCCTTTTATCAATAGCGTTATACCAAAGCTATTAAATCGCTATTAAATTGCTATTACACGTTAGTTAATCAGTTATTTTTTTAACATCGACTTTAAATTTGCAAACGGGTTATAGGTTGCGGTGTCTTGATTGGTATCGCCCGCTTTAATTTCTGTCTGATACTTTGCATGATCGGTATATTTCGCATGCTCATTGTCATGGCAGTAAATACACAGTAACTCCCAATTAGTACCGTCATTGGGGTTGTTCGTGTGATCATGGTCGACATGGTGCACTGTTAACTCTCTGAGATTTGAATATTCAAACGCGCGCGCACAGCGTCCACAAACCCAAGGGTATAATTTCAATGCTCGGTCGCGATAACCTTGCTCTTCGCGTTTATAATTAAGGCTAGAGCCTAATGTATCTGAGGACATAATATTAACTTTTCAGTAAAAAATATCTTTATTGTATGAGTAAGGCAACATAACTGCAATAAGGCAATTAGAATACATTAATCAAGCGCGTTATAGGCTTATCTTATTTATCAAATACCTGGTTAAAAACAATAAATCTTGCCACACTCCCCTAGCCTGCTCGCTTTACTTTTAAGCGATAACTTGCCATGATATTTTATAAAATAATAACGCGGAACTGTCATGAAAACAGTCGAAGAACAATTATCAAATTACAAAAGTGTGCACTTGAATAAACGTAATATCCACACTCACTTTATTGGCGTGCCGCTGATTGTTTGGGCGATTACCGTCTTGTTAAGTTTAAATACTTTTACCCTAGTGCTAGCAGAACAAACAGTTACCTACACACCCGCAATAATATTGTTCACTATTGCTATGCTTTACTACTTTACATTACATATAAAATTAGCCATTGGCATGTTGATATATGTCGCTGTAAACCTATACCTTGCTAGTTTAGTCACCGATATGGAAAACGTATTATGGCTAGCCATTATAGTGTTTGTTGTTGGTTGGATTATTCAATTTATTGGCCATATCTTTGAAAAAGCTAAACCGGCTTTCTTAGATGATATGATGGGTTTAGCTATTGGCCCTTTGTTTTTGATGGCTGAAGTTTACTTTATGCTAGGCTGGGAGAAAAAATTGGCCAATAACATCATCCCCAAAGCTATAGAGAAACGTCGTTTAATCGAGCGAGCACAAAAATAATTTAGTCAGTTGCAGCAAACATAAGTCAATACTGTCCTGAAAAGTTCACTAAGTTACAAACACTAAAAGCACTATCAATCACAGTGTCAGCCACTAGCTTAGGCTCAAACTTACAGCAGTGAAACTTTAAGGTAACGGTTTGTACGCCACAATTATAAAACCATGCCATTTTTAAACTGCTCTGAGCGCAGAGTTGGCATTAACGCCAATAACGTTAATAACGTTAATGCCAACTTTACCAACAAGCCTACCATCATAATCAACCACTACTTTATGACACCCTTTTTCTCAATACCTTTTGGCGGTTTTAAAAATCACTTTATTAACATACAGTTGATAACAACCTTGTCATTAACACTAAAGTATAACCGTCAATAATTTATAGTTTGCTATTATTAATAGCAACAACGTAAACAGATAAAATCTTTATTACTGATCCTTAAAGAGTCAAATCATGCAATCAAATGATTATAACAACAAGCAGGCTAAAGCAGCGCTCATTAGTATAGAATCTTTACATAATGCTATTTTCAACAGTGCCAACTTCTCCAGTATCACCACCGATGCTAAAGGCGTTATTCGGCTATTTAATGTTGGTGCCGAACATATGTTGGGCTATAGCGCTGCGGAGGTGATGAATAAACTCACACCAGCCGATATTTCTGATGAACAAGAGCTTATTGTTCGCGCTGAAGGCCTTAGCATCGAATTTAATACCAACATTAACCCAGGCTTTGAGGCTTTAGTTTACAAGGCGGCACGTAGTATTGAAGATATTTATGAACTGACCTATATCCGCAAAGATGGCAGCCGCTTTCCAGCGATAGTATCAGTGACTGCCTTGCGTAATACTGAAAAAAATATTATTGGCTACCTGTTAATTGGTACCGATAATACCGCACGTACTCTGGTCAGAGCCGGAGCATTACAAATTGCTCTTTTCAACAGCGTTAATTTCTCCAGTATCGCCACCGATGCCAAAGGTATTATTCAAATATTTAATATTGGCGCCGAACATTTGTTGGGCTATACGGCTAAAGAGGTAATTAATAAACTCACACCCGCCGATTTCTCTAATAAAAAAGAGCTTATTACACGCGCCCAAGCCCTCAGTATTGAACTTAACACGCCCATTAGCGCAGGCTTTGAGGCCATGGTTTACAAAGCTAGACACGGTATTGAAGATATCTATGAACTGACCTATATTTGCAAAGATGGCAGCTACTTGCCGGCAATGGTGTCGGTAACACCATTGCACAGTCCTCATGGTGTTATTATTGGCTATCTATTAATTGTTACCGATAATACCTTGCGCAAAAAAGCTGAATTAGCGCTCATGGAGGCCAAAGTTTTACAGAACGCTATTTTTAAAAGTAAAACTTTCTCCAGTATCGCCACCGATGCCAAAGGAATTATTCAGCTATTTAATGCCGGTGCAGAGCATATCCTGGGCTATAGCGCTGCGGAGGTGGTGAATAAACTTACACCAGCCGATATTTCTGATCCACAAGAGCTGATTGTTCGCGCTAAAGGCCTCAGTATTGAATTTAATACTAACATTAGTGCCGGCTTTGAAGCTTTGGTTTACAAAGCTAATCATAGCATTGAAGATATTTATGAACTGACCTATATCCGCAAAGATGGCAGCCAGTTTCCAGCAGAAGTGTCGGTAACGGCATTGCGTGATGCCCAAAATATTATCATTGGCTATCTATTAATTGCTAATGATAATACTGCACGTAAGAGAGAGGCTGAAGCTCGCCTGCAATTAGCCGCCAGCGTTTTTACCAACGCCAGTGAAGGTATTTTCATTACCGATGCTGCCGGATTGATTATTGACGTTAATAATACCTTTACGACGATCACCGGCTATAGCCGTGACGAAGTTATTGGACAGCACCCAAGTATGCTTCAGTCGGATCAACAAGAGCCTGAGTTTTATGACAATATGTGGCAAGTGCTATTGGAAAAAGGTTTTTTCTCTGGTGAAGTATTGAGCCGCCGTAAAAATGGTCAAGTGTACAGCGAAATGCTGAACATAAGTTCAGTCAAAAATGCTAATGGCCAAACAAGTAACTACGTGGCGTTATTCACTGATATTACACCAATAAAAGAACACCAAAATCAACTAGAGCATATTGCTCATTACGACATACTGACTAATTTACCCAATCGTGTTTTACTTGCCGACCGATTATCTCAAGCCATGTTACAGTGCAGCCGTCATCAAAAGTCACTCGCCGTGGTATTTATAGATTTAGATGGTTTTAAGAATATCAATGATGCCCATGGTCATCAAGTGGGTGATGACCTTCTGATTGCCCTCTCACTTCGCATGAAAGAGGCGTTACGTGAAGGTGATACTTTAGCTCGACTTGGCGGTGATGAATTTGTTGCGGTATTAGCTGATTTATCCAAAGTTGAAGACTGTGAGCCGGTATTAAAACGGCTGTTATTGGCTGCGGCTAAGCCGACGACCATTAATAACATCGTATTAAAAGTCTCAGCCAGTATTGGCGTTACCATCTATCCGCAAGACAGTGCTGATACCGACCAACTCATGCGCCATGCCGACCAAGCCATGTATGTCGCTAAAGAATCAGGTAAGAATCGTTATCACTTATTTGATACCGCTCAAGATGACGCCATTAAATTACAACAAGACAATCTTGAAGCCATTCGCCGCGCATTAGACCAAGATCAATTTGTGCTCCATTATCAGCCTAAAGTTAATATGAGAACAGGCTTAGTAACCGGCGTTGAAGCACTTATTCGCTGGCAACACCCAACACTAGGCTTATTAAATCCTATTGAGTTTTTGCCGTTTATTGAGAATAACCCCATAAGTATTGAGATAGGTGAATGGGTTATTGATACCGCACTGAAACAAATCAGCGCATGGCAAAAAATGGGCCTTAATGGCCCACTAAAAACTAGCGTAAATATTGCTGCCGTACAATTGCAGCAGCCTGACTTCACCCATAAACTAACAAAACTACTGGCCGCCCACGCCAATATAGCACCCCATTATTTAGAGCTAGAAGTGCTGGAAACAAGTGCTCTAGATGACGTTAGTCACGTCTCAGCCACCATGAATAAATGTATCGCGTTAGGTGTAAGCTTTGCCTTAGATGATTTTGGCACCGGCTACTTGTCTTTAACTTACCTGAGACGACTGCCCGCAGACTTGATCAAGATAGATCAGAGTTTTATCCGAGACATGTTAATTGACCTTGATGATTTGGCCATTGTTGAAGGCGTAATAGCGTTAGCTAAATCATTCAAACGTCAGGTAATTGCCGAGGGTGTTGAAACAATTGAACATGGCACTGCGTTACTGCAACTAGGTTGCGACTTAGCACAAGGTTATGGCATTGCCAAACCTATGCCCGCTAGCGAAATTCCCGCCTGGATCAATAACTGGCAGCCTGATGCGAGTTGGAAAACATAAGAATCTACATATAATAAACTCACTATAAATACTGTGAAGTGAGTTTAATGAGTTTAATGAGTTTGATGAGTTTGATGAGTTTAGATAATCATGCCACTTTACTTTTAAAAGGCAACCAAGCGCACTAAGTAACCCCCGACATTTAAAATTTCAGTTCAAATGTCGGTTCAAATGCCAATAAAAAAACGGGTTACAGACTAATATTTTTATATAAATTTATTTTAAAAAAACTTTCAGCAACTTTTTACTTATAAAAAATTATAATTTATCAATAGACAGTCACTGGCAACACTAACAGGGCGAAAACTACCATGAGTTTATTTTCTTTACTGCTGCCCACAATAGTACCTGCCAATTACCCACCTCATTCTCAAGCTTATTTCTAAGTAAGGAGTTAAACTTAATAGATAAGCTATATTTCTATTAAGTTTAACAAGCTGTTAAATGAATTTTTCATATTAACAGCGGTAAATTTAAATATGAAAACGATTGGCTAAATCTTGCATCTTGGTTGCTAAGTAAGCTTGTTCTTTTGCTGTTGCCGCTATTTGTGTAGCTCCTGCAGAAGTTTCTGACGATTTCAGTTCTATATTAATAATATTTTGCGCAACATCTTGTGTCACAACTGATTGCTCTTCAATCGCAGTAGCCACTTGTTCTGTCATAGCAAAAATATGACTAATCGTAGAGGTTATTTCTTGCAAGCTATGCTCGACATTTTTTGAATTCTCTACCGCAACACTCGCCTTTTGTTGGCTATTTTCGATAACTTTATGGGCAGCATTTACATCAGCTTGTAATGAACCAATAAAGCTCTCAATTTCTAAGGTGGATTGATGTGTACGTTTAGCTAGCGTTCGCACTTCATCAGCAACCACAGCAAATCCTCGCCCTTGCTCTCCGGCCCTGGCGGCCTCAATAGCAGCATTAAGTGCTAATAAATTAGTCTGGTCAGCAACTGATTTAATTACGTCAACCACCTTAGTTATATTGCCACTACTTGCATGTAAGCTGTTAATTCTTTGCGCTAATCTGTCAATTTCTTGCGAAAGCTCTTCAATTGAGTGATAGGAAAGCTGCACAACATCAAGGCCACTTTTTGCTTGGCTATCAGCCTCTCTGGCTGAATCTGCGGTAGCTTGGGTATTACCAGCAACCTCTTTTACCGTTGCTGACAATTCTTCTACGGCAGTAGCAATAGCAACAATACCTTCTTGTTGTTCCGCTAATGTAATCGCATTATGTTCACAAGTGACTGAGGTTTCTTCCGCTGCTGCAGATAGCGTTAAGCTAGCGCTAGAAATTTCATTAATGGTCTGCGAGAATTGCTCCAAAGTAAGATTTAATGCTATTGAAATTTGTCCTAGCTCACTCTTACCTTGTAATTTTGTTCGTACCGTTAAATCACTTTCGTTTCTAACCAGTCTCATGACTTGAGTCAATTCATTTACCCGTGAAGTTAAATCCTTAATTGACACACGGGTGATCACAATAACTAACATCAGTAAAACTATGGTTACAGCAATGCTTAGAGCTAAAGTATTAAACGCGGTGGCCTGTGCATTTTTAACAAATAACAGTAAGTTGTCAGCGATTTTCTGACCACTTTTTTGATACTGACCGATTTTTAATGTCGCTTGTTGAAACCAATACAGCGGGTCGACACCAAAACCTGATGTTTTACTTTCAGCTATGGTACGCAGTTTCATCACTTCTTTTATCGCTGGGTGAGCCATCTGCTCTTGGTAATAGCGGATATTTTCAGCGCTAGTGAAAGCTAAAAAATTAGCCATAAAAACTTTTTGTTCCGTCTCTAAAGTAACAAACTTAACAAAGGTACCCTCGCTAAATTCATCACGAGCAAAGGTGCTACTGAGGACAGCACGCTCAATTCCAGCACGCTCTTTACCCTGAAGAAAGTTGTAATAGGCAATGCTTTGCTCTGTTAATTTTGCATTGGTGCTGAGATCGGTAATGATGTAAGAAACAGAGAGTAACTTGGCATTAAGTCTTGTGTAGTAAGCAATCGCTTTACTACTGTCTATAGCTAAGTCACTCACTTGCGAGCGTATAAGGTTTAATTTTTCTAACTCAGCAGCAATCTCTTGATTTAACTTCACAATTGACACTTGCTTAAAGTCATTAAGCTTTAAAAAAGCATCACGCGAAGTTAATTTCTCATCGGTGGCGATGCGTTGTTTATTCAACCTAGTGACAAAGGTTTTTCCTTTAGAGCCTAAAAAGCCAGCAGTAGTGCCACGCTCTTTTTGTAACTCATGAACTAATTCACTATAACTAATCGATAATTGAGTCAATTCAGTGAGGTTTTTCATCTCGTTATTAACAATATAACTTTGTTTAATCGTTAAAATACTCAACCACAAAAAGCCAATAAGTGGTAAGGCCAATACTATAAAGATTTTATTTTTAAATGAAATATCAGAAAACGTCATTACTTATCCTTTGATAAGAGTAATTAAAAAAAGCAAAATTAGGCTAACAATCTAATCGTTAATTTTCTTAGCTAAATGCCCGCTCTACTTCAAGCTGCAGATTGGTGCGAGTTGAGAAAGGCTTAGCTAAACAGATTCATCGTTCCAGACTGAGCCTAAGTAAATACATCCGTGTAGACAGAGTATGGATTTAAGACAACATCTTAGATAGTGAAGCTAGAGCAAACTATGACGCAGTTGCTCTAATAACACCGTTCAATATGGCTATATCATCAAAATCCACAACGCAGTAAAAACACTTTATCAGCTTACCTGTAGGGGGGTTACAAGTTTACAGCTGATATTTTACTAAAATTTAAGGTACTCACTTAAGTATTAATAACACCATAATTTATTTTGGTGTATTTTTTGGCACAATAAAAGCTTTATAAATACTTAACATCCGGATTTTAGAAAAATATGGCTATAACTTCAAGCTATTTATGCCAAATACCTGGCTCAACTTTACCTTGAAATTCAATATCGGCTTGTTTAAATTCCATATCAGCATCGCTAACGTTTTCAAGCTGACGTTTAGCATTATAGTCTTTTGTTAGGGCCACTATTGTTGGCGTAAGTTGTACAATAGCGATAACGTTAACTAAAGTCATTAAGCCTAACGCGACATCAGCCATACTCCACACTTGAATTAAACTGGCACTTGAACCCCAAAAAACCATCGCCAAATACATTGTCGTGTAGATGGTGCGTCCAACTTTATTATCCAGTTTGAAAAAATGTAAGTTACTTTCGGCATAGGCATAATTTGCGACCACCGAGGTAAAAGCAAATAAGCTAATCGCTGCCGAAACAAAATAAACCCCGTTCGCGCCTAAGTGATGAGTAATAGCACTTTGGGTTAAACGAATGCCTTCCATTTCACCACTAATGTTAATATCGGCAAGTAAAATAATAAACGCGGTGCAGGTACACAACACCATAGTGTCTAAAAACACCCCTAACATTTGCACGTAGCCTTGGGTAACAGGATGATTAGGCACAGGTCTTGCGCTAGCAGCAGCATGCGGCACGCTACCTGCGCCGGCTTCGTTGGAATATAATCCACGCTGAATACCATTTTTAATCGCAGCACCTAGCATGCCAGCGCCAGCCTCTTGTAAGCCAAAAGCGGAAGTAATAATATCGTATAACATCGCAGGTACGGCACTCAGGTTCATCAAGGTAATGCTTACCGCCACCAAAATAAAAGCAATGCCCATAAAAGGCACAATTAACTCGGCAAAGCGTGCAATACGCTTTAAGCCGCCTAGTACAATCGCACCGGCAAGTAGCGTAATTAATGCCCCCGAGTACAGTGTAGGAATATTAAAAGCATGGTTTAACGAGTCGGCAATGGTATTAGCTTGCATCGCACTGAAACTAAAGCCGTAACCTAAAAACAAACATAGTGAGAACAAAATGGCCAACCAACGTTGGTTAAGACCTTTTTGGATGTAATAAGCAGGGCCTCCTCGATATTCTTTATGGTCGTCTTTGACTTTATAGAGCTGGCCTAAAATGCTTTCGGCAAAACCTGTTGCCATACCCAACAAGGCAATAACCCACATCCAAAATATTGCGCCACTCCCCCCAAGTGAGATAGCGACCGCCACGCCAGCCAAATTACCGGTACCTACCCGTGCCGACAAACCAATAAATAACGCTTGTAGCGAACTTATGCCTGAACTGTCTGTCGAGTTTTCATCATTTTTAGCACTGTTTTTTAAAACAGAAAACATATGACGAAAATTGAGAATTTGAACAAACTTTAGCTTATAAGAAAACCAAAAACCTGCGAATAACAAAACATAAATGAGAACTTGCCCTTCACCCCATAAAACATTATTTATGCTCGAGACAATTTGTTCGAAATTCATTGTTGCTGATCCTTGTTGACATTGCAGTGAGTTGTTGTAACTGGATAATAAATCTTACTTTAGCAAATTTTAAAGTTAATTATTAGTATGTTATGAAGTTTTAAAGGGAATAATTACCACTAAGATAAAATACCCTTCAATAACAACTAGGCACTAACGTTTGGCCAGATGGGTTAACTTCGATTGTTGAGTGTTTAATGCCATATTTATCTAATAACATGGTTTTAATTTCAGTTAAATCTATATGGTCAATATTCGTTGCAGGTTGTAATTTACATTCTAAAAACAACTTATGTTCATCGAGTTGCCAAACATGAATATCTAGCGCGGCATTCACCGCTACGTTTAACTCAATATCTGCTTTAAGTTCACTTATGTCAAACGCTTCAGGCACCGCTTGCATTAATATCTTTATGCTTTGAAGTGCAAGTAATCCGCCGTGATAAAGTACGTATATTGAAATTAAAACAGTCGCTATCACATCAACAAAATACCACTGATAAAATATGATCAAAACCCCGGCAATAATGACCGCAACCGACGCCAAGGCATCAGACACATTATGAATAAAAGCTGCGCGTAAATTCATGCTACTTTTTGCCCCTGACATATAAGTTAATACCGCGGTGGCAATATCGATAACCAAAGCAATACCTGCGATATAAATCACTATCCAGCCATTAATTTCTGTTGGATTAAAATATTTACTGACCGCTTCATAAATAAGATAAAGGCCAACAATAATCAGCGTAATACTATTGATCAAAGTACCAATAATTTCGGCTCTTTGATAACCAAAAGTCATATTTTCATCCGCTTTCTTAGCCGATACTTTACGCGCAAAAATCGCAATAACAATCGCGCCTGCATCACTTAAATTATGCAAGGCGTCGGCAATTAACGATAAGCTGCCCGAGAGTACACCACCCATGATCTGCACTATGGTTAATAAAACATTAATCAATACGGCAAAGGTCAATTTACCGTTGTCCTTATGTGATTGAGAATGTGAATGTGAGTGTGAGTGAGACATTTTTACCTCTTAAATATTTATCTGTAACAATAAAATAATAGCGTGATAAAGAGGATTATCACGCTATAAAAAACAAACATTTTATACCATAGCGATTAAACCCGATAAAACTAGTGCGTTAACTGCGCTATTTTTTCCTTTGAAAACCAGGAAAACAGCACAGGTAAAACAAATAATGTCAGCAATGTTGCGGTCACTAGCCCGCCAACAATAACACTCGCTAAAGGTCGCTGTATTTCAGCGCCTACGCCGTTTGACATTAGCATAGGAATTAAACCTAAAGCTGAAGTTATCGCAGTCATCAACACCGGGCGTAACCGTGAGGTAGCGCCTTCAAATACCGCTTTTGATACCACCAAGCCTGCTTTAATACGTTGATTGATACTCTCTACCATCACCACACCATTGAGCACAGCGACACCAAACAAGGTAATAAAGCCGACAGAGCTGGGTACTGATAAATATTGTCCTGAAAAATACAGTGAGAACACACCACCAATAACCGCTAAGGGCACAGTCACTAAAATCAGTAATGCTTGACCGCTTGAGCCAAAAGCAAAATAGAGTAATAGTGCGATTAACCCTAACGACACAGGTAAAACGATAGCGAGCCTAGCTTGTGCCCGTTGTTGGTTTTCAAATTGACCACCAATAACGACAGAGTAACCCGCAGGTAAATCAACACTAGCGGCAATAGCCGCACGAATATCTGTCACTACACTGCCCATATCTCGACCTTGTACATTGGCTTGAATAACAACGCGGCGTTGCACATCATCACGACGCACTTGCGGCGGGCCTGATGCTAACGAAATATCAGCAATATCACCTAAGCGCACCCAAGCGCCAGTGGGCGACTGTAAACGTAAATCAGCGATAACATCACGGTTGTTACGACTTTTCTCCTGTAAGCGGACATAAATATCGTAACGTTCATTGCCATTAATGACCTGCCCTGCGGTAGTGCCGCCAATACCATTTTTAACTAAGTCCATCACATCAGCAACAGAAAAGCCAAAACGAGAAAGTTGCTGCCTATTGGGTTTAATGACCAACTGCGCTTCACCAACAATTTGCTCCATAGCCACATCGCGCGCACCCTCTACCGCTTTAATGGCCGTTTCTATCTCTTGCCCTTTCGAGGCGAGAACATCTAAATCAGGCCCAAAGAGCTTAACGGCCAATTGTGCTTTTACGCCAGACAGTAATTCATCAACACGGGTCGCGATAGGCTGAGAGAAATTCAGTAACAAACCCGGAAATTGTTCTAACTTAAGGGCCATTAGGCGCTGTAATTCATCACGATTGGTAGCGCTGGTCCATTCATTAACCGGCTTTAAGCCAATATAAATTTCAATGTTATTTACCGGCTCTGGATCGCCGCCAATTTCAGCGCGTCCCATGCGACTTAACGCGTATTCAACTTCAGGAAAAGTCAGTAGCATTTTTTCTAATATTGGGGCAACTTGCAACGCGGTAGCTAAGCTTGAAGACGGTGCTAAGGTCACTCTTAAATTAATCGTGCCCTCTTCTAACTCAGGCACAAACTCTGTGCCTATTTGTGGTACTAAGGTGATAGCACTGAGTAATAAAAGCACTGATGAGCTAATAACAACTTTGGTGTGTTTCATGGCAAGCGCTAAAGCTTGACGATACCAACGCTCTAGTGGTCGTAAAATAATACTTTCACGTATTTTAACGTCTTTTTTAAACAGATAAGTAGCTAGGGCAGGAACGACAATTAAAGCAACAAAAATAGCAGAAACCACGGCTAAAATAATACTAATGGCCATAGGTTGAAATAATTTAGCTTCTACACCTTCAAAGCTAAATAACGGCATAAATACCACTAGGATTATGGTGGCGGCAAAAAATATCGGCCGAGCAACCTCTTTGCCGGCTTGTTTTAATCTCAAAGGGATAGCATTGCGCTTATCTGCCAAAGCACCTGGGCCGCTGTCAGTTATTTTTCTGTCATTGTCTGCTATATCAATAGACCCACCATTTATAAAGGCATTATTTATAGACAAGCCACCCTTTTCATTACCAACAGTGGCGGCACTTAGCTGTGCTTCATCTGCTCGGTTAAGATGTCTAAACATGTTTTCAACCATCACTACTGAGCCATCAACCAACATGCCCATCGCTACGACTATGCCACCCAGTGACATTAAGTTCGCCGATAAACCTAAATATGACATGATCATTAAGGTCATTGCGATTGAAATAGGAATAGAGATCAATACTAAGAAGGTTGCCCTTAAATTCATCAAAAATAAGGCCAGCACAAGCGCAATAAAAATAAACGCCAAAATAAGTGAGTCAACCACGGTATTAACCGCTTTTACAATTAAGTCAGATTGATCGTAAAAAGCTTCAAAGCGCACCCCTTTTGGTAGTGCTTGCTCAATTAAGGGTAACCGGGCATTTATGCCATCAATGGTTGATTTTGTATTAGCCCCCATACGCTTAAGCACAATGCCCGAAACCACTTCACCTAATACTTCAATATCGCCATTTTCTGCTCGGCGAGTCATAGTGGCCGCACCTTGGCGAATTTCACTACCCAGTTCAACGCTAGCAACATCAGCCACGGTAATAACCGTACCATCAACGATTTTAACCGGCACTTGCTCAATATCAGTTATACCCGCTGCGCCACCACTAAACCAACCCGTGCCACGAACCACTAACTGCTCTTGGCCTCGGTTCATGTACCAACCACCAACATTGCTATTGTTATTGCCTAAGGCGCTAACAATGTCGCTTTGGCTAAGCTCGTAAGAGAGTAATTTACTAGGTTCAATATTAACTTGGTATTGACGAACATTGCCGCCAAATGACAAAACATCAGTAACACCATCAACCGGCATCAGTAATAATTTAACCACCCAATCATTTAAGCTGCGCAGCGCCATTGCGTCATAACCAGCGTCTTTGTCGGCAATAAGTAAGTATTGAAATACTTGCCCTAACCCTGAAGTATTGGGGCCCATTTCTGGCGTACCCACACCTTTGGGGATCAGTTCTTTCGCTGCTTGTAAGCGCTCAAAAACCAATTGACGGGCAAAGTAAATATCAGTACCCGCTTTAAAAACCACCGTCACTCCTGATAAACCGGTTTTAGAAATTGACCGCACTTGCTCAACATCAGGCATGGCGTACATTACCGCTTCAATAGGATAAGTAATGAGTTGTTCAACTTCCTCTGCGGCTAGGCCCGGCGCTTCGGTATTTACCGCCACTTGTACGTTAGTTACATCCGGAAAAGCATCCAAATTTAACTGCGGAATAATAAACACTGAGCCAATCAGGGTTGCTACTAACATCAAGATCACCCATAGGCGATTGTTGACAGAAAAATCAATTATTTTATTAAACATAGTTTCTATTCCTTGGTTCTTCGCTCATGCTAGGCTTTAATGGTTATGCGGGTCAAAGCCGCCTTTGGCGATTTCAGAGGCAACAAAAAACGCGCCTTGAGTAACAATGCGTGTGTTTGGCGCAAGGCCAATTATTTCTCGATATTCGCCTAACGAACGACCTAAGGTTATTTCTACTGCGGTAAACTCTCCGGGGTGATCTTCAACAAATACCGTCCAATCACCATCGCTTGAGCGCATCAATGCCGACTCAGGTACGGCCATCACTTTTGTGTCCGTTTTAAAACTAAAATTTACATTAACAAACATACCTGGATGAAGACGATCCTGGTCATTTTTAACCACTAAACGTACGATGCGGGTGCGGGTTTTTGGGTCTATGGTGTGCGCTTCTTGAATAACAGTGGCGACAAAAAATTGCTTGGCCATTTCAATCACAGCTTGCGTACCTTTGGGTAAGTTTAATTGCTTATTGGGCGAAACCCGTGCTTCAACCCAGAGCTCACTTTCGTCTGCTAACACCATAATGGCGTCGCCTGCAGACACCCGTTGCCCCTGATAAAAATCATCACTTAATACCGCACCAGCCCGCTGTGCAATCAAGGTGTATTCGCCAAGTTCTTCTAAATGATTATTTGACGAGTTGTTTTTAACCACATAGGCAATAGCCTGCTCTGTTAAACCAAAGGCTTTCAAACGACTGTACGCCGAAATATAATCAGTTTCGGCCGCTAATAATTGGCTTTCACTAACGCTCGCTTTACCCAGCTTTTTATTTCTTTGCCAGTCATTATAAGCAACACGGTATTTCGCTTGTGCTTCTACAACAGACTCACTAAATAATGTGACTAGCGCATCGCCTTTTTCCACATGCTGCCCTAACGTGGCGTGGCGAGAAACCACCACAGATTCAGTGCGCGGTGAAACAATATAGCTTTTATAGCCATTAGCTTTAATCTCACCCGGTGCATAGACATGATTGGTAAACACCTTTGCGGATACCTCGGCAACTTCAATACCCGCAATCGCCATTTTTTCAAGGCTTAAGCTGACACCTTCTTTATGGGATGCTGCTGCAGGTTCATTACCTTTTAAAGCGTTTTCTATCAGATCTTGGCTAGAGTTTGATTTAGCGCTTTGTACAGAACCTATAAGCGTTTGTGCTTCATTGCCATGTTGGTGTGAATGTTTTTCAGCCTTATCTTCATGTCTTGAGCTGACTTCATCTGCAGCATGCTCTTTTTGCTTGAGGGGGTGACTGACTTGCTGTTCATCTTCTGTATGGTGTCTTGTTATTGATTGCGAGGTTGTTATTGATTTCGAGCTTGGTATTGCTGTGGGTGCAATGTTAACGGCTAACGCTGAAGCACTAAACACCACAAGCAAGACTAAAACCAATAGTAGCTTCGCATTAAACAAGCCCATTAATACTCGTGGAGAAATAGCGATATTTGCTAAAAAGCTGATATTTGAAGATCGAAAAAATAGTGCTGCCATAGTGAGGATGCTGATATAAAACTTATGCATATTGATACTCTTAATTTTCTTTTTAAGATTAATAAATCGAAACTATCCAAGCATTTAGCTGAACTTATCATTCAACAATAGCCGGAGATATTAATAGCGTAAAGACAAGGAACCCTGTTGAATTCGCTGAAAAAAAACACTATGCCGATTTATAAACCAGATACTTAAACCCGCAAAAAATGCTCGTTTAAGTGCTTATAAATTTAAGGTAAGTTTTAAACTATTGGAGGGCGGTGTTCTGGTGTGATCCAAAACGATAATAATGCTATTTTTCTGGTCAAAATATTATCATTAGATTTATGGATTACGCTTGATGCTGAATCACTAGCAATGTAAACACCTGTCGGTGCATGACAATGGCAGCAATGATGACAATCGAATGGGTCCTGCTCGGCATTATCAGCAGCATTATTATTAGTCGCTGTTAATGCACCTTCTTGATGTGACTGATGTGACTGATGTGACGAGTCTACGCTGCGATGGGAAATATTTTGAGCGCCGTCTGTTTCCTGATGACTACGGTGTGAATCAAAGGCAGCAGCAATTGTTTGACCGGCAAACAATAGTGCAAACATTATAATTAACAAGCGATTGAACACAGGCAAAGCTCTCTTAAAAACGAACTGGCAGTGTAAGTTAATTGCTGACAGGCTTCAACCGTAAAAAGCCAACTGTAAATTATTAGAGCTGATTATTAGCCCCTTTAGTTGATTAAGTTAGCTGTACTTAAGCAATTAAACTTCAACAACTCTATTTCGACCTAGGTCTTTTGTCTTAGAAAGCGCACTATCTAAGCTATGATAAATGGATTCAAAATCAGTAATAGATTTTTCAATGTAGGTAATGGAAAAACTTGCTGTAACCCTTATCTCTTTTGCATCATTTAATAACATAGGATTGTTTTCAAAACTACTGAGGATACGTTCAACAATAATTTGCGCAGATACTTTTTCTAAATCCTTTAAACAAACGACAAATTCCTCGCCACTAATTCTGCCAAATAAATCTTGCTGTCGAATATTATCTTTAGTTAATTTGACGATATGTCTCAGTGCTTTATCACCAATAACATGTGAATATTTATCATTAATGGCTTTAAAATTATCTAGGTCAAAAAGGATAATAGCGTGTATATCATTGTTCTTGGTGTTTTTTAGGTTCGCTATTTGTTCAAAAATAGCGCGTCTATTGTAAATACGGGTTAATTCATCAGTTTCTAACAATATTTTTTGTTTGTTTTTTTCACGCCATATAAATAAGCCGATAGCGAGTAAAACAAATATTAATAAACCGGATAGAACTAAAGTGATTTTTGATTGCTCTACTTTTGCTGAAACTAAACTAAGTTCCAGTGTCACTATATCTTGTTGCAATTCGGCAATATCTAGAACAGAAACCGAGTTTTGTTGATCAATCAAAGCTTGCTGATTAATATTAATGTAACTTTCAAAGTATTTTTGTGATGCTTCCACCTGATTTTGAGCAATATAATATTTGGTCAAAAACTCATACAGATAACGCAGATTTGATGCTTTTGTTTGCTTAATTAATTCTGCTTTCTTTGATATAAAGCTATTAATGCATTGAGTTCGATTATTTTCTACACAGGCTATCGCTTTATACAAGAGCATTTTATTATTGGATTGCGACTTTCCAATCCTACTTTGATAGGGCTCAAATTCATCAATAAGCACTAACATTAGAGCAAACTTTTTTTCCATGTAGGCAATTTTTATTTTCAAAATCAATAATAAAACGTTGTAATCTTCAGTGTCTATGAAAAGGTCGGCTGCTGATTCAAATTTTCTAAAATAATGCTTACCTTCTTCAATTTCCCCTGCATCTAATAATTCAGTCGCAATAGAATAATAAGACCAATGTATCTCGAAATCATCCTTAATATGAGACAACTGTTTTTTAAATTCATTCGCGGCAAGCGTAAACTGACCCAGAGATGAATATATTTGAGCTATGCTCATGTATATATTAGCTATAAAAGGGTTATCGCCTTTATTTACCTCCCGCAGCCTAACAAAGGCTTTTATTTTCTCAACTGCGGTCATTTCAGCGCAAGACTGAAGCTCAGCCATATCTAAGTACTTTAAAAACGCTGGTGACGCACTGGTCACCAACAACCTATTTTCATGCAAAAAATCGCAGGCTTTTGTTGGTGAATATCGGTGATAAAAGTTTGTTAAATCATAAATAGCAATGGATAGAATATTCTTATTTACTTCGTTACTGGGCAAAAGCGTTATTTTTTTTAAGTATCTTAAATAATCGTCACTAACCCCATACTTACAGAAAATAACAGTCGATTTTTGCCAGAGTAATTTTGAACGTGCTTGATTCGATAAATTAGGTGAGTTTGTTAAAAACCATTCAACTTTATCACTTATCACCTTGTCCACTGGACAAACATAATGATGTGATGGTTGAATACTATTCAAGGTAAGGTTCAAATCATTGGCGAATGCCGAATTAATTACAGATAAAAAACAATAATATATCACAGGAAATATAAAAAATTTATTAACTGCTATCTTAAAGATATTCAAAATCCGTTATTCCTTTAATGCTTAATATATAAATTAAAAGTCTATTATATAGAGCGAGTTTTCAAACTACTCGTCAGCCGCTTTAAAGGTTAATTTTAAGCAAACCGACGACCGTAGTCATAGATATTAGGCTGAAATTTTTTCGCACAGGTGTTTATTTATACTAGCTTTTACAAAAAACTGACTGAAAACCAACTAAAAACTGAGTAATTAAGATACCTAAATTTATTGAAAATTAAAAAATTTTTAATTTAATAGATATAATTAACAAAAGCATAGGTGCAGTTATTTCGTTTCATCAAACAGGCCATTGGGTTGCATTAGTGATCCTATTTTGGAATTCAACTTCACCCGTTAATTTATCATCTTAAACATTATACTTAATCCATAAGTAAAATTAAAAATTATCGCTATTACTTTGAATTGTTTCTATTTTGACATATATACAATAAATAACATATTCGTACAATAAATAACATATCTATCATTAACTTAAAACCAACTTAATTTACATAACCAGTCATTTCTAAAAAGCCACTGCCTTGATGACTGCCAGAAAATGTCACCATACCTTCAAAATACTCGATACCAAAGCGCATAATTTGTTTATTGTTAATCACGCTAACCTCAATATCGATATTGTCCTGGGTAATGACAATTGAAAACTGCTCAGGATAGCGCGAACTGTCACCTGATGATTGCAACTTGGTATTCGCTTTGATCCTAGTCAAGCTGATATCGCTTGATGATAATGTTTTAATTGTGCCATCGCGCCGCATAATACTGCCATAAAGGTAATCTTTAATGTCTGAACGAATTCGGTAAACCATTAGCGCCGTATTGTCATTTAAGCGTAGTGAAAACCAGTCCCAACCTTGTTGATCTTCTGCCAACATTTGTGACCCCCACTCACGATCAAACCAGGCATTACCTGTTACTTTTTGCCATTTATTTTGCCAAAACACTTCGCCACTGACGTTAATAAAAGGTTGTGAATAATAATAACTGGCGATCGCTAAGCTATGATGTTTTTGGCTAAAGCCGTTTTCGCCTTGCAGGAAGTACGGTGTTTTTCCTATTAGTGCTTCATCCAGGCTTAAATTCAAATTTACCTGCCAGCCTTGTGCTTGCTCAGCTAAGGCGACAAGAGTTGGCTCGACAACAATTGCCTTATCACTCATTGGCGGCTGAACCGTTAATTTATTCGCAAGTGGCTGTGGCTTTGATAAACTGGCTAACGGTTGAGCAGTATTAGCACTAATAACATTACCATAGCGTAAATTAGCCGGTAATAACCCTTGTGTTGATTGCCACTGCCAATTATCAATTGCCGCCTTAAAAGGTTGTGTGGTAATTTCCACGTTACCCAACTCTTCGCGTCCGCTGCGAAAAGCCGATTGATGCTGGTTTGCATCCGCTAATGCAGCATGGGCAAAATACCAATGTTTGTCTTCTACTGCTCGACGAAATAAGGTCCACTGCGCGGCCAATTCCTCACCACTTTCGGTGGTTAAATTAGCCGTTAGATACCACCATTCTTGTTGAAAATTTTTATGTGGAGCTTGTGCTTGCTCAAATGTAATGACATGGTCTTTAGTCGGTTGCTCAAAATCGCCAAGCGTATCACTAAGCCCTTTCAAAGCGGAGCGTTTTGCTGGCTTTTCATCACTACAGGCCGCAAGCAGAAAAAAACTAAGCAGTGTTGGCAGAAAAAATTTACTCAATACCGGACGGTTTATCATGACAAACTAGCTCTAACGTTAAGTTTATATAATGGCAGAGCCAATGCAGGGATCAACATCAAGATACCGAGTACACTACTCACCACAAATGGCCCTATTTCAAAAACCAAGGGCATTGACCAACCAAAAGAGGCTGGTAAAATCAAGCTCACCAGCGCATTTGCCAAGGCGGTAGCAACAGGCCAACTTAACAAAATAGCACCAAAAGCTAACAGCAACCATTGCCATAGCATATGGCTAAAAAGCTCGAACTGGCTGTAGCCTAAACTGCTTAAAATATGTAAGTCGGGTTTGCGGGCTAACTCCAAACTATTCGCTGATAAAAACAAACCTAAACAAGCAATAGAGAGTAATACAAAAGCAATAGCTTGTGTTAAAGCAAAGCTTTGCTCAAACACAGCTAACGCCAGTTTTTTGATTTGCTCCGGTTGATACATTTGGCTGTTGTCTATGCCGACATCATCAATAAGCGCTTGTTTTATAACATTGGCATCTAAGGTTAGAAACAGTCCAAAGCCTGTTTCTTGCCACGCTGATAATTCATCAATGTTAAGTTTTGATGGTATTTTTATGGCAAAAGCTTGATTACCATAATCGTAATAAATAGCTTGAACACGACAAGATAAACTTTGTTGACCTTGTTTTATTTCAATGATCTCTTGTACTCTAATCAAACGTTTGTAGGCTAGTTGTTCATTAATATAACAGCTTCTTTCTGTGCTATTAAGGGAAGCCAGCTGACCTGATTTCAGTGACAAGCTTTGTTGCTGCTTTTTCGAACTCAGGCGATGGACCTCAACAGTGTCTTCTTGATACTTTGCTACCGTACTGGCAAATAAAACATATTCTTCAACACCGTTTTTTTGTTGCAACCATTGGCTTAATGGCTGTTTTTGCTCTGCGTTGTAACGCACGAACAAGTCGGCATTAAGTAACTGATTTAAATAAGACACAAAGGCACTTTGAAAACTATTCACCATTAAAGCGGCGGCAATACTGGCGGTTAAGGCTAAATAAAAAGCGGCAATGGGCAGATAACGTCTACCCACTTGCTGGCTGGCATCTTGAAAAATAAACTTTAAGCGAAAAGATCGGCTGATTAATGCCAATGTTTGCAGAAAAAACTTCAACAAATTAGGCAATATCGCGACACTGGCGAGTAACAGCAAGCCGTATTTAAACATCAAATGGTGCCAGTTATTATCAGGCCAAAAAACAAATAAAACCAAGAGAATAGCAGCAACTATGGCTGTGGTTTTAAAACTAAAATGTTGTTGGGATAGCCGTGCAGAGAAGGCGATTTTTGCTGAGCCAATCAGTCTAAATTGTTTCAGTAACGCCGCCATAACAGCAATTGACGATATCGCAAAGGCCCATAAACTGTATTGCCATTGCCATTGAAATTGGCCGCTAACTTGTAATTGATAAAGTTGCTCTAGCGTCAAGCCCAATAATGGCAATATAAAAGACACTAAAACAAAGGCAATAACCATACCGAGCACACTCGCCAATAAGGTTAACGATAAGGCCTCACAGAGCATAACTTTCATAATGGTATTTAATTCAATACCCAGCAAACGCAATTGTGTGGCAAGCTCACGCCTTTTGGTCCAAGCTTGATTCGCTGCCTGAAAAGCAATAAAAAGGCTAACAATAAAACCCAAAATGGCTAATGCCGATAAATTCAGATGTAAGGCGTCGGCAAAACCTTCACGTTCTGTAATGGACCAAGTTTCTTGAATAGACAGGTAAGGAGGTAGAGCCGCTTTAAGTCGTGAAATTTCGCTGACTGACATCTCACTGACCATCAAATGGCTAAAGCCTTTAATGTCTGGAAATAGCTGCCACGCCAGTGCAATATCAAGCAAAGCAACATTGCCCCAATCGGCAACATTATTGATATTCACTGCTATCGCGTCATGGTTGCTGACCGTTAACGACACTGGCACACTATTTTTAATAGTTAAACCGAGCGAGTCTGCATAGCCTTGTTCAATATTGACAGCTTTACTGGTGTAGCTTGCTGGCATGGTAAGCACTAACGGCAAAATATCTATCGCTCGAAAAGCTATTTTCTCGCCATTAACTAAAATTTTACTGAAAATATGGGTGGGATTGAGTTGATAAAAGCCTTGTGCTCTTAACTGAGCATAATCACTTATTGAAATAGTTTCCCCCGACGCCGGTACAATATGAAAAGCAACAGGCGACTTTAAACGACTATTGGCAGATTGATACTGCTGCTCACTTGCATCATTTAGCACCAAAATACTCAATAAGGTGCTGGTTGCTATTGCTAAGCTAAAGATAAAACCAAGGTTGAGTAAAGGCTTATTAATATATTCGCCAATGTGGGCTTTTAGCACTAAAAGAAATTCAGAGTGTACTTTTTTTACGTTAGAACTAACCATCACATTAGCCTTCAAACAAGGTTAATGTGCCGTCAACAAGACGATAAATTTTATCCATACTGCGGGCTACATCAAGGCTATGGGTTACCATGAGTAAGGCTGTATCTTTAGATTTAGCCAAATTGACTAATTGCTCAACGACATGTTCACTGTTGGTTTTGTCAAGATTACCTGTTGGCTCATCGGCTAATAACAGCTGAGGTTTTGCATTTAATGCCCGCGCAATCGCTACGCGTTGCATTTCACCACCGGAAAGTGTCGCAGGAAATTTAGCAAGCAGTGACGATATGCCAAGTTCTTTAGCTAAAGTTAAGCCATGATTTTCATCAAAACGACCTGATAATTTGGCGCTAAATTCAATGTTGTCTTGTACTGACAAACTGCTTAATAAATTAAACTGCTGAAAAATAATACCTAGGTACTGTTTTCTTAAACGACTTAACTGTTTATCTGAGGCGTTAGATAAGGGTAAATTGGCAATCGCTATTTCCCCTTGCTGAATAGGCTCTAATCCAGCAATTAAATTTAGTAACGTGGTTTTGCCGCTGCCACTCTCGCCCATTAGTGCCACACATTCACCAGGAGCAACAGATAATGATAAATCAGTAAACAAATAACGATGGTTGTCACCATCGGTAACTTCATGACTTAATGCTGTTATTTTTAAAGACAAACTCGTTCCTTTTAACGCCGTTGCTGATGACAAATAAATGCTAAGCCATTTGTCAGGGTTTGCCCACGATTACTTGCTATAAAATACTGAGTAGATGCTATAACTTGTAAATTGTAAATTGTAAATTGTAAATTGTTATACTTTCGTCACTATGTATTTGGATCAGTAAGTCAGTGTTATATTATCAGTAAAGCGATATTTATAGTATTTAGATAGCCCGCTATAGCTCAAATGCCAATAAGTCACTGAGTACTGAGCGCTATTTTTTAACTTTTAACCCATGGTTCTTTTTATAACTGAACGCCACAAAACAGCTTAATATCATTCCAACAGCATACTTGAGCATTACTTTAGGATATAAAAAAGGCCAGTGTAAAATATCACACTGGCCTTGATAGAATAATGACTGTTTTATTCGTAAGAGCGCTCTAACCAAACAATTTGCATTTTTAGATCTGCAATTTCATCATTGGCGTCAGTTAACTGCTGCTCAATAGTTTTTGGCATTACCATAGCGTTGACGCTAAGCTCTATTACATTGACTGCTTCTTCATGAACCATGAGGCTCTCCTAATTAACGTTACCACGCTTGTATTATTACACAACAAGTTTCATTTTTCCCGTATTAAACGTAAATTAAATTTCACATCGAAAGCTAAGCATGCTTTTCCCAATCAAAACGAAACAAAATAACATAAGAACGAAACCTAATTAAGCATAGCAAAGCCTGAATAAATATAAAAAAACGCCTAAAGCATTAAAGAACCTTATTTAGAAAGCTTTCATCTAAACTTTCACTCAAGATTACATAAGCAGCCTTACATGAAAATTCTGTAAGCTGTATTCAACTTACTATTGATTTAAGCGCTATCTATCCCCATAAATGATAAACATTTAACAAAAATATTTATCATGCGCTTATTAAAATCAACTCAAGTATTAGATTTACATCCAAATATTGCACATCGTTTCACCCGTAAAGCGACTCGCGCCATTGTCTTGAACGGTGAGAATATTTTACTGCTATATACCAAGCGTTATCACGATTACACTTTACCAGGAGGCGGCATTGATGAAGGGGAAGATAATATTTCTGGCCTTATTCGTGAATTACGTGAAGAAACTGGGGCACAAAATGTCAATAATATTCAAGAATTTGGGTATTATGAAGAGTATCGTAATTGGCATAAAAATGATTATAATGTGATTCATATGCTGTCTTATTGCTATACCTGCGAAATAGATCAAGAGCTACTAGCGCCAGAATTTGAGCCTCATGAATTGCAAAATGGTATGCAACCCCTTTGGATGAACATCCACACCGCTATTTTACACAATGAAATGGTGATAAAAAATAGTGAAAAAAAAGGCTTATCCATCGAACGAGAAACCTTTTTATTAAAACGTATTGTTGCTGAATTACTTTAGCACCCCGGATGGCTATTTTACTTGGCCAGAGCAACGCTGATACTTTTGACCACTGCGGTGACAATACGGTTTATTTCTTGCTGTTTTCTCAAGCTATGATAGTTAAGCTTCACTACTACTTAACTAAAGCTAAGATTTTTTTTCGCTGCGTCGCTTAGCTTACGTTGCATAGTTGAACTCATTTTTTGCTTAGAAACAGCAAATAATTAATCCTCAAATACCCGTTTACCTCGTTCATTAACAACACCTTGGTTTTTGTTAATAACAACAAAAACGGTCATTGTTCTCATTCAACTTATCCATAACCTTAACTTAACCTTAGATAAACCTGAGTTCAACCTGAGATTTTAGCTGATAATCGATTAAGTGATACTTGCCACTGTACATTTCTTGTTAACGCGTTAATCTATCAGCAAATATAAATGCAACAGTGCTAATTTTCATGATAAAACCATTAACGCTCTCAATCGCCTTATTAATTTATTCATTATCTTCCTCAGCCTTTGAGATCCAAGCAACACAACAAGCTGCAGTGGCAATGCCTGATAGTTTTAGTGCCGAGGTTTCAGCAAAAATACTTTCACAAGGAGGTAATGCCATTGACGCGGCTATTGCTGCACAATTTGTTTTAGCGGTAACCCAGCCCGAAGCCGGTAATGTCGGTGGTGGCGGTTTTATGGTGATTTATAAGGATAATAAAGCAGACTTTTTAGATTATCGTGAAGTTGCCCCCTTAAAAGCCCATCGTGATATGTATTTAGATGAGCATGGCGATGTTATTCCATATCAGTCTTTATACGGTGTTTTATCTTCGGGTGTACCTGGCACGGTAGATGGCATGTGGCAAGCCCATAAAAAATATGGCTCACTCCCTTGGAAGTCTTTAGTCATGCCCGCGGTAGCCTTAGCTGAACAAGGGTTTATTGTTCATGAAAACCTAGCAAAAAACATTGCATGGCGTATTAACAGCTTCAAAAAAGAAGGTATAAAGGTTAATTTTTCTGAGCACTTTGCCAGCGCTAAAACCGGTACTTTGTTTAAACAAGCTAATTTAGCAAAAACACTAGAGCGCATTGCAGATAATGGCCGTAATGGTTTTTATCAAGGTGAAACCGCAAAAATAATTACTGATTTCATGACAAAAAACGGTGGCATCATTGGTTATGACGATTTAGATAATTATCGTGCAACATGGCGTAAACCACTAGAAAAAACCTGGCGTGGTCACCAAGTGCTAACGGCCCCACCACCAAGTTCTGGCGGTATTGCTATTTTACAGTGGCTAAATATGTATGATTTACTCTCAAATAATAAAGCACCATTAGCACATAATTCAGCAGCTTATATGCATCGCTTAGCAGAAATCGGGAAGCGTGTTTTTGCTGACCGTGCAGAATACTTAGGCGATCCTGATTTTTTTGATGTCCCTCAAGAAAAATTACTGGCTGATAGTTACTTAAAAACACGTATCGCAGGTATTTCAGCTGATGCTATTTCGGTTACTAACACCATTAAACCTGGCTTAAAAGAGAGCCCCGACACCACACATTTTTCCATTATCGATAAATGGGGTAATGCCGTATCAAATACAACAACCATTAATTATACCTTTGGTAGTGGTGTTATTGTTGAAGGCGCTGGTTTTATTTTAAATGATGAAATGGATGACTTTAGCGTTAAAGCCGGTGTGGCAAATATTTATGGCGCCGTCGGTGGCGAAGCAAATGAAATTCAGGCTAATAAGCGTATGCTGTCGTCTATGACCCCCACTATCTTGTTAAAAGACAACAAAGTTAAATTAGTGACCGGCTCTCCCGGCGGTACTACCATCATTAGTTCGGTTTATCAGTCTATGCTTAATGTGATTGAATTTGACATGAATGCTGAACAAGCGGCAAATGCCCCTAGATTCCACCATCAATTATTACCAAAAGATGTTATTCAACATTACCCTGGTATTGCTGAACAAGAAAAATCAGCACTTAAAAAAATGGGCTATACCCTAAGTGAACGTCGATTTGGCGCGGTTCAGCTGATCATTGCCAACGAGCAACAATTAGATGCGGCAGCAGAGTCTGGTGGTCGAGGTAAATCAATTGTTATCGAGTAATAACAGCAAAATCGAAAAAATATAAAGGTAAGCTCTTCGGGGCTCAAACACCCAACCGCTAGTGTTTTATTAACACCCAGTTATGAAAGGATTTTTTATAACTGGGTATTAATGCAAAGCATGATGACTGATTACAACACCATCAATAAGCACTGACTAAAAAATTCGTCTCACATTAAGTCGACTTGATTGAGGTAGCAAGGTACTAATGGCTTAACATTTCACCATAAATAAAACCAACAACAGCTTTCAGTGTTTCACATACTTTACATAGCAAGCAATATCCGCTCTAGATTAGTACTGAATATCAATCACTCATTAAGCCCGACCATTTACATGTAAATAATTCTCATTTAAAATAAGTGCCTGTATCAGCTAGGGTATACGCAAATAAGTAGTTTGTTTGTAATAGTGAATGAATAATAGACAAATATCTCCTCTGAGTTTAATAGAACTAATGGAATCCCAGCGCTATGGCGTAGAATATCAACCTATTGTTGATTTAAAATCTAAAGAAATTATGGCCTATGAGTGTTTAGCTAGGTTTACCGATATAGACAATAACAATATCCCACCAGACATTATTTATGCGGCGTTGCATGACAGTTCATTATCTCTCTTCCAAGTGGAATACCAACAAAAACTTCTGCAATTAAATTACGCGCCAATGAACAGCGATATATTTGTTAATTTAGATCAAGACTCTTATTTTTCTATTGGTGAAGGTAACGAAAACAACCCTTTTTTGAAATTATTTAAAAGCTTTAACCATGCTAATATCGTTGTTGAATTGATAGATAATTCAGAAGTTAACGACAGCATTAAAAGTTTAGCCATGATAGATATCTTAGCAAAGAACAGGATAAATACCGCGATTGATGATGTTTTCAACCCACTTTCGATGGTATCAACATCGGTAATTCAAATGGTCGACTATATTAAGCTTGATAAACATGTGGTCGCAGAAAAGCACAATAAGCACTTTATGTTGTTAGTTGAAGCGCTAATTAACTATGCCCATAGTGCGGGGAAAAAAATCATACTTGAAGGGATAGAAACTGAAAGTGATATTATTTTTGCGCGAAAAATAAAAGCTGATTACGTACAAGGTTTCTTATTTAAAAAATGGTTTCATTACCATAAATAAAAGCTATCAATAAGTACTAGAAAATAAAAAGCCAACGATCTTAATCGTTGGCTTAAATGTGAAGGTATTATTTATCAGCGCGGCCCATAAACTTACGATCTTCGGTATTAATTTTAATTTTATCACCCGTTGACACATGCTCTGGCACTTGCACCGTTAAGCCTGTTGATAAAATTGCCGGCTTAGTACGAGCCGTGGCAGAACCACCTTTAATTGACGGATCAGTTTCTGTAATCACTAATTCAACACTTGCTGGTAAATCAATAGCAACAGGTACACCATCAACAATAATCACTAATAAACCTTGCGTATCTTCATTAATGAATAAAGCTTCATCTGCGATTGACGCTTTGCTTAAGTTATAAGGTGTGTAGTCTTCGTTATCCATAAAGACATATTCTTCGCCATCGATATAAGAAAAAATCGCTGGACGACGCGTTAAATCGGCAAAATTAAGTGTGTCGTCAGCTTTAAAGGTTTCATCAACTTTACCGCCTGTTACCACATCGTACATGCGCATTCTGTATAAACTACCACCGGCACGACCTTGAGGTACTGAACGCTCAATATCTCTAACAATCATTACTTTACCGTTATATTCTATCGCGGCATTCTTTTTTATATCACTAGCTTTTGGCATGAAAAACCATCCTCATTAAATTTATGCAAGAAAATAGCATGTATAGCTTATTATGCAAGAAAATATTGGTTAATTGCTAGTCATATATATGTTAAAGCACCAATAATAGCCATTGAACTAATGAATTGCCAACTTAACGAGCATGAACAGCTTTATAGCGTCATTAAATAATTTAATGCGCCACTAATTACCGCCACCTGAGCAATAATGCAATTTTCATCATCAACCAGTGGACTATCAGGATAAGCTTCAGTGGTGGTAACGTAGGGCGCGTCAGTTAAGCCCATACATAAACCTAAGTCTCGAGCAGCATAGTTAATCACGCCAGCTTGCGCTAAAGGTACGCCGATTAATTTATCTTCGCTATCCGCAGGAGCAATATGGGTGACTTTTTCTACCGACGCAATAATAGCTTTTTGAAAATTCGCTTGGGGTTTACCGCTATCGCCAACTAAATAAAAACCGTCTGGTATGTTCCAATTTTTCTGTTCAATAGCATCTCTTGCAGAAAGTGCTGGCCTAAATTCACTGTTATCAGTATCTGTGGTTTCATGCAGGTCTATATGCGCCAAAAACTCAATACCCAGGGTTTTCATATACTGCATCACTGCTGATGACTCTTGTGCCTGGCTATTCTCGTAAAATGAGCGATTAGGATCAACCGTCAAAGGGTTCCAACGATTAATGGTTTCATAACCCCACGGACTAATACAAGGTAAAACCACAAAGTTAAACGCATCTTGAAATGGCTGTGCAGCGGTTTGTAGAAAACGAATGGCACCCTGAACACCACTGGTTTCATAACCATGTACGCCACCTGTGATTAAAATAGCTGGTTTATCTGCTAACCAATTTGTCGATTTTAAAGCATATAATGGATAAATTTCTTCATCATAGAGTAAGTTCCCATACTGCTCGATAGTATAGCTCTCGCTTAAACCCTCTAATTTAGTAACAACCTCTTCAAAGTAGCTGCGCTTTTTCTGCTGTTGTTGAAACCATATTTCCTTATCGCCTTCGGTCCACTTTTTGCCAAGCTCACCAATAGGGTATGCTGCTTCTATATTCATATTGTTACCTAATAAGTTTTTCACAGTTATAAATTGTATTAACCCTTGGTATGTTAACAATCAAATATAGCTAAAAATTTAATTGTCTTATCCTCATCAGGCTAATATATTCGGTATTATTGCCACTTGAAATCAATCTTTCAATAGCAAGACACTGCGCGTTTAATGAAAATGCAACTGTATCATTTTTTCATCATAGCAATGATAGAAATAAACCAAGGCTAGTGTCGATTAATAGTTACACACTTTATATCAAAATATGATCACTCACCTTATTACGTTCTTGCCATCAGCTTTACGCTGAAGCGGTCACCATTGCAGCAAATAAATATCGCTTTAAAGTCGCACTAATTGATAACTTTCTCGACAAATAAAAAACAATCTCTATAAGTACAAGCCTTACTCATTTGTAGTGATGAAACCAATCTAGTTAAAATAGCAGATTAAGGGCGTAAAAATATTAGTCGTATATCCATAATATGCATCAAAATTATTTAGTTCGATTGCTATAATATATGCTAATTTAAGCTCATGTAAAAAATTGATCTTAAGGACGGCATTTACAATGCCAAAGACTTTGCAAAACAGCGAAATACATCCAGTTGAAATTCAGTGCTATGAGTGCGCGCTGACCGTCAAATTACCTGTATTAAAAGAAAGTCAAAAAGCACAATGCCCGCGTTGTGGCTATAAATTAAGCGCTATTCATCGCAATGCTAATGAAAGAATTATTGCTTTGGCTATTAGCGCATTAATATTTTTATTAGCTTCATTACCTTTTACATTCTTGTCCTTTAGTACCAATGGCTTAGAAAACCACTTTAACGCCATTACAAGCTTTATAGTCTTAATTGATAATAATTATCAACTTTTAGCACTGATTGAGTTTCTCACTATATTTGCCATTCCAACTGTCGTTTTGTTGTCACTTATTTATTTGCTTATCCCGCTAAATAAGGGTTTATATCCTAAGTATGGCGGTCGAGTATTGGCCTTGGTTTTTAAGTTACTGCCTTGGAGTATGGTGGAAATATTCCTGATTGGCACTTTGGTTAGTTTAATCAAAATTATTTCTATGGCTGATATTACATTAGGCTTGTCTTTTTATGCTTTTATTTTATTTACATTGTCGATGACACTGGTAGTTTTACATATCGATAAGCGCGAGTTATACCAATTACTGGCTAAAGTTGAAAAAGCACATAATATCGAAATACACCAAAGTCACACTAAAGTAGCCCAAGAAGACCCAATAAAACAGGCACTAAGTGTGCAAAAAACTTGGGCGCTACTGCTCACCGCAGTGGTATTGTACATACCGGCCAATACACTCCCGATCATGACTACGCACTTTTGGGGTCAAGACAATCCCAGCACAATTATTGGTGGGGTTATTTTACTGTGGAACTTAGGCTCCTACCCTATCGCTGCCATTATTTTTATTGCCAGTGTTGTTATACCTGTCGCTAAAATATTAGTGCTGGCTTGGTTAAATTATAGTGTTCAAAAACAAAGTGATAGATTAAGCTTAGAAAGAATAAAATGGTATCGTATGGCTGAATTTGTCGGTCGTTGGTCAATGGTAGATGTTTTTGTCGTTATTATTCTGGCTAGCTTAATTCAGCTTGGCCCGGCCATGAGCATAACACCTGGAGCTGCTACCTTAGCGTTTTCCGGTTTAGTTATTGTCACTATGCTCGCCGCAATGAGTTTTGAACCGCAATTAATTTGGAAAAATATAAAAAATGATGAATGATGCTCAAATACCAGACGCAACAATAAAGCCAGTTAAAACCGTATCAACTATCTGGTTTATTCCTGCCATTGCAATCTTTATTGGCTGCTGGATGATTTATTATCAATGGAGTAATGAAGGCACAGAAGTCACCATACATTTCCTTACCGCTGAAGGCATGGAGGCTGAAAAAACCAAAATAAAATCTCGTAATGTTGATATTGGAGAAGTAAGTGCCATTGAGCTTAATCAAAACGGTAATGGCGTAATTGTTACGGCAAAGATAAAAAAATCAGCAGAACAATTTTTACTGGCCGACAGCACGTTTTGGGTTGTGTCGCCACAAATATCGCATACCGGCGTATCGGGTCTCAGCACCTTAATATCCGGCGTATATATTGAAATATCGCCCGGTAAAAGCAACGAAGAACGCTATGTTTTTGATGCCTTAAACTCGCCCCCCTTAACGCCTTCAGGCACTCCTGGCTTGCATATAACCCTTAATAGTAACGACCAGTTTGCTTACAAAAAAGGTGATCCCATTATTTATAAGGGCTTAACCGTTGGCCAGTTTGAGGATATCTATTTTAATTTTGAAGAACGCGTTGTTTATTACAATGCTTTTATCAAAGCGCCTTATCATCAACTTATCACCAGTAATACTAAGTTTTGGGATGTTAGTGGCTTGCAACTTGATTTAAATGCCGATGGCATATCAGTTAAAACTGGCAATTTTGAAACTATGTTAACCAACGGTGCCACCTTCGGTATTCCTAAAGGCATGAGCATTGGCGAAAAAATTGGTGAGCGCTCATATTTTGACATCTATGAGAGTTATGAAGCTGCTGACGACGAGAGATACCGCCGATCTATCGAATTTGTAGTACTGGTCAGCGACTCTATTAGAGGCCTGTCTGTTGGCGCACCCGTTGAGTATCGAGGAATACAAATAGGTAAGGTGCAATCAGTCAACATGGCATTAAGCCGAAGTGAGAACAAATTTACCAAGGCAGACTTTAAAATTCCCGTGCTGATTAGTTTACAGCCAGGTCGAATAGGCCTGCCCGATAATGATGAAGGTAAAGCGCTTATGACCAAACAAAACATTTACTGGATTGAGCATGGTTTAAAAGCCGTTCTGCGCACAGGAAATATTTTAACTGGCAGCCTATATGTTGATTTACAACACAATAAAGATCAACCCATCAGCGAAATAGAAAAATATGAAGACTTCCTAATTATTCCAACCAGTAGTGATGACTTTTCGCAAATTACCGCAAAAGCGGAACAGTTTATGGATAACTTAAATAATATGCCGCTCAATAGTATGAGTGAAAATGCCAATAAAATGATGTTAGAAATGACGCAAACCGCGCAAGAGTTTCAAGGGGTAAGTCATAGCCTTGATAGCTTATTGAGTAAAGTTGAGCAGCAAAAAATTAGTACTGAACTCAGTAAAGCCTTACAAGGTATCAATACCTTAACCAAAGACTTGTCATCTGGCTCTCAGGGCTATGAAGAACTGCGCACCACGTTACATACGCTCACTGCAACAATGAACGAATTAAAGCCTTTGCTGAATCAACTCAAGCATAAACCTAATAGCTTACTCTTTAATAATGGTGAAGTCTCTGAGCCAATACCGACAAAACTTAATGGAGCACAACCATGAAAAAGACTTTAATCGTCGCTCTTGTGTCAATTATTCTGCTTGGCGCTTGTAGCTCGGCTCCCGCTAACAAAACACAATATTATTTACTTAACAGTCCAACAGCAACCGGCGCAGTTAACACTGATAACAAGCATAATAAAAATAGTCCGTACTTTGGTATTACCTTGTTAGCATTGCCTGATTATTTAAGACAACCCAGTTTGGTTTTACAGCTTTCCAGTCACCAGTTGCACTACTCGCACTTTCATATGTGGGCAGAGCCATTACAGAACAGCTTTACACAAGCCTTAGCGCAAGACCTGAATAATATTGCTAGTCATTTTCATTATATTGTCACGCCAGACAAAAACCAAGTTACAGCGGCAACAGCAGTTGTAATTAACATCACGGCATTTCATGCCACTCATCAATCACAAGCCCTACTTTCAGGTACTTATTGGCTGCAAGGTAAAGACATGCAAAACCCAGAAAAAGAGCATAACTTTACCCTAACCGTAGCGCTTAATGAAAATGGCTATGAGCACGCTGTCGAGCAAATGCGAAAAGTGATCACCTCATTGGCGCAGCAAATAACCCATAGCTTAGTGGTTGAATAAAGTGCCTTATGTGAAATAAATTAGGCTTTGAATTGCTTAAGTTAGATTCGATTCAAAACTTTAAAGAAGAGTTAACTAAAATGACACCTGCTGTTAAGCAACTGAATAAATTAACACTCGCTTATCAATTACATCACTATCAGCATGATGCTAATTGTAAATCATTTGGCCTTGAAGCAGTTGATAAACTCAAGGTTAGCGCTGAAGTGGTTTTTAAAACACTAGTGGTTGATGTAGATAATGCTTATTTAGCCGTTGCTATTATTCCTGTGGTTAAGCAACTCAGTTTAAAGAAGCTGGCAAAAACCCTTAAGGCTAAAAAAATTAAAATGGCTGATGCCAATAAAGTACAAAACTCTACCGGCTATGTCCTTGGAGGCGTGAGTCCATTAGGGCAAAAAAAAACATTAGTAACCCTGCTTGACCACAGTGCTGAAGCGTTAAATACTATTTTTATTAGTGGTGGTAAGCGTGGTTTAGAGATAGAATTATCACCGGAAAATATTATCCTCTCGTTGCAAGCGAGTTACGCTGATATTACTAGCGAAGTATAAAGCCTAAGCTTAAGCTTAGAAAATCCCGTGGTAGAATTTTGTATGTCAAAAAATATTATTATCTTTATCTTTTTCAGCCTAATTTCCATTAACTGTTTGGCAAATCAACCCTTTAAAGTGGTGCTTGGACTTTCTAAGCCGCCTTATGTTATTGAAGAAAATCATTCGGGTTTCGAGTTAGAGTTAATTCAACAAATATTAACCATGATAGGCAAAGCACCAGAGTTTATTTTCATCCCCTATGGCCGTTCAGAAAAAATGCTCGCGTTACCCGATATTGATGCGGTAATGACAGCGAATAAACACATATTCCCTAATATAGAGACCTTAAGTAAAAACTACATCGATTATCAAAACGTGGCCATTTCGTTAAAAGAGAATGCCGTGTCACTTAATCGCATTGCAGATATAAGCCATTACTCGATTGCGTCATTTCAAATAGCCCACAAAATATTAGGAGTAGAATTTGCTGAGGCGGTTACTGATAGTCCAATTTTTATTCAAGTGGTAGATCAAGAAAAACAGCTAGAGTTACTATTTTTAGGCCGTGTAGAAGTAGTCGTAATGGATTTGAAAATATTTTTATACTACTTAAATAAACTCAAGTTAAATGAAAGAGAAAGTGATATTAAAGTTCACCATATTTTTCCAATAAACTCTTATAGCATGGCCTTTAAAAATGCTGATGATGTGCATGCATTTAATCAAGCCATGAAAAAATATAAAATGACTGCTGATTATCAAAAACTGATAGAAAAATATAATTTTTAATTATTAGGTACTAATATCACCTTGCCATCACTTTTATGTTGAGCGTAATGGTCTAATGCTTGGGCAAAATCATCAAAACCAACTCGGGCATAAATATCAGTCTTAAAAATCCCTTGAGCAAACAATTTTTGTACTTTCGAACTCAAGGCTAATACCTGTAACGGTGATGCGTCACCAATGTATTTTGCCAACCAAAAGCCCTCTATTCGCATATCGCGAAAGATCACATCAGCCACACTAAACAAGCCACCCAGCACATCTTGAGTTTCGGTTAGTCGACCATAAACCAAGGCCGTAGAACTATTAGGCATGGCGTTTAAAACTCTAGGGGTATCATCGGCGGCAACAGAATCCAACAATACTTTTGCCTTGAGTTTTTTCGCCCAATGCTTCAGTGATTGATCAAAATTATCGTCTGATGTTAATAACACGCAATCGGCCCCTAACGCTTGCAAAACCTCAACATTCGCTGCACTGCGCACTGTCGCTATGGTTTTAATCCCTTTAAGTTTTGCATAACGAATAGCGCCCTTACCCACTTGGCTTGCCCCGGCATTAATCACAATGGCTTTACTGCCCAGTGCTATAGCTCGCTCTACTAGGCAAACAGAAGTACAAGGGTTAACTATAATCGTTGCCGCTTGCTCGTCGCTTAATGCTTTTCGAACCGGCAAACATAAATTTGCTTGTGTAATGGCATATTCAGCCCACACGCCGTCAATACCGGGTTGTGCTGATAAAGCAACGCGCCTGCCCGTTAACCACTTACCGTAAAGTCCGGCATTGGCGGCTTCTACAATGCCACAACCTTCAAAGCCAACAAAGTCACCCTCTTGCGCAGTTAAACCGTATTTACCCAATAAGTACATTAAATCAGAGGGATTAACCGGTGTAGCCAACATTTTAACTAATACTTGCCCAGGCTTGAGTGCTGGTAGTGTTTTTTCAATGCCTGTTATTCTTTGTGAAGGTGTTAATTTTTCATCATCACTTAGTACTAAAGCAAAACCTTTTACCGCTTTTATTATCTTTTCAGCCAAAGTAAATCCCTAGTTTTTTGTATGGTTAAATTATGTACATTATACTTTCAATATATAAACAGCATACCTTAGAATAAGTTAATACTAAATAAGCTTAATTTATACTTTGGCGTTCGCGTTAAGCGGGGTCATTTTCAACATTTATCTAAGATAAACAACAAACGTTAATCTTTGTAATAGAGATTAACACCGTTATTTGGCCAAACCGATTAAGATTAAAGCCGTTAGCCAGTAAGTATGGTTAGGTATATTAAGCCTAAACGGCTTTAGTTATTTTACTGGCGTAATTAGTCAGTAACTTGTTGATTTGCGCTTTAGGCGTTTTAGCTAATTGCTTGATTAAACTAAAGGGAATATTTTCTAATCCGTAGCGTTCGCTAATATCATTTAACATAATCAACCAGAGTTCTGCGGTCATTTCTGCGTCAAATAACGCCCGGTGAAAACTCCCATCGGCGGCAATGTTTTTATAATTAATTAAGGTGCCCAATTTATGATTTGGCGCATCTTGATAAATACGGCGTGATATTAATAACGAACAAGTAAACTCGCCTAAAACCTGACGACCCAAACGAGCAAATTCAGCCTCAAGAAAGCGAGCATCAAAAGAGGCGTTGTGCGCTAATAAATTACTCTCGCCGATAAAGCTCGCAAAATCAGTCATCACTTTTGCACAAGGCGATGCAACCGCCAGCATTCTATTACTAATACCGGTATAGTTTTCAATAAAACTATTAATGCGTCGACCTGGATTCATCAAAGCTTGAAACCGGTCGGTCACTATGCCATTTTCAAGTTTAACAGCGCCGATTTCAATCGCACGTTCTCCTTGAGCTGGCGATAAACCCGTGGTTTCAAAATCGAGCACAACTATTGAGTTAGCTAACACAAACGCTTCCTTTGTCGGTTAATACCCATTGGATTAACCTGAATTGATTTAATACTATGACGTTAATGAAATTATCTCATAATTTAGTGCGCTACACATCAGCCACACGAGACAAGGATGTATTATGTTTAAATTCAAGCGGTAAAATAAAACCTCGAATGAACTTAACCAATTTAATGTTTATTTTTCTAAATCACCCTTATCTAACGCATTGAAGATAAATTATTTTATAGTAAAAAGTAACGTTACAAATAGCGTATTACTCAGGCCAACTCTAATTTTTTATCTTTTAATTTCGCATAGATAAAACCAAAACCCTTTTACATCCGTATATAAAAACAACTAACTTAACCAAGGTTGAACTTTATGTTTTCATTGTTTAAGCAAGACCCAACTAAAAAGTTAAACAAAAGTTATGAAGACAAACTTGAAAGTGCTATTTGTGCGCAAAAAAATGGCAACACTAATGATTTTTCGATGTTTACTGAAGAAGCGCTAAACATTAGAAAAAAAATACAAGCATTAGAAAAGCCAGCAAAGCTTAAAGCTTAACGACTTCAGTACCTCTCGCTCTACATCACTATTTGACCTAATATTTTTAGTTAATATTTTCTTTCAGTAGTAGATAATTCCCATCTACGTAAACAACTATTTGAACCTGATGATTAAAACACTTGATGGTATTTTATAGCGTAAAATAGTTCTATTAAGCTAAAACAGTTATTGAATAAAACAGCCTACCCTTACACGAATGTTGGTGGCAGCGAATGATCTGTAACGGTTTAAATATCGTATAAAATGTTAAATAGGCACACTAAAAAAGTTATTTTAGGTATGCTAAGTCGATTTATTATCCAAACGTATTGCTTCTTTAATCATTGTTTCCTTAAAAAATATCACAGACTTTATGCCTATGTAAGCTTAAGTTGAGCCTGCGATTTTAGCAAAGAGCAGCTAAATTTTATCAGGATATTTAGCAGCTCTTTAATTCATGTCAGCATAGATAACACTGTCATCAATCATTTGTTTTCATACTTGGTCAATAAAGCTTATTTTTTATTTAGTCAGAAATTCCTTACAGGATAAACATGCAAAAAAAATTTAATCCCGAAAAAGTCATCGATGTTGTTCATTGGAACGATAGTCTTTTTTCTTTTAAGACCACCCGTAGTCAAGGACTCCGCTTTAGGAATGGTGAATATATCATCATTGGCTTAGCACAAGAAAATACTCGACCGATTTTACGCGCCTACAGTCTCGCCAGTGCAAACCATGAAGATTATTTGGAATTTTTCAGCATTAAAGTTGAAGGAGGCGCTTTTACCTCCAAGTTACAACATTTAGCTATTGGCGATGAAGTCATTATCGGCAGTAAACCAACCGGAACTTTGGTTATAGATGATTTACGAGATGGTCGAAACCTACTCTTGGTAGGCACAGGAACGGGCTTGGCGCCCTTTTTAAGTATTATCAAAGATCCAGAAACTTATCAGCGTTTTGACAAAGTGATTTTATTTCATGGCGTAAGGTACGTGAATGAATTGGCTTACCACAAAATAATAACCACAGATCTGCCTCATCATGAATATCTTGGTGAGATGATTACTGAACAGCTAATCTACTATCCCAGTGTGACTCGTGAGAGCTATAAAAATGAAGGACGCATTACTGATTTAATAAAAACAGGCAAGCTCTGTCTTGATATTGGCATACCTGACCTTGATCCTGAGTTTGACCGCGTGATGCTATGTGGTAGTCCTGCTATGCTAAAAGACACCTGTGCCATGTTAGATGAAAGAGGTTTTCAGGAAAGTCGTAAAAAAGGCGTGCAAGGCGACTACGTTGTTGAAAGAGCTTTTGTTGAAAAATAGTACTTCAATAGTACTATTTAGCTTTAACAACACTGAAAATCAGCTTTATTAATGAGGTATTTAAGTAGCTAGCAAATCGCCATTTTCTGTATTTTAGCGGGTAAAAATAGGCAAATTGTAGCTTCGTTTACATCATCTAATGCTAGGTGGTGTAATGAATACAAATTAGGACTCACGAGCAACAAAGGTTTTTCATGAAAAAAGAAGAGAAGAACCGTTGTTGACACAAATAATACCTTTACAGTAAAAAAAAACCTTATAACCATCATGCAATAAACAACCGTAAATAAGCCGGTAATCAGTCAATTAATCGTTACCTATGTCAATTAAAGTGTTTCTTTCAAATTGACAATGCCACCAACAGGATAGAGTTTATAAGTAGCATAACGACTGACAAAATTTTATGTCTGGTATTTATCTATTTTTCCTCATAGAAAAAGTGGATCATTTCATTGGCGTCTGGTTAGGATTTTGCCGCACTTTCTAACGCTTTTATTTCAACCGCTATTTTTTCAGCTTCAGCAGTAACCATTGAGTAGCCTTTGATATCACCTTTTCTCTGTAAATGCATGGCTTCTTCAAGTTTAGCTTCATAACGTTTGTTTAATTTTTTTAATGGGTCTGACTTAAATATTGAAAACATAAAAACTTATTATTTAATGAGGTGTTATTTATTATACGGTTGAAAACCCATTTAAGTTTTTATTAATTACACTTTTTTAATAAAACATATCAAAAATTATTTTTATACCCATTTGATTAAGTAAGTGATCTACTTTTTCATGAGGGAAATCGATAAAACTAAAGACCATTGCAAGCGCTCTAAAAATATATTCAAAAATAGCGACTTATTCTAAAGAGCAAGCTATGAGCCCTTATTGGAAAATGACATCAGTTCATTCAGCTGATATATGTTTATAAAAAACGATTCAAAGTAAGTAAGGTTATTCATTCTTTTGGTATATTCTGCATTTGTGTAATATTCCTAACTAGTGGGGCATTAATTGTTATCACTTATTCCGAAATATTTTGTAAAGGTACAGGGTGCCGAGCTATGGTATATATATATGATCGCAACTCCTTTTATCATTATCGGGTTTGTCATTGCAGAAATGATATTTTTTTCCCGTTATCCTCTGGAAGATGAAAGCGAAACTATAAGTCGTTAAAGCAGGACAAATAACAGTTGGCTTTTGCTCCTACGTCGCTTATTTTAGCCAACATATTATTTACCTCTTAACGAGGCGTTAAATGCACAGTCAAACATGGAGTAGTTATGACGTTTATCGCATCATTTGCCGATGAAAGTGGAACACATAAAGGTTGCCCTTGCTATACAATTGGCATTCTCAACATACCTGAAGATTTTTTGCCGGTATTTAATCAAACCATTGAACAAATATATAATGCTAGTGGTCTCCAAGGCGAAATCAAATGGGAAAAAATTCGAAAAAGCTCAGGGCAAGTTAATCTCTGCACTTCTATTCTAAAACTTTTACTTCAGAGTCCATGCACATTTCATTCTATTGCTGTATCAAAAGAACCTTATAGAAAATGGCACTCTAACGAAGAAGCCGCTTTTTTCACAACATACGATTTCTTGCTACGTCAAAGTAGCCAAGGATTAAATTCAAAATTTAAAGTTTACATAGATCAAAAAAGTACTTCATACAGTAAACAAGATGAGGTGATGCAAATTATAACTAATCATATGTTAGCTAAGCTTCCAACTTCATCGACAATCGAGCATGTATCAATGGAAAACTCAAAATTGCATTGGGGCTTACAGGCAGTCGATGTGATAACTGGTGCTATCAATAGTGGTTATCATTTATTCTTTGATGAAAACGCTAAAATTCAAACAGCCAAGCAAATTACAATTGCTAGGATGGCGAAAATTCTAGGGTGGGATAAGTTGCAATATGATACTTATCCAAACGACCACTTTAATATTTGGCACTTCCCACCTGAAACGCGTGCTATACCGGGTACAAGAAATATTGAACCTAACTTTACAATAGGTGATATTAGTCGAGAAGAGTTTGGTGTAGTGTGCACTTAATAGCCATTCAACAGGGACAAAAAACAGTTGGCTTTTGCTCCTTTGTCGCTAATTTTAGCCAACTACTTTATTGCACATTAATTGGGCGTTAAGTAAATAATATGGTCGATCCACTGATAATAAAGCACTCTGACATCAAAGTAGCTAATGCCGATTATAAAAGTTTATTTCTCAAGCACGGAAATATTTTGTTTGAGTTAAACATTGAGGAAAATAGAGAGCTTGTTCACGCTGTAAGCCAGTATGAGCAATACACGGGTCAAGAACCTGATATCGACCAGAGAGAATGGATTAAGAAAAACATTAATCCGCTACCATCCCTTAAGCCTTTGGCTGTATTTATATTCCTGATTACACAGTGGCGAGCAACAACAATTGTAGGGAATGCAGAGTCACCAAATGATGGATATATATACGTCAGCATCACTACAGAAGGTTCAGGGCACTGAAATTACTTAACAAAAAAATGTTGCGGCGTTACCGATACAAAACCTAATCCAAAGTGTTAAGTGTCTTTAAAAGCTAATGTCTCAAATATGGCATAAGTGTATATTAGCAGTGTTTACTTTATGCAAAGAGACAGCTCTAATAAGGTCGAAATAATGTGGTACGGGTAAAAATTAAATATAAAAACGAAAGATGTAGCATAAAATAAATTTCAGGTCAGTTGTTAACCATTCAAATAAATAAATAAAAGTTAGTCAAACGTTTACAACATAATATATGGTTAGCTGCAAGAGCAACCATGGAGTCAATATGAAATTTTCACCTATTAATTTCAACGAAAAATTCACAAAATTCTCTGAGCATTGGTCACCTCGTGTCATTGCTGAAATGAATGAATACCAATTTAAATTAGTTAAAGTAGCAGGTGAATTTGTTTGGCACGATCACACGGAAACTGACGAAGTGTTTATTGTTATTGATGGCTGCCTTACTATTGAATTTCGTGATGGTATAGTTTCACTAGAGTCTGGTGAAATGTTTGTCATTCCAAAAGGTGTAGAGCATAAACCCTCTGCTAGCAGCGAGTGTAAAATTATGATTGTGGAACCCAAGGGTGTTGTTAATACCGGCGATACGGGTGGTGACCTTACGGCTAAAAATGATCTCTGGGTTTGAAGCGCAGCTAAAATTAATGCTACTGGTTACTGCTCATTCCTCACTAATTTTAGCCTCTTATTGTGATATGGGTATTTTTATGGATAAAAATCAGTATTCTCACCGAGCTATTTATTTTTTTCTCTCATGGACTTTACTAGGTACTAGTTTTTATACCACTGAAACTATCGCGTTAACATCATATTAGAGAAATTTAATAAGCCGAAATTCAGTTTTGGCGTTTTCAATAAAATACAACGTATGTACAAAAAAGCTATTAAAAAGGATGATAATGACTATACGTGAAGCTAAAATCAGTGACACTGAAACAATTCAGTCGCTAATTTTACGGGCAGTAAAGCCAGAAAGTAACGCCGACTTTAATAAAGCAGGTGTTAAATATTTTAAAGCAACACTCGAATTATCGGCGATAAAAAATCGTATTATGAACGATGAATATTTGATGCTGTGTTTTATCAAAGGACACAAGATGGTTGGAATAATTGCAATTTATAGAAGAGAGAAGTTAAGCCAGCTTTTTGTCGACCCTGCAGCTAGAAAGTTAAACATTGCTAGCCAATTATGGTCAGCGGCCGATAAAGTCTGTTTAGCCCAAGGCGGCAATGGTAACTACTGGGTAAAGTCTTCGACTATGGCAATTCCAGTTTATCAGCGTTTTGGTTTCCGTTTAAATGGCGCTCAAAAAAATAAAGACGGTATAGTTTATTACTCCATGCTACTCGAGTCATGAATGGTGAACTACAAACCCTTCAAATGGAAAAATACCGTTGGTGTTTTCTCTGCGCTAAATATTTTAGCCCGTAAGATTAAGTTAACTACCTACCACCACTTAACTTTTTGATATATAATAATTTATTTTATTATTTTTCAATAGTTGTAAAGCCGCGAGTATTTACCTCACATTCGCACTAATAAACCGAGGCTTATCATTACATCTAGGTCTTGATTTTAGAGCTTTTGTACCCGCTTAACCAGCCAGCTTACATTTGTTTATCAATACGTACTGTGCCATTGGCGAGATAAATCATGCGAACCGGGTCTTTTGGCTGAAATAGCATACGATGGTCTAGGTCTTGTATCACCATGTATTCATCACCGTTATTAATCTTGATCATTAGCTCGACTAACAGTAGGGTTTTTTCTTGATATTTAGGGTTTCTATCATGGCTGATTGAACCACCAATAATAGCGCCTAATATGGTTGCTACGCCGCGGCCACTACCGCTACCAAATTGATTGCCTATTGCGCCACCAATTAACGCACCACCAAAGGTTTTCCAGCCTTGGTTTTTATCTTGAATCAACTCCTGTTCGGTAATATTTCGTACCGATAATACCTGACCAAATAAAACTTTTTCAACTGGCACAGCTTTATTACGCTCATAATCAGCATTAGCGAAAGGGATGAATGCCGACCAGAAAATTAACGCTAGAGTAATTGTTTTCATTTTGCTCTCCTTTATTTATTAAATAGAGGGTATTAAATAGTGTGTAATAAATAGCACTTGAAGTATAACGTCTATAATCGTGCTGCTTTTTACCACACTATCTATTTTTTAAGCAGCACGCTCAAGGTCTCTAAAACCATCTCACTTTAGCGCTTACCAACCCACTGATTCTTTAGCTTTCGTTTTACGAATTTCAGTTTCATCGGCCCATTCAACTAAGCCACTTTCAAGATCCATTAAACGTAAAGTGAATTTATAGTAAACATCAGACTTATCTTGGTTGCTTTTAACGATACTCGATAAGTTACCGTATAACATATATTGCGCGCCAATTTGACGGCCAAACTGTGATGCTGTGTTTGGGTCAACCATGCCACCGTCATGTTGAAAGTTTAATTGCTCACGTGCCGCTTCTACTCGACCCATATCTACAAAACGGAACTTGCCAGAGCGTAAAAGCTTAGTAGCAATAGAGTCGGTGATTGACTCGGTATCAATATGCTCACTGGTTTTATTTTTTAAGCGTTCAACAAACATTACTGGACGGGTATTTTGCGTTAATGTGCCCACTACTGGTGACAATAATAACGAGTCGGTCATTTGGGCAGCAACCTTTTGTAAGTCCGTTGAACCAAAGTTAATATCGGTAGTTTCTACCGCGGTGGCATCGCCATACCGAACCACGGCTTTATTAGCACAACCCGCGGCGAATACTAGGGTTAAGCCGAGTGTTGTTACCAGTGCTAATTTATTCATAATGCTATTCCTTAACGATTAATATTTATATGCTTTTTCAGGGATTGCACGAACATAAACATTAAATGTACTGACATTAATATTCGGCGCTAATCCGGGTAAAGTGGTGGATTGTTTACCATGTAATTCCAATGGTATCCAGGGTGTTTTTCCGGCTTCAATAACAAAGCCTGCTTCGTCAAACCAATTGAAATGATATTGTAATTTTTGTGATTTTTCATAACGGCTAGTCAAGGTTAAGTTGACTTGTAATAAGCCATTATTTTTGCGCGATTTAACGTCGCTAATCACGAGTTTTTTCGCTAAATCAGCGTTTTGTACTTCAAGGTGTTTACTAAAGTCATCACCTTGGGTCATGGCACTGGTGCCTGTGCCAGAGGTCACAGGAGGCTTATTATTCGCACAGCCAGCGGTAATAAAAACGCTCACTAATATCACTGCTAAACAGCCGGTGATATTTTGGCCCATGTTAGCCATATTTTTGCTATTGAACATACTCCCTCCTAATGCATTAGTTATTTATAAATTTATCGCTTGATAACCAGTATAGCTACCGATAGCAGAAAAATTAATTAAGGTGATTCTATTTGGCTGCACGTCAACTTCAATGTTTTTTTGTTGTCCGTTTAGCTGCACTTGTAATACTTGCTTACCAGCGGGTAAATTCATCCGCACAATATCCACTTGATCGGGCAAGGTTGACCAACTTCGAGTATCGGCTCTTTCTGAGGCTATATTGTAAATACTGGCTAAAATATTACCGACATCGCCGGCCTCTCGACTCAATTTTTGTCGCATTTGTTCTTTCGCGACAACGCGAACGACTTGTCGAGTCAGCAGTGCGGGTAATTGATCTTGTAAGTCTTTCGCGGCTAACGATTGAATACGCACAATTTCATTCGACAAATAGCTTTGGTCTTGGTTTTTAAAGGTAAGTTTACTGTGCTTTGGTAAAGCCCCTTCATACACAGGTAAAGAAAAACTGAAAAACTTTAAGCCGCTGTTGCTTCGACCTATTGGCAGATTTAAGCCAATATCTTGCTTACTATTAACAATGTCTTGCTCAATAAACACAACGACTTGCCCTTGCTCTTTTGACGTTTGTGCTTGATATTTTCCAAAGCGTTGTTGCAAGCTAGCTAAGTCGTCTTGCATACCTAACTTAGCGGCTAAGCGTAAAACATCTTGTTGCAAATAATGGTTCTCTGGGGATATTTCTATTGCACGCTTATAATCTATGTAAGCGTCATTTAGCTCGCCACTGGCTTCATACAAGATGCCAGAAAGATAAAAGGTAAAGGCATTTTGAAAACCATTTTTCACTTGACCAATCGCACTTGCCATACTTGGATAACCACTATATAGGCTATCTGTGGTCATGCCTGAGTTGTTAAGCTCCTTTTGCGCTTGATAGATTTCGTTTTTATAAGCTTTAAGTGCCTTCTCTTGCACTAAATTTGCGCGACGTACTTCAACTAATGCGCCAACTAAATCATGTTGAAATAAGTAATTTAGCGCCTGATAACTATGCAACATACTTTGTTCATAATAAGGCACTTGATAAGAGGTCGCATTGTCGTTACTGACAACTGCGCTTAAATTTTCAAAACCTTTACTGATTTGAATTTTTGCCTTGTTGCCTTGTTCTTCAATCTCAACATAGGCTTGAGCAAAACTTTTTTGGCTAGCTTGCCAATCGGCGGCTAAAAATTCTAAGCGCCCTCTTTCAAGTAAATTTAAAACGTAACTGTTATTACTTTGAGCACGTTCACCTAGTAGGTTTTGCGCTTTAACAAATTCACCTTGGCGTTGGGCCGCTTTCACGGGTTTCATTTGGCTGTTATAGCCTTGAAAAAGATCAGTGAGCTCAAATGATGCACAACCAGATAAAGTTGTGATAATAATGCTGACAACCATGCGCTTAGGGAGGAAATTGATCATAAGAGTTAATTTATTTCCATAACATTTACTTACTACCGGTATTTGTCTCACTATATATTTATCTCATTATATATGAACGAGTTTATGAAGGTTATTAACTACTTTAGTTGCAAGTAAAAGTAGTCTTATTTGAGAGAGGTAGCAATACTTACTTTGTTGTTAAAGTGTAAAAAGAGGTAAGCAATTTATATCAACACTCTAAAAAAACTGCATCCTAAGTAACGCATTATTGTAGACCTGCAACAGCTAGTGCAACGGCTGTATCTTAAAATTTAGTTTTGGTATCTTGTTCATTATGTTCTCCGATTATTGTTGTATTTTTATATTGTTACCTTTGTAAGATATTTATGCGTTTGGTAATACTTTTCGTTTAAACCAGTAATCAAGGCTGACATAGCGCCCGCCACCGATAAAAAACAGTGCCAATAGCATAATGAAATAAGTCGCTGCGAACTCAATGCCATTATTTAAAATACTAATATTACCGCTGCTGGTAAGCCACTCGTAGTTACCGTGTTCTTGCAAAATAGCAACAATCATTTCTTTTTTCTCAACGCTTGCCTCTACTCGCTCGTTAGCAAATGGTGCATTAGCATCTGCAATCGCTTGCCAGCCATATTGTCCGTGCACAGATGTCATCGCTATAAACATAGTAAACATCAAAGGCACAGCCATTAGGCGCACGCCTAAGCCAAGTAATAAGGCAATAGCACCAATAACTTCAGCACCTACGGCTAAAATGGCCATAATATAAGGAAAGGGTAAACCTAAGCCCCAATCGTCATTACCAAACCATTGCACAATATTATCAAAACCCTCTATTTTAGTGGTACCCGCCATCCAAAAAATAGGCACCAAATACAAACGCAATAATAATGGCGCAAGAAAATCCAATTTTTTTGTTGAATTTAATATGTCATAACTTTTTTCCAATATTGCTTTAATCATGCTTTATTCCTATTTTTTTAAGCGTAATGTTTAATTTTATTTTACATTGCCCATACTTTACATTACCCATACATTGCCAAAATAATTAATTGGTTCTACAGCTTTAATTCGACATCACAGGAAATGCATAATTGGTAACTGCATAATTTGACCCGATAAGTTGTAAAGCTATTTCATTATTTTTAGTGACGATAGGATTAAAATATAGCTAATTATTTTTTTGAAATATAAATGAAGTTTATCGATTCAACATACCGCCAAGGCTTTACTAAGGATTTAAATAGCTATATAAACCCTTAGTAACTTAATGTAACAAACTGAAGTTAATATAAAAAATAGTCTGTGACTTTATGTCTAGGTAATTTTAGCTAGTGCCTTAAAAACGAAAAAATGACACTTAAGTCTGTGAGATTAATAAATTCATTAAATAAAATAGTAATTTTTATTATTTCGTCGAGAAGACAGGTTGTGACTTTAGGAGGATTTGGAGCTTAAAAAAAATAACGGGCAATAATAACCGCTAGATATTTGCCTGGAGGGAGCTATGAACACAACATATTGCAAGCATAAGCTGCATTGGTCTGGCAATATGTGTGTTCACTAACGCGATAGTAGGCGCTATAAGGTTAACATGGTAACCGTTTGGCTTGGCTAGTTATAACGTTTCAACTGCTGCCAGTGCTTGAGTAAACTCAGGCAGTTCTAACTCCAAACATTCATCATTTTCTTGCCAATTGATACCGATAATAACGCCATCTTCGAGTAAGTCTTCAATCCAAAATTCCATCCAATCAGCTAACGTAATAGCCGCAGGTATATAATCAGCCCACTCTTCAATACAATGACTTTTGGCCAGTGCTTGTGTTGACCAAAGTGGCATAACTTCAGTGTTTTCAAAGTTAATTGAATCAAGTACCACCCAATCTTCGCTGTTTTTATCTTGTAACGCCCAAATTATTTGTGTTTCTTTAACTTGATTTAAAAATGACTTCAGTGTTTTTTCAATGCTCATTGGTTTCATTACCCTAATTACGTTTTTAACATTATACCAAGTGAATTAAATCTAAAGATATGAATTTGTTGTTACAGGTAAATATTGCTCAGGAATTGCCACACATTCGTTACTTAAAAAGCTTTATACCTATTAAATTAACCATCTGTTAAGCTGCAGAGATGAGTAACTTAAGTAACAGAATAATCATTGAAAATTGAAATCGTAAATAATATTTCAGCTATAGCTGAACAAGACTGGCAACGGCTAAATCGACAGCCATCGGTGTTTTCAAATTATCAATTTCTCCAGTGTTTAGAAACGAGTGGCTCGGTTAGTGGTGCTCAAGGTTGGCAACCTCATCACTTACAATTGCGTGATAACGATAAAAATGAAATTAACGCTATTCTGCCCATGTACGTTAAATCTCATTCATGGGGAGAATATGTTTTTGATTGGGCATGGGCCGAAGCCTATGAAAAGCATAATATGCCCTACTACCCTAAATTAGTCGCTACTACGCCTTTTACACCGGTAACTAGCCATAAATTATTATCCAACCATGTTGGCCTTGCTGATGTTTTCGAGGTATTAACACACCATTGCCAACATAAAAACTTAAATAGCTGGCACTTATTATATTGCTTACCAACACAGCAAAAGTCTGATGATGTTTACCAACGTAACACAGTGCAATTTCATTGGCTAAACTATAACTACCGTGACTTTGACGATTTCCTCTCACGCTTCACCGCCAGAAAAAGAAAAAACACTCGCAAAGAGCGTCTTTCAATGGCGCAACAAAACATTGAGATTAGACGCGTTACCGGTAAAGATATTAGTGAAAAAGAACTTGAGTTTTTCTATTTAACTTATCAGCTAACTTATTTAAAACGTGGACATACACCACATTTATCGTTTAATTTTTTTAAGTCAATAGTAGAAAAGTTACCTGAGCATATCTTGCTGATCATCGCTAACTGTAATGGCGAAGACATCGCTTGTGCTTGGTTCTTTTTTGACGACAAGCATTTATATGGTCGCTATTGGGGTTGCACGAAGAGTTATAACAATTTACATTTTGAATTGTGTTACTACCAAGGCATAGAGTTTTGTATTGAAAATAAACTGAGCTTATTTCACCCAGGCACCCAAGGTGAACATAAAATAGCCCGAGGCTTTGAACCTAAGCTAACCACGTCATATCATTGGATCAAACATGCAGGCTTCAAACCTGCTATCAAAGCCTTTTGTTTGCAAGAACAACAACAAATGCGTACTTATCAAGCGCAGTGCCAAACACTACTACCTTATAAGTTAAACAATGAAAACGGTTAGTCACGCTAATAATCATATGAATAAAAAACTGAGTGAAAAATTGAGTAAACAACCATGAACAAACCCTTCTCCCAAGCCTGTGAGAACAATAAAGTCGCCATTTTAGCTGCGCTAGCTGATAGCTTTAGTGCCAGTAAAACTGTGTTAGAGGTCGGTTCAGGCTCTGGCCAACATGCGGTGTTTTTTGCACCCAACATGCCATGGTTAAGTTGGCAGACCAGCGATATATTGTTAAATCATCAAGGTATTAGCCAATGGTTAAGAGAATATCCTGCAGGTAACTTACTTCACCCAATTGAACTTGATCTCAACCATCCTTGGCCAATTGAAAAAATTGACGCCATATACACAGCAAATACCTTGCACATTATTAGCTGGCCATTAGTGCAAGCATTTTTTAGTGGTGTATCACAACATTTAAATCAACAGGGTAAATGTTGTGTTTATGGGCCATTTAATTATCAAGGCCAGTACACAAGCGAGAGTAATGCCGGTTTTGATATCTGGCTCAAAGAGCGTGATAGCCAAAGTGCTATTCGCGATATTGAGGCGATAATGGCCTTAGCGGATAGTGTGGGTTTATCGCTAGAAAATGATCATGCTATGCCAGCAAACAATCGCTTATTAGTCTTTCAAAAGCTGGGTTAATTCATTTATCTGCTAAGGGGATTAGTATTAAAACCATGATTGTTAAAAATATTGTTGTTAAACCCGTTATGGTTAAAAATACACTACGTTGAGCTAGTTATGGACAAACTGACCATGGATAGGCTAAGCGCAATAAAAACTACAGCGCTTGAGCTGCAAAGACTTTTACCTATGGGTTTTGAGCTCAAAACAGTAGAGGAATACAAAATGAGTCAGAGAAAAGATACTGACTAGAATATAAATTAGTGGTCAGTTTTACTTGACCACTACGCAGGATGCTCTAAGTCTTCATCATTTTTCATAAATGCTATCTTTTAACTACAAAGCTTGGTGTCTCGTCGAAATAACTTAGCAATAGTCAGCTGAAAACAAATTAATTCAAAATCACTAGTCTGGAACTTTCACCGAAATTTCAATTGATTTAGCATCACCCACAAGCCACTTTTGTAAATAGATACTGCCCATAGCTTCAGCCTTACCTGGCTCAGCTACTTCTTTAAAACGGATACTATTTTTGTTTTCTTTCTCAAAAACAAGTTTAACCTTAACTTCTGGCATTTTATCTCCCCTTCGATGACTTAGCTTTACGCTAGATTTAAACGTGCCACTAACCATGTGGCAATATCACGGATTTGTGTTGGATGAACACTATGCGCCATCGGATAAGTTTGCCATTTTACTGGGTAGTTTTTTGCATTAAGTAAGGCATTAGCCATTTTACCTGCACTTAAAGGCACAACATCGTCATTATCACCGTGTTGTTGCAAAATTGCTGTATCGCTATTCGCCGCACTTAATTGCTCGGGTAATGCATCAGCGTTAGGTAAATAACATGATAACGCCATAATACCTGCAAGCTTTTCAGGGTAACGCAAACCGGTAAACATGCTCATCACGCCGCCTTGGCTAAAGCCCGCTAAAATAATATTCTTTGCCGGTATACCCGCTGTAACTTGCTCGGCAATTAATGCTCGAATTTTGACTTCAGATTTAAGCACACCGTCCATATCAGCACGGTTATGTAAATCCATACTTTTTATGTCATACCATGAACGCATGACATGGCCTTGGTTAATAGTCACGGCTTGCTCTGGCGCATGTGGAAACACAAAGCGTACCGCGTGATTTTTAGGCAAACCTAGTTCTGGCACAATAGGCGAAAATCCTGCACCTGAGTCTCCTAAGCCATGTAACCAGATAACACAGGCTGTGGCGGGTGAAGTAGGTTCTATGGTAATACGTTCTAATGGAACAGCTGACATGCGTCTCTCTTTATAGTCTTTACGTGAAAAATGCCAATATCATAACGCTTCTATAGCGTAATACCAATCTCACTAATTATCTGATCATTTTTACTGGTTAAAATAACCAACTACTGCGTTATTTATTTAATAATTAGAACAACTAGTTATTAAAATAAATGCCTTATATTTGGCCATTTTCCCTGCGTATAAAGTAGACCACCTAATTAGTGAAATTGGTATAATTAAAATATTCTCATGAGTGAGAAAATCATAATTTTTTCGTGAGCTCTTTTGTAGCTAGGTATTTAAATCCATGATTTTGATTGATCCTATGACTCAACAGCCATAAAGTAGTGGTACAAAACGGATTAAACAAAGCCAGAAAGCCCATGGACGAAGGAATAAATATCCACAAATGATAGTCCCCAAAAAAAGCTTAATTGCTATTGTACTAAGCGTCATTATAACTACCCTCTTTTTGGTCTATTTTGCTCGCGTTGCTATTGTAAAAAACTTTAGTAATGATGAATTGGCGTTATATGACGTAAAAATAACCTGTCTAGACTTTCACTTCACCACAGATTTAGAACTGGCGATAAGTCACTTATGCCTGCAAACACCGCAAGCAGATATCAATATTGAAAATATGGCAATCACCTTTTCATTAGCTGCTGAGCAAAAAATTCAACGCATCGATATTGCTTCAATAACGGTCAAAGGCACAGCAGACTTGCTTACTCTATTCAAAAGTAGCCCGAAAAAAAATAACCCAGAAAGGTTAACAGAACAGCTAAATACTTATTTAACGCAACTTGAACAGCTTAAGTTACCTTTTAATATTCAGGTGGCAGCGTTAAGTTATTCACCTTTTTCGCCGGAAAATAGCAGTACAATAAATAGCAGTAATGCCACAAAAAAAGCACCTTATACAGGCCAACTTTCAGTTAGTGAAAATACCCTAGGGTTTTCATTAAAAGATCTTCAGCATAGCGTTTTATTATCTGTTGATTTATCGACTAACCCGCATAAAAAAGCCCCCTTGGCCTTAAAAATATCGGGTCAGTTAACCCCTTTAAAACAGTTTTTATTCGCACATAAACTACCGCTAGCGCCGGCAATAGTAAAATCTTTAGGCTCGCTTAACACTAGCGGTGAATTTTATAGCTTATTAAATTATCAAGCAGGACAATTAACCTTAGACTGGCAATTAAAAGATTTTTCACTTGCCGCTGCTCAAGGTATTGAAGCGAGTGGACCCTTTGAACTCTTGGGCACGCTTAATCTGCACAGCAAAATCAACTTAAACACGGCTAATTTAAGCACGTCTAACTTAAGAAAAAAAACCTCAAAAAAAGAAGATAAAGCGCTTAACAGCCCTGCTGAACTTGAAGTTGAATTTCAACATAACAACCGCTTGCAGCTGCAATATAGTCAGCCTCACCTTATTGATTACTTAAACAACAACGCGCTATCGCCTTTACTCATCACGCTACTAAAAGACAACCCCGTTGAGCAATTAACCTTTCAGCCAAAGGGCAAATTAACTTTTAACCTAAACGATCAACAGCTGTCGTTATCTGGCATAGCCATAAAGGCAGAAAGTGCTCAGCAAGTGCATCAACTGAACTTAGATAATATGGCCTTTAACCTAAAGCATTATCTCAACGTTGACCCAAGTCGCAACAATAATCCAGTAACAGAAGACCCAGTAAAAGAAAGTCCATTATTGGCAAAACTAAATTTTAAACTTGATAGCCCACTGTTACTCTCAAGCATTAATAATTTCACTTATGCACCGGTTATAGTTAAGCTGCAAGGCTCTATTAGCCAAAACCACGCGCAAACAATCATAAACCTTGATGAAAACTCATCGTTTACTAGCAACAAGATCGCCATGTCAACAAAGCAAAAAACAGCGGATAAAAAGCTATTTTCGATTAAACAGTTAGCCACAAAAGTACAAGGCAGTGTAGAAATACACCACCCAATTCAACAACAAACCGCTATGCAAGTTCAAAACCCTGTACAAGTTAAGCGTGCCATTAACTTAAATGTAAAAGTGCAAAGTCAGGCTGAAAAATTGCGTGTAGGTAAAATGATTGAAGTCAATAAATTAGCGCTAAACACCACTATTGCCGGTAATTTAAATAACATTGAAATAAATACTACGGCCACTGCCGATAATGTAGCGCTAGGAAATTTAACAATATCGGGCGCAGTAGATAAACCTAACATCGCATTAACGGCTGAAGCGTTACAGTTAACTGACCTGCTTGCTCTAAATCTTGAATTACCAACAAAAATAGCCTTAGTTGAAGGCACATTGAGCTACAGCGTAAAAGGTCAGGTAACTGATTTAACAGATTTTGAAAAAACACCACTCGCCATATCAATAGCAATGAAATCAGTCAGCGGTGAAGTAAATGGCATTTGGCTACAAGAGCTTAATTGGCAGCAAAACTTACAATTTTTAGCGGGTAAGTTAACCACGCTGCATGATGTATCTAAAGATCAAAAAGAAAACCTAACGATTGCATTGATAGATATCCCAACACCGGTATCTAAACTCTCCGTTAACACCGCTTTGAGTTATGAAAAAGACTTTACAATATCAGCGACAAAAGTCAAAGGTGATATATTAGGCGGTAGCTTTGCCATTCCAAAAGTTCAATGGCCACTTGAGCATGGCCATTCAGTTGACGTTCAGTTAACTAGTATAGACTTAGAGCAAGTGTTGGCGCTAGACAAAAAGCAAGGTATTGTAGTAACCGGCAACATATCAGGCCAGTTGCCTATTAGTTATGATGGCGAAAAATATACAATGGGAAAAGGCGAACTGCATAATGTGACTAATGGCCTTATTCAGGTGATGAATAATCCGGCGGTAGCTGAGCTAAAAGCGAATAACAGCCAGTTAAAGTTAGCGTTTGATGCCCTGCAGAACTTGCACTACCATCAGTTGTCTTCTGATATTTCAATGGCAGATGACGGCTATATGTTATTAAAAACCGTGATTAAAGGCCGAAATCCAGACATCGACAACGATGTGAATCTGAACTTGAATTTAAGCTATGACTTATTAGGCTTGCTTGAATCAATGTCAATTACCGAACAATTTGAAGAACGTATTATCAAAGGTTTACAAAAAAATAAGGAGTAAGTATGAGTAAAATACTAACCACAGTGTTAGCTATTTTTATAATCAGTGGCTGTACACATAAAATAGAAGTTAGCGCCAAAGAACCGATCACGATTAATTTAAATTTAAAAATTGATCATGAAATCAGGGTAAAAGTCGATAAACAACTTGATGACATTTTTAGTGCCGATAGCGACGTATTTTAAGGAGTAATTATGAATAACTTATCTAATAGATTAACTAATAAATTAACTAATAAATTAACGAGTAAAAAATCTAATAATATGACTAACAACCTAGTTAAAAAATTAACTTGTGCGCTGCTAGCTGTAACCATAACATTTTCCGCATGGGCTATTTCACTAGACGACGCCAAGCAACAAGGCTTGATTGGCGAAATGCAAAACGGTTACTTAGGCTTAGTAGTAGAGAACGTTGAAGCGCAAAGCTTAGTGGCGAGTGTTAACGAAAAGCGTAAAAGCATTTACCTTAACCTAGCGCGTAAAAATAACATCACCATGGCGCAAGTCACCGCACTAGCCGCTGAAAAAGCCTTAAATAAAACTCAGACCGGCCATTTTATTCAAAATGCTGCTGGGCAGTGGGTAAAAAAATAACCTTGTAACAAAATCACTTACAAAGTTGCTTACAAAGTCAAAACAATAGCAATGTAAAGAGGGGTAAAATAAGCCCCTCTTCTTAACCTCAGTTCAACTCAATTCGGCGCTGTCACTTTAACATAATCTAGCTAGCGGCCGCCTGTAACATAAAATCCACCCTATTTTTATTTTCAATTATCATTTACGCATTAGCTCTCGCTAGTTCTTTGCTAGTTCTTTGCTAGTTCTTTGCTAGTTCTCAGTAGAATTAATTACTTACAACTAAAATATATCAAGATTCTCAGTTGATCTTAATCAAAATAAACGAGGTAATATGTAGCGTTTTATAAAAATAATTGTCAAAATACGTATTAGAAACTTAGCTGAGAAATTAATTTATGACTTTCTTTAATCATCTTCGTTATACAAAAGTTATACAAAACAGAATTTATTAAGATTATTTAGACCTAAACAAGGAATTACCAATGAAAGCATTTAAAATTTCTCTACTCGCAGCCCTTATTAGCTCACCACTAGCTGCTGAAACTATTGATAAAACATGGGAGCTTGGCGTCTTTGGCGATTACATAAAGTCGAGTACTAACAAAGAAGCAAGAATGGATTGGGACCAAATTGAGGCTGGTAAATCTATCGGTATCGATTTACAAAAAATTATTAATGACTACTGGAATGTGCGCGTTGAAATTGCAAGAACTCGCTATGACGTAAACAACGGTACTGATAAAGATTATGGCACTCGCGGAGGCGTTGACGCTATATACAAACTAGAAGATAGCAATTTATACATGTTTGCTGGCGTAAAACGCTTTAGTAACGTGAAAAGCTACAATGCAGTAAATATTGGTGCCGGTTACAACTTTGAGGTTAACGACCGTTTATCTTTTTACAGTGAAGCCGCTATTTATAAAGATGTTGATTATGGTTATATCGATCAAGGTGTAAAATTAGGCCTTAAATATGCCTTTGGTGATGTTAAGCAAGCACCGGTAAGCATCAAACCTACAGTAGCAGCAGTACCCGCTGTTGTAACAAAAGTTTTAGACAGTGACAACGATGGTGTAAACGACAACATTGATCGCTGTGCTGACACACCTGTGACCGTGAAAGTAGATTCTATGGGCTGTACTTTATATTCAGAACATGCCGTTGAAATTAAGCTTAATATTGCCTTTGCTAATAACAGCTCTATTGTTAAGCCTGCATTAGTTGATGATATTCAAAGATTAGCTGATTTCATGAAAGAATATACTAATACATCAGTTGAAATTGAAGGACACAGTTCAATTACAGGTACTGCCGACTACAACTTAATGTTGTCGAAAAAACGTGCAGAATCAGTAAAAAGCATCCTGGTAAACAAGTTCAATATTGACGCTAGTCGATTAACGGCTAAAGGCTATGGTCAAACTCAATTATTATCAACAGATAATACCATTGCTGCCCATAAGTTAAATCGTCGTGTTGTTGCAAAAATTGCCACAAGCGTAAAAGAAGTCGTCACTAAAGGCTAGTTTTTCGCTTATGACTGAGAACAAAGTTATTTTAATCACTTTGTTCTCAAATTAACCACGACATGTAAGCCTATAGCCAAGTCACTTCAATAAGTATAATTTTGCTACTTTTGATGGTTTGGCTGTATATTTATTAAGATCAAAAGCATATGTTGAAGAAAGTGCATAAGTCTACCCTAGACTTTATTAACAAAAATATTCAAACTAACGCTAATTCATCATCTTACCCCGTACGTAGACAAGCAGAAGAAAAAATAATATCGGCTTCTGCTGTAACACCCATCAACCTCAACACTGCTGTTGAACACAAAGATTAATGCGTATTTGAGCTTTTACTGGGCCAAATCTGGTTTATATTTAAATCCTCAAAACAGTAAATTGGTTAACTATCAGAAAATTTTTAACATCAACTACAGCTCTTTCAATTTAGCTCATCAATACTCTAAAAAAACCTGAGTAATATTGCCAATATTTTCACTATCGTTATTGCCTTCATTAGTACCTTAACTTCGTTTTATAGCTTATGTCTTTTTAATCGAACCTTTTTTAATCGAACCTTAAGAAATTTTAAAACGCTATTTTGACTAATGACTAAGATTAAAAGCCAATATAAATTAAAAGCCTGAAATTTATTATTTTTAATCTCGGTCTAGACTGACATAACATTTTTAATAAGTTCATAATCAAGCATGATTAATAACAAAAATATTAATAACAAAAAATTAGGTACTCTCAAATGAAATACAGTTTAATAGCCCTTAGTATGCACTTTATTTTTCACGCTCAAATAGCTAGTGCTGAAGAAGCTAAGGAAACTGATGTTGAAGTTATTGAAGTTGCAGGTCAACGCATTATTAATCATGGTTTTTCGCCCAAAAACACCAAAATCAATGGGCCATTTGGCGATGATTTAGGCTTATCTGACATTGCACGTTCTATGACGCCTATTACTAGCGCTATGATGGAACAATTAAACATAACTGACTTGCAGGATATTTTAGCCGTAACGCCTAACAGCTACTCAGCCAGTGGTTTTGGTGCGCCAAGCTTACCGACTTTACGTGGTCAGTTAGGCGAGCTTTTTCAGGATGGTATGCGCCGACAAGCCGGTAATAACGGCTTTGGTGTACCACTTTCTTTTAATTCTGTTGATCAGCTTGATGTAATAAAAGGTGCGCCGCCAGTGTTATTTGGTAGTAGCCAACGTAACGGTGGTTTTGTTAATTTACAATCTAAACGCGCATCGACTGAAAAAAGTGCTGCAAAAGTAAAAATTAGCGCAGGTCGCTGGGATCAATATAGTGCACAACTGGATATAGGTGCGCCAATTATTGAGGGTGAGAGTGGTTTTAGAATCAGCGCAGAGCATATTGATAATGGTAGCTTTTACGATTACTCAAGCTTTAAAAGTGACAGCTTTTACGCCGCCTTTCGTTTATTGCCTGATAGCCAAAGCACGTGGGATATTAACCTTGAATTATACCAAGTTGAATTTACCGACAATGCTGGCATTAATAGGCCAACACAAGCGCTAATCGACAGCGGCTTATATATTACCGGCCAGGGCGTACAAGCTAATGGTAGCCTTATACCCGGCGCTGGAGCAGTAATTTCGCCAACCGGACAAGTACAAATTAGCCGTAGTAGGGTATTAACCGATCCTGATAATGAAAACGAAGCTAACACTTTTTTATTGCACAGCATCTACACCCGCGAACTAAGCAGCCAAACACAATTAAAAAATAGCACTTATTATCAACATTTAACCCGTGATGAAATTGCTCAAAATAGCTTTGTTGAGATCATAGATGCTGCCGATACCGCGCAAAACCGACTTGAGCTAAGTCATGATTGGAACAATCAGCAACAAACCATTGTCGCCTTTGATGTCCGTTATAATAAAGTGCGCGGTTATAGCCAATTTACCACCGAAGCTGACGACCCTATTGATTTAACTGGCCCTGTTGAGAGCCGCCGCATTCCCCTAACGGTAGCACAACAAGCTAGACTTGTGGAGCTGCGCCCCGGTGTATTTGTTTCACCCGGTGGTCAGTATGATGTCAATAATGACAACCTTGGTGACTATTCGTTATCAGATACTACCGACTCTACCAGCTGGCAAACGGGCTTTGCCATTCAACAAGACAGTCAATGGAGCGATCGTTTAAGAACAAACTTTGGTTATCGTATTGATTTTTATGATGTAAAAGCACGAGATCCTATTGCACCTACTGGGCAGAAAGCGGCACAAGATAGTATTAATAAAACCTTACATTCAGGCCAAGCCAGCGTTAATTACAAGCTTAATACTGATTTAACTATTTATGCTGCAACAAGTTATAACGAAGCAACTTCAAATAGTATGGCCGGTGGTAATTCATTAGGCGCTGATAACTTAATTAATACACAGAACTTTGCCACTGAAAACACGCTAAATGAAGTGGGCATTAAATATATACCCGACAACAGCGCTTGGTATATTGACGGAGCATTGTTTAATCAAAGTCGTAGCTTACGTAATCGCGACGGCAGTAACACCGGCATAAAAACCAAAGGTGTTGAACTGCAAGTATTTTATGATGCTGCGCCCTATTGGTTTAACATAGGTTACAGTTATCTTGATGCTCGTTATGACAATTCTGCCAGTAGTCAAAGTTCGTCGCAAATTGCTGATGCCTTTGATAATTCTCGTCCCGACATTATTCAAGGTACTAGCGTAGGTGCACCAAACTTCACCGCTTTTCCTCGTTCTAATAGGCGTGTACAAGGCATACCAGAGCAATCATTAAGTATTAATGGTGGCCTTTATATTACAGAATCTTGGCAAGCAGGCTTTGCGGCATTATATACCTCAAGTTACCCACTAGATTTTTTAGCAACCGTAAACATACGCGATCAATACACCTTAGGTCTTAACACAAGTTACCGAATTGGCGAGCAGACTAAATTGCGTTTCGATATCAATAATGTCACGAATCAAAAGAATTGGCGGCCAGTCTTTGAAGGCGGATATTTTGGTTCAACCTTGGTTTTCCCTGAATTACCTATCAATGCCAAGTTCACAATACAGCACAGTTTTTAAGGACAATTTTTATGTTTAAGAAGATACTATTATTCGTTATCGCCATTACACTGGTGGCATTGTTTTTTCATTTTGATCTCAATAGGTTACTTACTTTAGAGGGATTAAAAGCCTCAATGGCGCAATTTGGCCAGTGGCGCGAACAATCGCCATTATTGGTTATTGGGGGCTTTTTTACTCTTTACGTTTTGGTCGCTGCGCTGTCATTACCTGGCGCTGCCATTTTAACCTTGGCTTCAGGCGCTTTGTTTGGCTTAGCCCAAGGCTTGGTTATTGCCTCATTTGCCTCTAGCTTTGGTGCACTATTAGCCTTCTTGGTCTCACGTTATCTACTGCGCGATACCATTAAGGCTAAATTTCCTGATCGCTTAAAAGCCATTGATGCTGGTGTAAAAAAAGAAGGGGCATTTTATCTGTTCACCTTACGTTTAGTGCCTGTTTTTCCTTTCTTTTTAGTTAATTTATTAATGGCGGTTACCGGTATTAAAGCCTGGACATTTTATTGGGTCAGCCAAATAGGCATGTTTTTAGGCACCATGGTTTATGTTAACGCCGGTACGCAATTAGCTGAAATAGAGAGCTTGTCTGGTATATTATCACCTAAGCTTATTCTCTCTTTTGTGTTACTCGGTCTTTTACCCCTTATTGCTACAACTATCATTAACAAAATAAAACAACGTCAAGTCTATAAAAAATGGCAAAAACCTAAAAGCTTTGATCGTAACTTAATTGTTATCGGTGCCGGCGCTGGTGGTTTAGTCACCAGTTATATTGCCGCGGCAGTAAAAGCAAAAGTAAGCTTAATTGAAGCAGGTGAAATGGGCGGCGACTGTTTAAATTATGGTTGTGTTCCAAGTAAGGCAATCATTAAAAGTGCAAAAATAGTCGATCAAATTAAACAGGGTGAACACTATGGTTTAGAGAACGCGACCCCAGAGTTTTCTTTTAAGAAAGTCATGGCACGTGTTCACCAAGTGATTGCCGATATTGCTCCGCACGACAGTGTTGAACGTTACACTGACTTAGGTGTAGAAGTTATCAAAGGCTACGGAAAGTTAATCAATCCATGGACTGTAGAAATTAAACTTAACGATGGTACCATGCAAACATTAACCGCTCGCAGTATTGTTATTGCAACCGGTGCTCGTCCATTTGTGCCGCCACTACCGGGTATTGAAACCAGTGGTTATGTTACTAGTGACACCTTATGGACAGAATTTGCCAAACTTGATAGCGCACCGAAAAAATTAGTGGTATTAGGCGGCGGACCTATTGGCAGTGAACTTGCACAAAGTTTCGCTCGTTTAGGCTCACAAGTGATACAAATTGAAATGGCTGAACGCATCATGATCAGGGAAGACCTTGAAGTCTCTGAATTTGCTAGTCAGTCATTACAAAAAAGTGGCGTAAATATTTTAACTTCTCACCAAGCTTTACGTTGTGAACAACGTGACGGTAAAAAATTCATCATTGTGAAAAACCTTAAGCACGAACAAGGTACAGATCAAGAAGAAGAAATAGCCATTGAATACGACCAGTTATTATGTGCGGTTGGCCGCGCTGCTCGCTTAGAAGGTTACGGCCTTGAAACATTAGGTATAGAAACTAACCGCACCATTCAAACCAATGAATATTTAGAAACTTTATACCCTAATATCTTTGCCGCTGGTGATATTGTTGGTCCTTATCAGTTTACCCATGTTGCTGCACATCAAGGTTGGTATGCTGCTGTTAATGCCTTATTTGGCACCTTTAAGAAATTTAAAGTCGATTACCGCGTTATTCCATGGACAACCTTTATTGATCCAGAAGTGGCACGTGTCGGTATTAATGAACAAGAAGCTATTGAACAAGGCATTGACTATGAAATTACCCGATATGATTTTGCCGAGTTAGACCGCGCGATCACTGACGGTGCTGCGAACGGTTTTATTAAAGTGATCACACCAAAAGGTAAAGATAAAATACTGGGTGTCACTATTGTCTCTGAACATGCTGGTGATTTAATCGCTGAGTTCGTATTAGCAATGAAACATGGCTTAGGCTTAAATAAAATTTTAGGCACGATTCACAGTTATCCAACGTGGGCTGAAGGCAACAAATATGCGGCAGGCGAATGGAAACGTAATCATGCACCAAAAACCGTTTTAAGCTGGTTAGAGAAATTCCACACCTGGAGAAGAGGTTAATACCATGATTAACTTAAACAAAGCCCTCTTAAGGGCTAAATCTTTGCCGTTAGCTGTATTGTTACTGTTAAGCACAGTTTTTAGCGCCGTTAGTACGGCGCAAGAGACCTTGCATCAACCATGGCAGGCCTTATTAACTCAGCACGTTTCGCCAATTAATGATGATCATTCAAGCCAAGTAAATTATGCCGGCATGAAAAATGACCATGCAAAACTAAGTGCTTATTTAACTGCCCTTGGTAAGATTGATCAACAAACATTTGAGCAATGGCCTGCCCCTAAGCAATTGTCATTTTTGATCAATGCCTACAATGCTTGGACAGTTGAACTGATTCTAACGGCTTACCCTGATATAAAGTCGATAAAAGATCTGGGGAGCTTTTTTAGTTCACCGTGGAGTAAGCAATTTATTCCTCTGCTTGGTGAAACGCGTAGCTTAGACAATATTGAACATGAGTTAATTCGTGGTGATAATAAATATGCTGATCCGCGTATTCACTTTGCTGTTAACTGTGCCAGCATTGGCTGCCCTGCTTTGCGTGAAGAAGCTTATAGCGCTGACAAACTAGAGCAACAATTAAGTGAACAAACGATACGTTTTTTAACCGATAAGAGCCGTAATCGTTTTACTGAAGATGCAATGGAGCTTTCCGCTATTTTCAAATGGTATGGCGATGACTTCACACAAGGCTTTCGTGGCAGTAATTCTCTATCTGCTTTCGTATTGCTCTACCGTGAAGCATTGAACTTAACACCAGCGCAACAAGCAGGTTTAAAGTCGGAAGATATGGCAACGAATTTCTTAAATTATGATTGGGCACTCAATGCCGCTAGGTAAATCGAAGTGTTTTTTGAATGGTGAAAGGGGTCGTTTCTCGACTCTTTTTGCCACTCATTTTCCACATCAAGCGGTCATATTGTTATCGTATCAACAAGCCAATAACTTTATGGCATCAGTATCAAAAACCTCAAGGGTTAAAGCAGTTATGCCCGCTGTTTGGTTACCTAGGTTAAGGTTTTTAGCTGGGTTCACCCTGCTGTTTACCATGCTATTTACTATAAGCTCATTAAGTTATGCCAACACAGCCTTTGCAGCGGCCCCTGAAACAAGCTCAGTCGCTAAAGTGAACAATGTATTAATATCAAACAACTCACCGATACAAACAAAGTGGAGTACGGGAGAAACATTAGGAAAAAAACCCTCAGTTTATTTTCATGCTTGGGGCGGTGACCCACAAATTAATAGCTATATTCAATGGCTTGCTAAGCGAGTAAAGCAAGAATATAACATTGACTTACAGCATGTAAAACTAACCGACACCAGCGAAGCTGTTAGTCGTGTTTTAGCAGAAAAGTCAGCAAATAATCATCAGCAAGGACAAGTTGATTTAGTTTGGATCAACGGCGAAAATTTTGCATCAATGGCGAAGTATCAACTATTAGCGCAAGGCTGGGTTTCACAATTACCTAACTTTTGGCTAACAAACCCCAGAGAGAATGAGGCAATGACCCGTGATTTTGGTTTGCCAACGCAAGGTATGGAAGCGCCTTGGGGACAAGCTTCGCTAACCTTTTATTACACACCTTCAACTAATATCAATAAGCCAATAAACGCATATCAAGATAGTATTCGCCATGCGCCAAAAAACATTAGCCAATTATTAACTTGGGCTGAGCAAAACCCTGGTCGCTTTACTTACCCAAAACCGCCTGATTTTTTATCATTAAGCTTTTTAAAATATGCCCTAATCACACTTAATCAGCATCAGCCAGCGCAAGTAAAGTCAGGTCTATATCAAGCAGTAACAACACAAAGCCAAGCAACATTGCTACCCGTTTTATGGACATTTTTAGATAAACTGCATCCGTATTTGTGGCATCAAGGGCGATATTTTGTTGCCAGTGGCACAGCATTACAAAGACTGGTTGGTGACGGTGAGATAAACTTAGGTTTTACCTTCTCTGCTGCGCAAGTACCGGCAGCGGTTGAGCGCTATAACTTACCCAAAAATACTCGTAGCTTCGTCATGCAAGATGGTAGTTTAAGTAATATTCATTTTATCGCTATTCCTTATAATGCCGCGAATAGTGATGCCGCAAAAGTGGTCGCCAATTTTATGCTCAGTGTTGAAGCACAGGCTAAAAAACAACAAGCTAAAATATGGGGCGACAGCACGGTTCTCGATGTGCCGAAATTAAGTCAGCAAGAGCAATTATTGTTTAGTATTGAGCAGCAACACCCAAGCGCCTTACCTGTTAGCAGTAAAATCACAGCATTAAGTGAGCCCCATCCCAGTTGGTCAATATTATTAACCCGTGAATGGTTAAAACGTTATGGAGCGCAATAACAAATGAGCCATAAGCTGACCAGCAATTCCTTAAACAACCGTCCTCTAAAAGATGAGACCAAGCTGATCGACACACTTTTTAGTACCGTGGTAAAATTCAGCCCTAAATTATTAATAGCGATATTAATTTTACCTGTGCTGGGTGGTTTATTAGGTGTGCTTTTACCGGCCTTTGGTTGGTTACCGGCTTTAGACAGAACTCAGTTTGGCTTACAAGGCTTTCAGCAACTAGTACAAACACCCGGCATAGCTCAAATGATCGGCTTGAGTTTTTTCAGCAGTATTGTCAGTGGTTTATTAGCTTTTGTTATGACACTTTTACTGTTAGCCAATTATTTTGATAGCCCGTGGTTAGTACGTATTCAACGTTTGTTAGGGCCTATTTTAGTGATACCCCATGCCGCGGCCGCAATAGCTATTGCCTTTTTGATCACACCTTCAGGCATGATTGCTCGCCTACTGTCACCTTGGTTAACCGGTTGGCAAAGTCCGACAGATTGGTTACTGCCCCATGACCCTTACGGTATTAGCATTATTATGGGTTTAACGCTAAAAGAGCTGCCTTTTTTATTATTAATGACTTTGGGCGCTATTGCTCAACCCGAGCTTAATATCAAGTTACGGGCGCAATATCGTGTTGCACTTAGCTTAGGCTATTATCCGATAACGGCGTTTTTCAAGGCCGTACTACCTAACATTTATCCGTTAATGCGTTTACCCATGTTAGCCATACTCGCATACGCCAGCGCCAGTGTAGAAATGCCTTTAATATTGGGGCCAAATACACCACCGACATTAGCTGTGGCCATTATGAACTGGTTTCATGATGTCGATTTAAGCTTGCGAATAAAAGCCTCCGCTGGGGCAATATTACAATTGTTCGTTACGCTTTCGGTGCTATTCACTTGGTGGCTATTAGAAAAACTAAGCCAAGCTATAAGCAGTAAAAGCTTAAGTAACGGTCAGCGCACATACGGTGATGTTTTCTGGTCTAAAATCATCAATATTTTTACCCTGTTGTTAATCAGCTTTATTGCCTTGGCTTTGATTGGTATGGTGTTTTGGTCATTTGCCGGCTACTGGCAGTTTCCGTTAGCACTGCCTGAACAATGGGTAATAATGCATTGGCAATCGGCTTTGCTACAAGTACAAACACCGATAATAAACTCACTCTCCATTGGCTTGGTCGCGACTAGCATTGCCCTCATTTTAACCTTGCTGACCTTAGAATTTGAAAAACAAAACGGGGCCCAGCTCTCACGCTTTAGTAGTGTGATTATTTATTTGCCATTAATGATCCCCAGCATTGCTTTTTTATTTGGCTTAGTCTGGCTACAAGAAGCAGTTCATAGTAAAGCAACCTTTATCAATGTTGCCTTGGCACATTTACTGTTTGTTTTACCATATGTATTTTTATCTTTAGCCACCAGTTATCGCCTGCTTGATTCGCGTTATGCACAAGTAGCAGCAAGCTTAGGTGCATCGCCGCTTAAAATATTTTTACAGCTGAGTTTGCCACAATTATTAATGCCTATAATGATGGCCAGCGCATTAGGACTTGCCATTAGTTTTAGCCAATATTTACCAACATTATTAGTCGGTGGTGGGCGGCTTAATACCGTGACCACCGAAGCGGTAAGCTTAGCCAACGGCGCTAGTCGCCGCACAAGTGCGGTTTATGCGCTAATACAGATGCTTTTACCCGCCATCGCTTTTTCACTCATTTGGCTGATATCGAGGCGAAAAAACAGACAAAAGGCTCAAGTAAAGCACAATAACAAAACAACACGTTATATCACTAAGGTTAACCGATGAGCAGTTCTTTTGAGATAAACAGTTTACAGATAAAAAATTTAACCATAATGCGCCAGCAAACACCTTTACTAGCACTTAACGAAACGATAAAAGGTGGTGACGTACTGACCATAATGGGGCCGTCAGGCAGTGGAAAATCAACCTTGTTAAATTGGCTAACCGGTATGTTGCCCAAAGAATTTCAAGCCGATGGTCAGCTTTATCTCAACGGCGCTAATATTACCAAAGTCGCCAGTTATCGGCGTAATATCGGATTATTGTTTCAAGACGCTTTGTTATTTTCGCATTTATCTGTTGCTGGTAATATTGCTTTTGCGATGCCTAAAGGCGATAGCAAAACACGCGCAATAAAAATTAGTCAGGCACTGTCTGATGTGGGTTTAGCTGGTTTAGAAAATCGCCAACCTGAGAGTTTATCTGGCGGACAGCAAGCACGCGTGGCGTTATTACGGGTATTATTGAGTCAACCTAAAGCCATATTATTGGATGAGCCATTTAGTAAATTAGATAGTCAGTTACGCCAAGAAACTCGACAGTTAGTCTTTGAACAAATTAGACAACACCAATTACCTGTTATTATGGTGACACATGATGAGTCGGACGCCATAGCGGCTAATGGCAAAGTGTTGCACTTAAAGACACCACAACAAGACATTTAAGAAACAGACTTATGCTAGATAAATATATTACGCCTTTGATAAAGCCTTTGTTACAGCCTGTGGTTAGTTTGTTAGATAAACGCCAAGTAACCGCAGATCAACTGACCCTAGTCGGTTTTATAATAGGTTTGTTAGCTGTGCCTTTTTTAGCCTTAAACTTATGGAATTTAGCTTTATCTGCCATTGTACTAAACCGGCTATTTGATGGCTTAGATGGCGCACTAGCACGGCATCAAAACAACAGCACCAGCGCAGGTGGCTTTTTAGATATTTGCCTCGACTTTTTATTCTATGCTGCGATACCACTAGGTTTTGCATTGGCTAACCCCGAGCAAAATTCTTTAGCCGCCGCAGTATTGTTAGCGGTATTTATGGGGACTGGATCGAGCTTTTTAGCTTTTGCTATTCCGGCCGAAAAACTCAACTTGGACAAACCTCAATTTGCTTACAAAAGTTTTTATTATTTAAATGGCTTAACCGAAGGCACCGAGACCATTCTTATTTTTGTCGCATTTTGTTTATGGCCACAATATTTTGCTGAACTTGCCTATGGCTTTGCTTCATTAGCGGCAATAACAATTGTTACACGGGTTTATGGCGGCTATCATACGTTGAAAGAACACAGCTTAAAAAAGCCAACTAAGACGGCGAAAAATAATGCTAAAGATAAGTTAACCGAGGGGCAATAAATGTCAGATACCAGTTTACGATTAAGTATCTTCTTTGCCATTTTTATCACTATGTTAGTGCTAGAAAGCTGCTTTCCTGCGCGTAAAAGCAAACTGACTAAAGGTGTTCGTTGGTTAGGTAACTTTTCTTTGTTAATTTTATCGTCAGTCGTTGCTAGGCTATTAGTACCTATTGGTGTTACCGGTATTGCTTTGTATAGCTCAACACAAGGTATTGGCCTATTCAATGTCATTAACTTACCAAATTGGTTAAGTATTGCTTTGAGTTTGTTATTATTAGATTTAATGATTTATTGGCAACATCGACTTTTTCATCTTGTGCCGATACTATGGCGTGTTCATAAAGTTCATCATGCCGACAGTCATACCGATGCCAGTACGGGTTTGCGCTTTCATCCCATTGAAATAGTGTTAAGTATATTACTTAAAGGCGCAGCGGTTATTGTACTTGGCGTACCTGCACTTGCGGTGATTATTTTTGAAGTAGCGCTCAATGGCTTTTCGCTATTCAATCATGCCAATATTCGATTACCCCCTTGGTTAGAGCGACCATTACGAACCATACTTATTACGCAAGAATTACACCGTATTCATCATAGCCAAGTAGTAGAAGAAACTAATAGCAATTATGGGTTTAGTGTTAGTTGGTGGGATAGAATATTTGCTAGTTATAAGTCACAGGCACAAAAAAGTGATGAAAATTTAGCTATAGGTCTTAAAAGTTTTCCCGCCAATAAAAAAAATGCCAGCTTATTTACCTTATTAAAAATGCCTTTTAATAAGGTAAATAAACCTAAATAAACTCAACAAGGTAATTGGCTCAACTAAATTTAGACAAGCTAGATAAGCGACTTTTTTCAATTTCATTATTTCGCTTTCATCATCATTTAGGCTTTTGTAACCCAAATGATGATGAAAGCGGCAACGACTATAGAACATCACTATCTAATTCACTATCTAATTCAATATGTAACTCAATATGTATTGCTGTACTTCAAAGCGTGCTTGGTCATTTTTCCATTGCATTCATTCTTGTTTTAAGCGATCAAAAAAACTGATGTGGCTGGAAATCAACCACGATTATCTAAACCGTCACGCTACACAATAAACGCTTTACATAAAAAGGGGGCAACACAATGTTGCCCCCTTAATACGATTAAACCTTCAGTTTACATTTATAAACGTTCAAATATAACGGCAATACCTTGTCCGCCACCAATGCACATAGTAACAAGTGCATACTTGCCACCTACACGATGTAGCTCGTGAATGGCTTTAGTGGCAATTACTGCTCCTGAAGCACCAATAGGGTGACCTAAAGCAATTGCGCCACCATTTGGATTAGTTTTTAGGGGGTCTAAATCTAGTCCTTTAGCAACAGTTAACGCTTGTGCTGCAAAGGCTTCGTTGGATTCAATAACGTCCATATCATTAATAGACAAGCCGGCTTTAGCCAATGCCGCTTTAGAGGCTGGAATAGGACCTTCGCCCATAACATCGTTAGGAACACCGGCAACTGCATAAGAAACCATGCGTGCAATTGGCGATAAATTATTATGGCTTGCATAGTTTTCACTCGCTAGCGTTAAGAAGGATGCAGCATCGTTTATACCGGAGGCGTTACCTGCGGTTACGCTACCGTCTTTTTTAAATGCTGGACGCATTCCAGCTAATAACTCTGCCGTTGTGCCTGCTTTTATATGTTCATCAGTTTCAAAGAAAGTGCTACCGCGGCGACTCTTAAGCTCTATTGGCACAATCTGGCTTTTAAAATAACCCGCTTCTACCGCTTTAGCGGCACGAGCGTGTGATTCTGCAGCGTAAGCATCTTGTGCTTCACGGCTTAAATGCCATTTAGTCGCTAGGTTTTCAGCCGTAATCCCCATGTGACCAACGCCGAATGGGTCAGTTAATGTCGACACCATCATATCAATCATGGCACTGTCCCCCATACGCGCACCGGCACGCATAGCCGGTGACAAATATCCCCCACGTGACATATTTTCAACACCACCGCCAATCGCCAGCTGATGATCACCTAACATAATACCTTGGGCCGAACTCACCACTGCTTGCAAGCCAGAGCTGCATAAGCGATTAAGCGCCATTGCAGTAGAGTTTAAAGACATGCCGGCTTGAATAGAGGCTACTCGCGCAACATAGGGAAAGCGGGATTCAGTGGGTATAGTATTACCCACTATCACTGATTCATATTGCTCCGCGTCTACTCCTGACTTTTTGATACTTTCGGCTAATACTTGTCCTGCCAACTCAGCCGGCTCTATGTCTTTTAAACCGCCCGCAAAAGTACCAACAGCAGAACGCACGGCACTTAACACTACAACACTATTTACACTCATAATAATTTTTCCTCGCTAATTTAACGGATTCATATGTATGTTGATTTCAGCACTCAATGTAAAACTCGAATAATTTTTTGCAAATAAGTAAATAAGTAAATAAGTAAATAAAGAAAGTCTAAAGAGTTAGACAAAAGTGCTATATATGCAAAATAAAAAGTAGATAATTGTTTATCTACTTTAATAATATAAAAGTTATAACATGATATTTTCTATATCCTTTCCACTTCAAAATGCAGTTTTAGCGTTAAGCTAGCAAGTCAGATCAAGTTACTATATAAAGATAACGGCTGCACCCTTATCAAGTATTACACAGGTTTTTTAGGCTGCACCTGTGTACCTAACCCTTGTCACATACTGAAATCTGCATCTTAAAGTTAAGCAGGTATATCATTAGTACATGTGCTGACCACCATTAATGGATAAGGTCGAGCCAGTAACAAAACCAGCTTCATCGGCCACTAAAAATAATACAGAACGTGCGATATCTTCTGGTTGACCTAATCGCCCTACCGGTATTGTTCTAACAATTTTTTCTAAAACATCAGCAGGAACTGCTCGAACCATATCCGTTTCAACATAACCTGGGGCAATCGCATTGACGGTAATGCCTTTTGCAGCGCCTTCTTGCGCTAATGCTTTGGTAAAACCATGGATACCAGATTTAGCGGCTGCATAGTTCACTTGACCATATTGACCTGCCTGACCATTAACCGATCCTATATTAACAATGCGCCCAAATGAGCGTGCTCTCATACCTTCAATAACAGCGCGAGAAGTATTAAAACAAGAAGATAAATTGGTTTGAATAACTTTATTCCATTGCTCAAAATCCATTCTGTGCATGGTGCCATCCCTAGTAATACCGGCATTATTTACAAGAATGTCGATTGACCCGATTTCAGACTCTATATCATGAATACTTTTACTTACACTTTCAAAATCGCTGACGTCAAATTTAAACGACTTAATACCTGTTCGCTCTGTGAATTCTTGAGCTGCTTGATCATTGCCAGCATAATTCGCGATAACAGTGTAACCATGTTCTTTTAGCATTATGCTAATAGACTCGCCTATACCACGTGTTCCACCTGTTACTAATGCAATGCGTCCCATATTTGTACTCCTTGTTGTATTTTATAGTGGCTCTATAGAGGTTTGTAATCCGTTTATTAACACTGCTTTCATTTTAAACGTGAGTAATATACCAACACCTATCGTACAACTAGCATACTAACGTTTGAAAAAATCGATGTTAATTTCTTTATGTTAATTTTTTTAATGTATATATTTTACATTTTTCACTTTCTGTTATGTTACTAGCTTGTTAAATAACTTTAGTCAGTGTTTGTGTTTAAAACAACTTTTTAGTGGTTCTTTATTGTTCTAAAACAAATTTTTACTGGTTATTAATTTCGCCAAAATAATCGGTGTTATTTTACTATAATGTCTACACATTAACGTTTTGTGAATGTGCTGTATAAAACCGCAATTAGTTCAATTATCACTCAATAATGAAATGGTTTTGTTAACATTATCGGCGTATCATTATATTCTGTTGTTATTTGACGCAATCAATAAAGGGAAGTAAAACATGACTCAAAAGAAAACAGCTTTGGTAACGGGTTCTGTCAGTGGTATTGGCTTAGGAATAGCAAAAAATTTAGCTAAGCAAGGTTATAAAATCCTTATTAGCGATATTAATTTAGTTGTGGCACAAGAGGTTGCTCAAGGTATTAACCAGTCAGGAGGAGATGCCTTAGCCTTTAAGCTTGATGTGACGGTTCAAGCTGATATTGATAATGTTATTGCGCATGCAAATGAATTTAATAACCGTATCGATGTTTTAGTCAATAATGCCGGCATTCAATATGTTGCTAAATTAGAAGATTTTCCAGCTGATAAATGGCAATTAATTACTAATGTATTATTAGTCGGACCCGCAATGATGACCAAAGCGGTATTACCTTTGATGAGAGCTAATAATTTTGGTCGCATTATTAATATTGGCTCTTTACATGGTTTAGTCGCGTCGCCATACAAAAGTGCCTATGTTGCTGCCAAGCACGGCATTATTGGTTTTTCTAAAGTGATTGCGTTAGAAACTGGCGAGCAAGATATTACTATTAATACTATTTGTCCTGCCTATGTAAAAACGCCACTCGTTGAGAAACAAATTGCTGATACAGCAAAAGAACATGGCATTAGTGAAGAAGAAGTTGTTAACAATATTATGTTGGCTCCTATGCCAAAAAAAGCATTTATTGATATAGAAGAAATATGTGCTTCAGTGACTTATTTAGCCAGTGATCTAGCTAAAAATATGACAGGACAAACTATGGTATTAGATGGTGGTTGGGTAGCAAGGTAGTCGAGTTATCTCAATTCGTTACCTATATCCGTTACCATCAAGAGTACAGATTTTTGGTATTAATTAACCTGATTTGAGTCAAGCATAGTAATTTTAAGTCCATCGAAGCTGTATTTACACTATATAATTTATCCTTGGGCTGAGTTGTAACAGAAAAAGTTTTTTACATTACAGCACATTGAATTAGATTAGTTCAAGCGCTAAAACATACCACTTAATGGCTACGGACGTACAAGTGATGAGAAAGTAGGTTTGATCAAACCTACTTTTGAGTTAGTCAGTAAACTATTGCTCTGATACAACCGTTAGTTATATTTTTTAATAAATTTTGTGATACTAGGCGCGATTCTATTGCGAAAAGCTGAGCCACTGAAGGTGCCAAAATGACCGACACCATCAAAAATTTCATGCAGTTTATCTTGTGCTGAAATATTAGCACACAAAGATTGTGCGGCTTCAGTTTGACCTAAAGAACAAATATCATCATTTCGCCCTTCAATGGTATGCAAAGGAGTATGAGTTATTGACGACAAATCAACTAGTTCACCTCGGTAAGTCATTTTACCATTGGCTAGGTCTTGATTAATAAAAACTCGGTCAATGGTTTCTAAATAAAACTCACCATTAAGATCTAATACCGCTAGGTATTCATCATAAAAATCACGGTGACTTGCTCTCTTTTCTTCTTTGCCATGAAAAACATGGCTAATATAATCAGTATGTTTCTTTATATGGCTTTCTATATTCATCGACAGAAAAGAGGCTAATTGAATAAAGCCAGGATATACTTTTCTGCCAGCACCTGGAAAGCGATTAGGCACGGTCATAATCACGTTATTTTCAAACCAACTTAAATCTTTACTATTAGCATATCTATTAAGCTCGTTAGGATTAATACTAGTATCAATAGGACCCGCCATCAATGTAAGTGATTTAGGGGTGCAAGGATCTTTCGCTTTAGCCATCACCGCTGTTGCTATTAACGCCTGAACCGTAGGTTGACAAACGGCTAATACGTGAGTGTTTTCACCGATCTCATGCATAAAATCAATTAGGTAACTTACATAATCATCAAAACCAAAACTTCCTTCGGATAAAGGCACATGTTTAGCATCTAGCCAATCAGTAATGTAAACATCATGGTCTGCAACTAAACGCACTATTGTGGCTTTTAACAAAGTGCCATGATGACCTGAAAGCGGCGCCACTAGAAATAGTTTGGGTTGCTTAACATTGGTATCTTGTGCGAAATGAATTAAATTACAAAAAGGTTTTTTTAGAATGATCTGTTCAGTAACACCAATAGATTTGCCATCAATTAAGATGTTTTTAACATCATAAGCTTGTTTGTCATAAATTTTAGTGTAGTGATAGGCACTATCAAGCCCCGCACTGATGCTTTTTCCTAACAAGGTCTTGGCATAAGGGTTAAACGGGTGAGTTATGAATTGCTGACTCAAGGCAATAAAACCATTCATCATTTCGGCTGAGCGAGTATATAAATCGTAAGTTTGATACATCATCTGTTGTTTATCCTGCGGTGCAGCATTTATATATAAAATGAGTGTACATAGCAAATCTGTATTGGTCAATAATATTTTGCTGCACCGCATCAAAAATAAATATATCTTAAATGTTCACTCATTATAAACACGCATTATGTAGCTTAAATTTACGTTTGAAGACACGGTTAACATAAATAATAAGCAAATATGTTTGTATCTTATTAATATTGTTTGTAACTTGTTTGTTGATAATTTGTTAAAAATACTTTTACTTTGTGTTTTTTAACCGCAGATAAATTGTAATCATATAATTTAAAGGGATATATTATGGAATCAAGTCAACAGAAGGAAGTAATTGATTTTTTAGGGCAATACACAGAGGTATTTAATAGTCTGGTCAAACAAGTTTTACATGATCCTGATAAAAAAAGTTTAAATTCAATGATGGATTCAGAAAAATTATCTCAACTTTTATCTAAAGGGGTAAAAGTTGATACTGCCATGTTATTTAATAAACAAATGTCTTTTATGAATCAGCAAGCTGAGCTTTGGCAGAGTGCGACTAAAGCATTAATGGGTACAAAAGTTGAGCCTGTGGTGTCAGAGCAGCATAATGATCGAAGGTTTAAAGACAGCGAATGGTCTGAAAACCCTGTTTATAACTATTTAAAACAGTCTTATCTATTAAATTCTAACATGATGCAAGAAATGGTTAACAGTTTACATTTCGAGGATGCCAAAGCCGAAGAGCAAGTTAAATTCTATACTCGACAATATATCAATTCTGTTTCTCCAACCAATAATGCATTAACCAATCCAGAAGTTTGTCGAGACATTTTAGAGTCTAAAGGCGAGAACCTAATCAAGGGGTTACAAAACTTTATCCAAGACTTACAACAAAGTCCTGCCGATGCACTTAAGATCACCCAAACAGACCCTGATGCGTTTACTTTAGGTGAAAACTTAGCCTATACCCCTGGTGATGTCATATACCAAAATGACTTAATTCAACTCATTCAGTACAAAGCCAGCACTAAAAAAGTTAATGAAGTCCCACTATTGTTTATTCCACCTTGTGTTAATAAGTATTATGTCTTAGACATGGACGAGAAAAAATCACTGATAAAATGGGCAGTAAGTCAGGGGCATACGGTATTTATCATTTCATGGGTAAATCCAGACGCAAAACTTTCTCATAAAGGCTTTAATGACTATATGAAAGAAGGGCCAATTGCCGCACTCGATGTGATTGAAGAAGTCACAAAATCAAGCAAAATCAATGTGGTTGGTTATTGCATTGGCGGCACATTATTAGCAACAACCCAGTCATACTTATTGGCAAAAGGTGATACTCGAATAAACTCGTTAACCTTTTTAACCACATTATTAGATTTTGAAGAACCGGGTGAAATAGGCGTTTATCTCTCTGAGGAAGTATTACCTTTCTTGAAAAAAAATATTAAAGAGAAAGGCATCTTAGATGGCCGCGTGCTTGGTTTAGCGTTTAGCATGTTACGTGAAAACAGCCTATTTTGGTCATATTTTGTCAATAACTACCTAAAGGGCAAAGACCCTGCGCCGTTCGATCTTTTATACTGGAACAGCGACTCTTCAAATTTACCAGCAGAAACCTTTGATTTTTATATCAAGCATACCTATCAAGAAAATAACTTGATAAAAGATGGTGCCGTTGAAATTGAGGGTGTTGCTATAGAACTCAGTAAAATTAAAACACCCAGTTATTTCTTAGCCACCATTGCCGATCACATAGTGTTGTGGCAAGCATCATACAAAGGAGCTAAAGTGCTTTCTGGACCAACAAGGTTTGTTTTAGCTGGCTCTGGTCACTTAGCCGGTGTGGTTAACTCTGTCGATCATGGCAAATATCCACATTGGGTTAATGACGAACTTGCTGACTCTGCAGAGCATTGGTTTGAAGGCGCGACAAAAAATGAAGGGTCTTGGTGGACAGATTGGGAAAATTGGGTTGCTCCTCAATCAGGTCAGCAAGTAACCGCACGTAAACAAGGATCTAAAAAACATGTAAGTATAGAAGCGGCTCCCGGCAGTTACGTTAAAAAGCGTAATTAGTCTCGTGATAACCCCCCTCTTTTCTGCGTTATCTTGTTAACCTGATAGCACAGCTGAAAGTTAAACTAAAAAGCGACCAGAAAGGTCGCTTTTTTTCTAGAGAGTATATCTGTTATACTGAACACCAATAGCACTTACACTAAATTTTTAGTAACTTATCGTAAGTGAAAATTAATAACCGACTGAGATTATTACCCTTGATCACAATTAAAAGATATCCAAACCGTCGTCTGTATGACACTACAAAGAGTCATTATGTAAATTTGGATTATATTAGAGAATTAGTTATATCGAATCAAGAGTTTAAAATAGTTGACTCGAAAACAAGTGAAGATAAAACTCGTAGTATTTTAGTTCAAATTATAAGTGAAGAAGAAACAAGTGAGCGACAATCGCTGTTAACCAATACCTTATTGAAGCGCTTAATATGTTTTTATGGCAATGATAATCAAGATTATTTACAACAATTTCTTGAACAAAGTCTTGCTGCTTTTATTGAACATCAAGATGATATTTTAAAGCTGAGCAATGACATTAATAAAAACTCTCCTTTTGGTTTATTTAGCAGTATTGTCGAACAAAATATGAATATTTGGACTAAATTCCAGAAGCCAACAGATAAACAGTAACAAAATGTTGCACCGCAACAAAATAATAATTGACTAAAAACTTAAATATTGGTTAAATTCTCACCAAATGATGCTGCTTATCAGCAAAAATTAAGGAGAAGTTTATGTTTAATCAATTTACAGATTTATTTCAAACCTCATCAGACCCAATTGATAAGTTGGTCAAATTAAATATATCAACAGCAAATGCTATTGCACATCAACAAGGCTTGCTCATTACCAGTTTGTTTAATGACAGTATGTCATTTAGTCAAAAGATAATGACAACACTAGACATAAACATTTTTGTTGCCGAACAAGCAAAATTTAGTGCCTATGTGCAAAATGAATTAACTGATGCCATAAAACAAACCTCTGAAACACTCACCCATGCGCAAAAAGATGCAGAAGAAATTCTTAATGATTCTTTTGCCGTATTTTCAACTAAAGTTAATGACAATTTAGTGGAAAATGTCGCCGTTGCTCCAGAAGTGCTCAATAAAAATAAAACTCAGCCAGCGAAACAGACTGCAGTACAAACATCAGCACAAACAACAACTAAAGCCGTACCCAAAAAAGCTGAAGTTAAAGCCACGCCAAAAGCTGAAGTTAAAGCTACGCCAAAAACTGAAGTTAACATTATATCTAAAAAATAACTAAAACTTGTATTTACGCTATAGATTTAAACTGAATCAAAGATTTATTTTTAAATTATAACTATTATTTTACAATGACTTGAACTGGCATTAAAACTTTATGCTGCACAGCAGCAAAAAAAACATTGACGACTCTGTTGTGAGCACTTATACTCAATTTGAATTAAATTGCTGCACCGCAGTATAATATAAAACTAAATAGGAACTATCATTATGTTTACACAATTAACTGAACAATTTACTACTGCAATGAAATCATTAAACAATACAGACCAGTTCACTGCAGCAATGAAGCCATTTAATACCCTTGTAGAACTTAATACTAAAACGGTTGAACAATTAATCAATCAGCAATCAGCATTAATGACTACGATCCTGAACGACAGTGCAGCTCAAACTAAAGCATTGTCAGCTCAGAAAGATTTAGCCGCAGCGATTGAGTCACAAAAAGCTTACACTGAAGCGCTTCAAGCGAAAGTTACTGCTTCAGCTAAAGAGACTTATGATGTTGTCACTAAAACGTCTGAAGAAGTAACCAACTTAGTTAAAGATTCTATGGCGAACGCGACTAACACAGCTAAAGATTCTATGGCAAAAGCGACCAGCACTGCTAAAGAAACTATGGCAAAAGCGACTACCGCTGCTAAATAATTTATGACTAATAAATAAGCTAATTTGTGCTTGTTAATGAAAAACCAGTATCTTGATACTGGTTTTTTTTGTCGCTAAAAAGTAAAAGGCAAATAGTATCCGCTTCATTAATTAGGTGAGCTATTGTATACGCAGGAAAAAAACAGATATAAGAGTTTTATTTTAATCAATAATTTTTCTAATGATTAAAATAAAATAGATAACCAAGTAAAATAATCATAAAGTTAGTAAGCTTGGAATAAATTTTAAACAAGTTATACCAAAAAATACTAGCGTAATTAAACCCTCATCAAACAATCACGGGCTAACAACCTTGCTTCACCTCATATTACTCACAAAGTATTTCACCACAGAAAATACCAGAAAGATCACGATGATCACACTCAACTAGCTCTAGCTTGTATTCACATATCTTTGCAGAGCTACACATAAAATTGACAACAGCGGCAGACTTACCAAAAAAAGTACTCTACCTTTTATAAGATATGTACTTTATCAATCCCCTGATATGACTAAATGGGTCATGGGCCATGACGCACGAGTAAAGGCCACTAATACCATTAATTTAGAAGCAAAAAAGTCTATAATTAATATAGTTAGATGGTTAGAAATTTAAAGCTAAAAATTAGTCTTTCAGTCAATCAACCGCTATTGGAACCGCGTTTGCTACTAACCTAGTAGCCAGTGATCCCGACTTATCCATCGCTTTGCCAAGAAGAATGTACTATCCAATTGACCCTGGTATGAGTTATTAAATTCCGATGGTATGCAAAAAATCGAAGACGAAGATGCAGGCACTGAGAACGAGGATGCCGATGACGAGTCAGAAAAGAGCAAATCTTAGCTATAGCTTAGTTATTTAAGCTTCGGATAAATTCGTGGAATTTGATACCGTATTGAAATATATGTTGAAGAGATTGATGACGCCAAAGGCGCCATCATAGATAAATGTAATTCGATCCGCTGGGTTTAAGAAAGTGCAGATTTTGCTGCAGCCAACTCGGTTTGGCTGTTGGCAGTGAGTAAATCACCATCAGAGGATTCAAGATGCGCACGAATGAACCATTGGAACTGCTCAAGATCAGTCAACTGACCAATTAGCATGTCTTCCGATACCGGATCAAGTTCTGCCATTTCACCCATTGCTTTGCGATGATCACTGTTTACCCCGTTATACACTAAATCAAGGGCGGCCAAATGCTCGATGGCCAATGCCTTACCTAGCGAATAGTCATGCCAAGTACGACGGTCAGCAATAGATTGCGGAGTTCCTACCGGTGATCCGCCCAAAGTAGCTATTCGCTCTGCGATGCTGTCGGTCATCTCACGCACAGCTTCTACTTGAGGGTCTAGCATTTCATGAACGCCGATGAAATTGGGGCCAACAACGTTCCAATGAACGTGCTTTAGCGTAAGGGCCAAATCGATCAGTGCCACCATACGGTTGTCTAAAGTCGATATTACTCGGTTAGCAGACGCTTCATCCATGCCTGGCACTGTGAATTTAGTTGTTTTTTGCTGATTTATTTGATTACTTATAGTCATTATTTCTCCTATATGCTTCAACATAACCGGAGAGGTATACCTAGCCAAAAATGGCATAAAGTGCCCCTCCCTGACCCATCCACACTATCAAATGCGCAAACCCTTTGTCAAACAACAGAAACCGTCTTTGATATCACGAGTGAAAAATTTATGATGTCTGCAAAAAAGCATTACCCGCATCGATACCGGCACGATAATCATGCTGTAAATCCATATCCGAACTGCCTAAGCTTTTACTTCGAAGATGGTCTTTAGCAAAAATTTGAATGAGCTCAACATCGTCAGGAGGGTCAGCGATAAAGGCGAGTTCTTGACGATAAGCTTGCTCATGCTGAACCAAATAATCAATGGTTTTTGGGCAATGTCCAGACGAGTAAATCCATGACTTTAGTTTGTTTATCCAAACCGACTGAGCATGAAGATCAGCATTAACAGTGCGAATAATAACTATTTTTCGCGCACCGCGGCGATAGGCTTCACGCACGGGTAATGGCTCAGCTAGGCCACCGTCAAGGTAATAATCAGCTTGAGGTGCTTGTGCCTTATTAAACGAACGAGCAGTTAACCTAGGCGTAAGTTTAACTCCTTCTTTATATAAAAAAGGTAATGCACTCGAGGCTTTAAGCAATTTTCGCCAATGAGTACTATTGCCGTTTGGGCGCAAAAAATAACCTTGCCTATCACGTGAATTTGTTGCGGTGATCAATAATTCTCGTTTTCCCAATGATTTCTTTGCCGCTGCAAAGTCTAAGGCAAATCTACCTTGAATAGTGTTATCAAAGTACCAATCCAAATCCACAACATTGCCCCCAACTAATCCACGGCCTAGCTTATAAAAACGCTTTTGACGTGATAAACCACGGATTAATTGTTTGGCATAGCCTTTTTGACGAGATAAAAAGCTCGTGATATTTTGCGAGCCCGATGACGTCCCTATAAATAAATCGAAAGGATCAAAATCATTCTCTAACCAGGCATCTAACACACCTGCAGTGAATATTCCTCGTTGACCACCACCTTCAGCGATCAGCGCTATGTTTACGCTCAAATCAATTCGCCCTTCTCTTGTTGACCTTACACTTTGTTGTTCGTGAAGATAACTCCCCGAACACCTTTTGTGGCTCAGACAAATGCAATCTAAAACAGAAAACTTCTAACATTAGTTAAAGGTTAATTTATTAACATACAAATGCTATCACAATTCAATAAAAAACCATTAAACCTTGAATTAAATAAATAATAAATATTAACTTAACATTGATTAAGGGCGTTAAAGTCTAAAAGTAAGCTACAACAATAGGTAGATGTGTAATTACAAACCCAATCAAACTATACACTTAACAAGAAAAAGCGTCTAACTGGAAGTCCATTCTGACCGACAAACCACTTTGACTGAGTTTGTTTAATATTGCTTCTTTAAACTTGCTTGAGTACCTTTGATAATTCACGAACGTTAACTTACCGCACCCTGTGTATTTATAAATTAATTGAGGCAACCACTATCCTGATACAAGGGGGGGGGGTTTACATTCAGAACTCATGTTCCATACTCCCATAGTCTTAAATTTTTAATAGACTATGGAGTTATGATGAAGACAACAGGATATGCAGCAAAAAGCCAAGGCTCTCAACTCACTGAGTTTTCTTTCGAGCGCCGCGATTTACGCGATAACGATGTAGAAATTGAAATTCTTTACTGTGGTGTGTGCCATACAGATTTACACGCCGTACGAAACGATTGGGGCGGCAGCGAATACCCTCTAGTACCTGGACACGAAATTGTAGGTAAAGTAATGTCGATAGGTAGCGGCGTTACAAAATACAAGCAAGGCGATACAGTCGCTGTTGGTTGTATGGTCGACTCATGTAAAAGCTGTGACCAATGCGATAACCACGAAGAACAACTGTGTCGCGAGGGTATGGTTGGAACTTACTCGGGTAAAGACAGAATAAGTGGAGAAATGACCCAAGGCGGTTATTCAAAACATGTTGTTGTGCGTGAAGAGTTTGTACTCTCCGTTCCTGAAAGTTTAGAGCTATCACGCGTTGCACCACTCTTATGTGCTGGCATTACTACGTATTCTCCACTACACAAATGGGACGTTAAAGAAGGTAGCCGTGTTGCAGTCGTTGGCTTAGGCGGACTTGGCCATATGGCAGTTAAAAACGCTGTCGCTATGGGAGCAACCGTCACCGTCATTGGCCGTAGTGAGTCTAAAAAAGATGATGCGATAAACTTAGGCGCACAACATTACTTAGTATCAACAAACGATGATGAAATGGAAGGTTCGAAGTCTGCATTTGATATCATCATTGATACCGTCCCTGTAAAACATGATTTATCAATTTATACACCACTACTCGATATAGACGGGACACTTGTTATTGTTGGACAAATAGGTCCAGTTGACGAAGTTAACACGGTACCATTATTAATGGGTCGTCGTCGTATTGCAGGCTCATTAATTGGTGGCATTAAAGAAACTCAGCAAATGCTTGATTTTTGTGGTGAAAACAACGTATTGCCAGAGTGTGAAATGATCAATATTGACGAAATTAATACCGCCTACGAGCGAATGGAACGCTCTGATGTTCGCTATCGTTTTGTTATTGATATGGCGTCGTTAAGCGCATAATTATTTAATGAGTAATTAATAACTAAAACCAGCACTGTAAGCAGAGCTGGTTTTTTTTGCCGCGCCGAGTGCATAGTTTTTATGACATTTTAAAACAGCGACAGACAAGTAAAGTTATATTAGAAATAAAGCAAAAATCACTTGAAAGCGCTTTTATAATGTTAGTGTGAGTTTCAAACTTTAATGTCTTATCGCAAACATTAATAGCCAGTTTCATACATTAATATGCTCGCACATTCTCCTGACTCTACGACAACATAAATGGCGCCGTTAGACTGGTCTTCGATTTTGCTACTTGTGCTGGTGGTCCTTGTGCGACAACTAATCCACCTTCATCACCAGCGCCAGGTCCAATGTCGATAACCCAATCGCTGCTGCTAGCAACCTGCATATCGTGCTCAACCATAATAACGGTGTTACCTGAGTCAACCAATCCATTTAATTGCAGCATTAACATCGACACATCTTCTTGATGCAGGCCCGTAGTTGGTTCATCAAGCACATAAAGCGTATCGCCGCGCTGTGACCGCTGCAATTCTGTTGCAAGTTTAACCCGCTGAGCTTCACCTCCCGACAGTTCTGTGGCGGGCTGACCAAGTCTGAGGTAGCCTAGCCCAACCTGCAGCAACGCATCTAGTGCCTGCACTACTGAAGGTTCATTTTCAAAGAATTCGCGCGCAGTCTCTACCGTCAAAGCAAGGACTTCGGCGATATTTTTGTCGCGATATGTTACCTCAAGTGTCTTGTCGTTATAACGCTGGCCTCGACACACTGAACAAGGGGAGTAGACACTAGGGAGAAATAACAATTCCACACTAACAAATCCCACGCCTTCACAATTCGAGCAGCGTCCCTTAGCAACGTTGAAAGAAAAACGACCAGCGTCATAACCGCGTGCTTTCGACTTTCGAGTCGAGGCAAATAACTTCCGCACATGATCAAACAGGCCGGTGTAGGTTGCAAGGTTTGAGCGCGGAGTGCGACCAATTGGCTTCTGATCAACGCTGACTAATCGTCGCACAAGCTCCATGCCCGCAACGATCTGTCCACTGGTTGATGTTTCTAACTCTCGTTCAAGTAAGGCCGTCTCGTCACTTGGCACCTCAACGGTCTTTTTTTGACCCAGCGCATCGTAAACCAGTTCGACAAGCGCCTGACTCACTAGACTAGATTTACCCGAACCTGAAATACCGGTAACAGTTGACATAACACCGAGAGGGAATTCAATATTTAGCCCCTGAAGATTGTTTCGTTCAACCCCTTCTAACTTCAACCATGCTGTAGGCTTTCTTGGCAACTGTTTCGCGCTAGCAAGGGGTGAGAAAAGATGGCGACTGGTATGTGATCCTGTCACTGCACGCAAACCTTCTAACGGTCCGTTGTAAATCACTTCGCCACCGTGACTGCCCGCGTTAGGGCCAATGTCTACAATCCAGTCTGCATGTTGAATAACGCTAACATCGTGCTCAACCACGAATAAGGAGTTGCCAGCTCGAATCAGTTCATCCAATGCCCCTAGCAAGGATTGAGTATCGGCTGGGTGCAGACCTGCAGAAGGTTCATCTAGTACATAAACGACGCCAAACAGCTGTGAACGGATCTGTGTTGCCAAGCGCAAGCGCTGTAGTTCGCCCCCTGACAAGGTTGGTGTGCTGCGCTCCAAAGACAGATAGCCCAAGCCAAGCGTTGTGAGCGCTTCAACGCGAACCAAAATATCTCGGGTAATTCGCTGAACAACAATGTTTTTTTCTTGATGCGGATCACTTTTTGTTGAGGCTTTATTGCCAGCATCGCGTAAGCGTTTAGCTAGCTCATTTAAAGTTAAGCGCGACAGTTCACCAATATCAAGTCCAGCAAATTTAACCCTTAAAGACTCTCGTTTTAATTTCTTTCCCTTGCAGTCTGGGCATTGAGAAATATGCATGAATTGGGAAACACGTTTTTTAGTTCTTAGACTTTGGGTGGTCGCAAAGGAGTGCATAATAAAGTGTTTAGCGCTCGCAAACGTGCCCATATAATGGGGCTTTTCACCCTTATCAATCGCCTCTAACGTTTGCGCAAAATCATATTCGGGGTAAACCGGCACGGTGGGTGTTTCTTCAGTAAACAAGATCCAGTCACGCGTCTTCTTAGGTAGCATCTTCCACGGTTTATCAATGTCGTGTCCAAGAGAAACCAGTATTCTGCTAAGGTTCTTACCTTGCCACGCAGGTGGCCATGCTGCAATGGCACCCTCTCTAATCGTCTTAGTATCATCAGGAACAAGCATCTTTTCTGTGACTTCAAAAACTCGCCCAATGCCATGGCATTTGGGGCAAGCACCTTCTGGTGTGTTTGCAGAAAAAGAATCTGCATACAGTATTTTTTGCCCTTGCGGATACTGCCCAGCACGAGAATAAAGCATGCGTAATGCATTGGAAATTGTTGTCACACTCCCTACAGAAGAGCGAACAGAGGGTGTGCCTCTTTGCTGCTGCAGTGCGACCGCTGGTGGCAGACCGTCGATTGAGTCGACGTCTGGTTCATCTACTTGATCGATTAATCGGCGAGCAAAAGGAGAAACTGAATCAAGATAGCGGCGCTGTGATTCTGCAAACAGAGTCCCGAAAGCAAGCGATGACTTTCCAGAACCAGAGATGCCCGTAAATACAACGAGTGCGTTACGAGGTAAGTCTATATTGATATTTTTCAGGTTGTGAACGCGAGCTCCGCGCACTTGAACACAGTGTTCAGCATCACAAGGGACGCTATTTACTTTCTTTGGGGTGATAGTAGATCCTCCTTTAGCTTTACTCATTTAAACTTTTACTTCTTTTTGTTGTGTCACATTGTCTAAGCAATAGTGTCATGACCCCTATTGATTGAGGCCCAACCTATTCTAACTAACACAGCATATAAAACAGTGTGATTTTGTATTCCGCTAATTAATAAATCGAACGCTTAAAAAACTAAAATCTTGAAAGCAATTAATATTAAAATAACTTTTACCACTTTATCTATTGTTCTTTTTAAATTCTGAATTATGTGAAATCCGTTGATTAATAGACGAAAATAACCGATTTCTCTCACTCAATGATATCAAAGAGAAGTAAATATAAAAAAATGAGGAATCATATATTTTCATGTTATGAAAAATGACGTTTTATTCTACCTATAGACAAACTGAGCCCTAGTTCTTCACAAACGCTTCAGCAGTAACACCATCTTCCTAAGCTTTGAGTAACGCCATACGATTAAGCTCAACAGAGTATCTTTGATAACGTTTACCTTTTGTCATAAAACATCTCCTGATGTATCCGTACAACGATTATTGTCTGTCCACGAAAGTGGGATAAGACTACTGAGTTCCAAATATTAATTTGTCTCATTTATAGTCCATAAGCTTTGACTTTCTCAGTTTCAAACTTTAAGCGATTTTACAAAATTATAGGTAAGATAATAGGTACGATAAATCCAGGGTTGCAAGACCTTTCAGCTTCAAAAATTAATACATCCTTACAAGTAGCATGAGTCCAGGTCACTTGCACCGGTATCATTGAGTCTTTAAACATGAGATGGTGTGGGGTCTTATCTAAAATTTATCTCGACTCGATTTCTGCTAAGACTTAAAAAATTCGTAATTGATAAAAACTTAAGGAGGAAGATGAAGTATTTCTTTTTCATCGCAGCGCTTGGCTTACTTATAACTGCCGGCTGTGGAGATAACACTGATAAAAGCACATCAGACGCTTCTCAAGATAATGAATTGCAAACAAAAGAGCGCCCTGCACACCAAGTAGGCGTGGTAACAATAAAAGAGCAAGCAATCGCTTTAAATCATGAGTTGCCTGGCCGCGTGAAAGCATTTATGACGGCTGATATTCGTCCTCAAGTGAGCGGTATCATTCAATCACGATTTTTTGAAGAAGGTAGCCTTATTGAAGAAGGTCAGCAACTCTACCAGATTGATCCAGCAAGATATCAGGCCGATTATCAAAGTGCAAAGGCGAGTTTGCAAAATAGCAAAGCTGAACTTGAGCTTGCCCTTGCATTCCAAAGCCGCTATCAAAGCCTGATAAAAACCAACACAGTAAGCGAGCAAACGTTTGATAGCGCAAAGGCAAGTGTGGCAAAAGCCAACGCCGCTGTTGCCCTCTCGCTGGCTGAGGTAAAAAAAGCAAAAATCAACCTTGATTACACAAAAGTACATGCCCCCATTTCAGGCTATATTAGCCCATCGACGGTGACGGAAGGTGCCCTCGTTACTGCGCAACAACAAACAGCTTTAGCAACAATCAGACAACTTGATCCAGTTTACGTCGACTTGTCTCAGTCGGCCGCCGATGCGAAGACTTTGCAGCAAAGTTTGATGACCCGTCGCATGACCAAAGGCGAGGACGCAAAATTTGAGGTAACGCTTTTATTTGGCAATAACGATTTTATCTATCCCCACAAAGGCAGTCTGTATGCGACTGATTTAGCCGTAGATGAAAACACGGGTACGATTCGGTTGAGGTCTATATTTCCAAACCCAAATGCAGCTTTATTACCTGGTATGTTCGTGCGTGGAACCATTGAGGAAATGGGAATTGAAGAAACAATCATAGTGCCGCAAAAAGCCGTCAGTATAGAGGCCGATGGCTCAAAGGTGGTTTGGGTTGTCAATGCTAATAATATAGCAAACAAGCGTGCAGTGGTCACCAGCGGCACTTACAAAAATAATTGGGTAATCAAAAGCGGTCTTAAAACGGGTGATACCGTTATCGTAGTGGGGGCAATGATGTTGCAGCCGGGCGCCAAAGTCGCGCCTAAAAACATCAAATTGAAGGATTCAACTAATACGCCCTCTGGTATGTCCTCTAGAGCAACGAAATCTGATGACAGTGCTACAGGTGACGCTAACAATAACAAAACGAGCTCGAATTAATGATCTCTAAATTTTTTATTAACAGACCCATTTTTGCGTGGGTTATTGCCATCGTTATTATGGGTTTAGGCTCTCTAGCCATTACATCACTGCCGGTTGAACAATATCCAAATATAGCCGCACCTAAGATATCAATATCGGTTACTTATCCAGGCGCATCGGCGCAAACACTCGAAAATACGGTGACACAAGTAATCGAGAAAAATCTGACGGGTATCGATAATTTACGTTATATCCAATCTCAAAGTTCCTCATCAGGACGTGCAAATATCAATCTTACTTTTGAGCCAGGAACTGACGCTGATATCGCGCAGGTACAAACACAAAATAAAGTGTCGCAAGCAGAATCATCGCTTCCTCAAGCCGTCCAGAGACAAGGCGTTGCGGTCAGAAAAGCGGGCAGCAGTTACGCCCTTATCGTTAGTTTTTATTCAACGGATGATTCATATGGACGAAATGAAATCTCTGACTTCTTGGCGTCTAATCTAGAAGAACCACTCAGCCGGATTGATGGCGTAGGACAAATTAGGACATTCGGCCCTGAGCACGCTATGCGTATTTGGCTCAATCCACAATCAATGTACAATCTTAACATTACAACACAAGATGTCATTAATACCGTTCAGGAGCAAAATGTACAGCTAGCTACCGGTCAAATTGGTGGTGCGCCGAGTGTTAAAGGACAGCAACTCAACGCTACAATTACGTCGCAGTCATTACTTGAAACCGTAGCGGAATTCGAAGCAATTTTACTAACGGTTGATCAGGATGGCTCCCAAGCAACCTTAGGTGATGTTGCTCGCGTTGAAATTGGTGCAGAAAGTTACAGTGTCATTGGACGCTACAATCGCCGGCCTGCATCAGGTATTGCGATCGAGTTGACTCCTAATGCCAATGCTTTACAAACCATTCAAGCGGTGAAAGACAGAATTGAAGAATTTAGCGACATCATTCCTGAGCAATTAGAAATCGCCTATCCAGTAGATATTTCACCTTTTGTACAAGCGTCAATTTATGAAGTAATCAAAACGCTGGTGATTGCTGCCTTATTGGTTATTTTAGTCCTTTACGCATTCTTACAAACATCACGTGCGACTTTGATCCCAACAGTGGCAATACCCGTTGTGTTACTCGGCACGTTTGCGTTTCTTTATGTTTTTGGTTACTCCATCAATATTCTAACATTATTCGCGCTGGTATTAGCCATTGGTATGTTGGTTGATGATGCGATAGTGGTTACCGAAAACATTGAAAACAAATTGGAAAATAATCCTGATATGACGCCAAAGGCTGCTTCAATTAAAGCCATGAAAGAAATTTCAGGGGCGCTTATTGGCACAACGGTTGTAATATGGGCGGTGTTTATTCCGATTACCTTCTTTGAAGGTTCAACAGGCGTAATTTATCGACAATTTGCGGTGACGATTTCCGTAGCGATGGGCATTTCGCTTTTTATTGCGCTCAGTCTCTCTCCATCCTTGTGCGCCATCGTTTTAAAACAAGGCAAGACAGAAAAGAAAACAGGATTTTTTGGCTTGTTCAATCGGGGCTTTAAAAAATTGAAGAGAGGACATGAAAACTTACTAGTGAAGTTATTGGCAAGTCGAATTGTTTTACCATTAGTTTTCTTAGCTATGATTGCGGCTGCAATTAGTTTATTCATTAAAATACCCACTTCATTTTTGCCTGATGAAGATCAAGGACGCATGTTCACCCTAGTTAGCGGGCCTGTAAGTTCAACGCTACAACAAACCGTTGAGAAAAATAAGCAAGTCGAGGACTTCTATTTAGACCAGACAAACGGTGCGGTTGAAGGAATATTCACTGCTGCGGGTTTCAGCTTTTCTGGCAACAGTCAAAATGTGGGTATCGGTTTTATTAAAATGAAACCTTGGGCGGAGCGCGGAGAAAATCAAAGCGTCTTCCAGATCAGTGAACAAGCTGGCAAGGCATTGTCAACTGTGCCAGACGCCATGATCATTCCAATTGTGCCGCCAGCAGTATCAGCGCTAGGAAACTCAAGTGGTTTTGAATTTCAACTAGTCGATAGGGCCGGTTTGGGACAAGTCGCCTTTAATGAGGCAATGCAGCAATTCCTTGGAGAGGCAAATCAAAGCGATCTGCTAAATAGGGTTCGTTTCAACGGACTGCCGCCTAGTCCTCAATATGATATTGATATCGATGCCGGCAAAGCGCTAGCATTAGGTGTGTCAATGGCAACAATTAATCAAACCTTAAGTACCGCTCTTGGGGGTTCTTATATCAACGACTTCATAGAAAACGGCCGCATAAAGAGAGTATATGCGCAAGCGGACGCTGAATATCGGATGCTGCCAACTGATATAAAACGATGGTACGTGCGCAACGCATCCGGTGGAATGGTGCCTCTGTCAACGTTTGGATCAGGCGAATGGACATATGGCGCATCCAAGCTAACGCGGTTTGACGGCAATTCTTCTCTTGAAATTAAAGGTGAGGCCGCACAAGGCATTAGTTCAGGTGAAGCCCTTAACCAGATATCAAAACTCGCTGAAAGCTTGCCAAGTGGAATTGGTTTGCAGTGGACCGGCTTATCCTATGAAGAAAAACAATCGGGTGGTCAGGCATGGATTGTTTATATGATTTCAATCATAGCTGTGTTTCTAGCATTGGCAGCTTTATATGAGAGCTGGACAATTCCCTTGGCGATTATCCTAACGGTTCCACTGGGTATATTTGGTGCTGTTTTGGCCACATGGTGGTCTGGACAAGCAAATGATATTTACTTTCAGGTGGGCTTATTAATGACCATTGCCTTGGCAGCTAAAAATGCAATTTTGATTATTGAGTTTGCAAAAACTAACCTCGAAGAAGGCATGAATCCCTATGATTCAGCGGTGATGGCGGCTAAACAAAGACTTCGCCCTATTTTGATGACATCACTGACATTTATTTTAGGTGTGATGCCTTTGGCATTTGCCGCAGGACCCGGGTCAGGAGCGCAAAACGCGATATCAATTGGTGTACTAGGGGGTATTACGGCTACAACAATATTGGTTTTATTTTTCGCGCCCTTCTTCTTTATATGGGTCATGCGCCTATTTAAGACTGAAGAATTAAAAAGTGACTGTCAAAGTTAGGGCACAAATTCAATTTTATTCAGCGCAAAACAAGTGTTTAGGTTAGGTGCTTTTTTATGTGTCAAAGTGTATTCAGATATTTTAGTGAACTAGGCTTCAGTGGTCAGTCTACCGCTATTTTGATGAGCGAAAAATATTAACTTAATCTACATAAAAATGATGAAGAGTACCCTAATGACAATGTGAGCTTCTGTTGATTCACACCAACTGAATTTTACATGCAATCGAACCAGTAAATTAAATTGTGATTAACTTATGTAATTGCAAAACATTTTTAAAAAATTTGAGGTGAAGTATATGCTTTTTAATAATTCAAACATCACAGAGTCCCCTACGCGTCAAAAAATTCGCGAGTTCTATCGTATTGATGAAAGTGTTGCGGTAGCGCATATTTTACCCTTAGCTGAAGTTAACGATGATGCTGTCAGCAGAGCGTGGGAAAAAGCCCGTAAAATGTCGCTGAAAATACGTAGAGACGAATCAGGAAACGGTGCGATAGATGCCTTACTGGCAGAATACACATTATCAAGTGAAGAAGGTGTGGTGTTAATGTGTTTAGCCGAAGCCTTATTACGTGTACCAGATAAGCATACTCAAGATGCCCTAATTAGTGACAAGATATCTAAAGGACAGTGGGACAGCCATATAGGCAGCAGTGATTCACTGTTCGTTAATGCCTCATCTTGGGGGTTATTAGTGACCGGAACCATGGTTGACTATGCTGATGAACGGGAAAAAGATAGCTTTGGTTTATTGAAGAAGGTTATTGGTCGATTAGGTGAGCCTGTCATTCGCAAGGCAATGAACTACGCCATGCAAATCATGGGTGAGCAGTTTGTTATGGGCGAAACGATTCAAGAGGCAACTGATCATGCGGCCAAGAAAGAGCGGCAAGGCTTCGTATATTCATATGACATGCTAGGTGAAGGTGCGCGAACTATGGTCGACGCTGAAAAGTATTATAAAGCTTATCAAGTTGCCATAGATACCATTGGCGCAGTTGCTCGTGCGTCGGGTGAAAACGACCCGCGCAAATTACCTGGTATTTCAGTTAAGCTTTCTGCTATCCATCCTCGTTACGAATTTGCCCAAAAAGAACGGGTAATGGCTGAAGCTGCTCCCAAACTTAAGGCACTTTGTTTGCAAGCCAAAAGCTACAATATTGGCTTAACTGTTGATGCGGAAGAATCTGAGCGATTAGATATATCCCTTGATGTTATTGAGGCGGTATTTAGTGATGATGAGTTAGCAGGTTGGAATGGCTTTTCAATGGCCCTGCAAGCTTATCAAAAACGCGCCACCTTTATAGTTGACTGGTTACGTGAACTAACCATGCGTGTTGACCGAAAAATGATGGTGCGCTTAGTAAAAGGTGCTTATTGGGATACTCAGATTAAAAACAGCCAAAAAGGGGGTTATCCACATTTTCCGGTATACACTCGCAAGGCTTCTACTGATGTATCTTACATCGCCTGTGCGAAAAAATTATTAGAATATAGAGATACCATCTTTCCACAGTTTGCTACGCATAATGCTTATACTGTCGCTACTATTCTTGAACTGGCGGGCAATGACAAAACAAGTTTTGAATTTCAATGTCTATATGGCATGGGTGGCTCGTTATATGACCAAGTTGTTACCAATGAAAATGTTCAATGTCGCGTCTACGCACCTGTGGGTCCTCATAAAGATCTACTCGCCTATTTAGTGCGTCGTTTGTTAGAAAATGGCGCTAACTCTTCTTTTGTTAATGCTATTATTGATGAGTCACAACCGGTCGAATCTTTACTTGTCGATCCCATTGAAAAAATACATCGCTTAAAAGACAAATATAACGGCCAAATAATCAAACCCATCGCGTTATACCATGATGAAAAAGGTCTCGGTCGAGATAATTCCAAGGGCCTAGATTTAACCGATATCAATACAGTAACCCCTTTAAAAAAATCACTGGATAACTGGCTTGTGAATCACTTGTTTTCTGAAAATGATCTGCCAGAAGGGTCAATCGCTATTAGAAATCCAGCAAAGCATAGTGAAATTATTGGTTTTCAACGACATCACAGCAAGGATGAAATGCTCGCGATGGTCGAAACCGCTCAAAACGCATTCGCTTCATGGTCACAAACGCCTGTATCTGAACGCGCGGCCTTATTATGCCGTGTCGCCGATGTTCTTGAACATCATATCGACGAGTTAATTGCCTTATGCATCAAAGAAGCAGGGAAAACGGCACAAGATGGTATTGATGAAGTCAAAGAGGCAGTTGATTTTTGTCGCTATTATGCACAACAAGCGATTGAACTTGCAGAAGATGATCGTTCAGAAGCCCGTGGTGTGGTGTTATGTATCAGCCCTTGGAACTTCCCGTTAGCTATATTTATAGGGCAAGTAACTGCTGCCATTGCTACGGGTAATACTGTGTTAGCTAAACCAGCCCAACAAACAAGTTTAATTGCATTGCGCGCTATTGAATTAATGACCTCTGTTGGATTACCCCATGGCGTTGTACAAGCCGTTATTGCAAAGGGTAGTGATGTGGGTAGCGTTATTATTCCTAATGCAGGTATACAAGCGGTTATTTTTACCGGTTCTAGTAAAACAGCAACTATGATTTCGCAAACATTGGCTGAGAGAGGCGGCGATCAAGTGCCCTTTATTGCTGAAACGGGTGGTCAAAATTGTATGTTAGTTGACTCTACCGCCCTACCTGAACAAGTCATTGATGATGTTATTTCTTCAGGATTTCAATCTGCAGGTCAACGTTGTTCTGCACTTCGAGTATTATTTTTACAAGAAGATATTGCTGATGATGTTATTACCATGCTTAAAGGCGCATTAGCAGAATTACATGTGGGTAACCCAGAAAAACTGCGTACTGACGTAGGTCCTGTTATTGATCAAAAAGCGCTAGATTCACTCAATGCTCACAGTGACTATATGAAAACCCATGGTCAACTATTATACCAATGCGATATTGCTGATGAGATAACAAATGAAATAGCAGATAACGAACATTTCTTTTTTGCGCCACGACTTTATGAAATAGAGAATATTAGCGTGCTGAAGCAGGAAGTATTTGGTCCTTGTGTACATATTGTTCGCTTTAAAGGCGATGAAATAGAAAAAGCCGTTGATGATATTAACGGCACAGGTTTTGGCTTAACTATGGGTATACATACCCGCATTGAACAGCGAGCGATAAATTTGGCGAAGCTATCACGAGCAGGTAACGTGTATATAAATCGCAATATGATTGGCGCTATTGTCGGTGTGCAACCTTTTGGTGGTCGTGGTCTTTCAGGTACAGGGCCAAAAGCAGGTGGCCCATATTATTTAACGCGTTTAGTTAAAGAAATAACAACGCCCGATGCCAAGAAACTTAATTTAATACCACAGCAAGCACAAGCCTCAAACAGCGATACCGATGCACAAGCCGTATTATTTATGGACAGAGCGAGTACAGCAGAAAAAATCTGGCGCTTGAGCGAGTTAAATACCCGTATATCTTGTGTTAGCGAAGTATTAGAAAAAATAGCTCATATCGATATCATTGATAATTTAGCAGACGATTTAACGCATACTTTAGAAGCGGCGCGCTCACAATTAATTGATATTGAAAAACACTTGAAGGAGCCAAGCGTTTTACCGGGTCCGACGGGTGAGTCTAATATGCTATATTTAGAAAATCGTGGCAACATCATCTGTTTTGCTGACGAAAATGTTACTTTTCACTTTTGGTTACTTTCTGTCGTAACCGCTTTGGCAACCGGTAATACCGTGATCTCGGTTGTTTCTGACTTGTTTTATGATCAAGCAATAGCTTTTAGAGATGAACTTATTGCCACAGGCGAAGATGAGAATATTTTTCAAATTGCCCGTTTATGCCATTTAACAACCTTGCTGGCACAGCCTGGATTATCAGGTGTTGTTGTTGATAGTCATTGCGACCGTAAACATTATATCAGTGAAAAATTAGCAGAACGTCAAGGTGCAATTTTACCTGTGATCAGTTCAAAATATTTTGATAATTTAATACAACGATTATTAACAGAAAAAGCGATCAGTATTAATACCACAGCTACTGGTGGTAATACGTCACTGATGACCTTAGATGAAGAAGATTAGCGATTAAGGGGCAGTTTCGTTTTGGATACTAACATTCAAAGCGAAGCCCTTAACTGAGCAACCGTCATCTTAAGGTATTATTGACAAACAAAATCAGCAACGCGACGCTGACCTCTGCCCTACTTTTAGCATATATGGTAATCGTAGGGCAAAGGATTTTACTATAGCTTTACAAGGACGTTCGAGGCTATAAATCCTAGATAATATTTACCTTAAGCCGCTCTTGTTTATAGCTAGAATAAAGTACGATGACGTACTCTTTAGCTACATTCCCTAACCTTTCCAAACCTGCAGCTAAAATTTCCATGCTCTATTCCATGCTCTGAGTAACGGCTAAACTTCTGTTGAAAACGTTTCCTCTGTGTCAGTCCCCTTTTCTATGCTGTTTGCTTTGGCGCACAATACACTTGATAGAGGGTGGCAATGATCGCTTGCACTACTGCGCTGGCCAACGAGTAATAGATAGTTTGCGCGTCAGTCTGGTGGCCACTAACTTTCCCCGGCGCAACTGGCTGAGATGTTGTGACAAGCTAGATTGTGGGATCGCTATCTGTTTGTTTAACTCTAAGACCCAGCGCTCCCCGTCATTTAACAAAAAAAATCATCAACCTATGCTGATTCGCCATGGCTTTTAACCATATGGCGGCCTTTCCAGCGTTGGCATACATGTCGTTGATTTCCATTAATAGTGCTTATTTTAACTTGGATGCCACTAACATACCAAGCAGCATGCACAACACAAAGCCCCAAATAGCGGGCAAACCGCCGGAAAGATTGGCTAATCCTGGCCCTGGGCAAATGCCGCTTAATCCCCAGCCAAGTCCAAATAAAGTTGAGCCAATAAGCAAGGGTTTATCTACCCCTTTTTTTTGCGGTACATGAAAATCGCCTGCTAATAAAGTACTTTGACGAGGCTTGATTAGAAAATGGTAACCAGGTAAGTAGACCGCTATACCACCTAACATGACGAAGGCTAAAGTGGGATCCCAAGCGCCCAATATGTCTAAGAACCCCAGAACTCTGGCTGGGTCGACCATAGTTGAAATGGTTAAACCCGCTCCAAATAGCAGGCCTGCAATCAAGGCAGTTAAATTATGTTTCATAACAGTTATCCAATGACGTGATTGACAAAAGCGACAGTAACGATAGCGCTGAGCATAAAGGTTAATGTGGCGACCAACGAGCGTTTAGATAAGCGGCCAATACCGCATATCCCATGCCCACTGGTACACCCTGAGCCGTAATGGGTGCCAACGCCAACGATTAATCCGGCGATAGCCAATTGCGGTAAGCCAACTGGCATGCTAGTGGGTAAGCCATAACCGAACAGGGCGGTAATTAACGGCGCGATAATTAATCCTACTAAAAACAACCAGCGCCACCAATTCGCGGGCGCCAATGAGGTGATCGCACCGTGGGTAATCCCAGATACCCCTGCGACACGGCCGTTAAATAACATCAGCAGCAAAGACGCGACACCTATGAGGCCCCCGCCCATCAAGGCCTGTATATAAATATTTTCCATCAGTTTTATTTCCTTTTTAGCTTGTTACTTTATCGGTTAAGGGGATCTTAATATATCGAACACCATTACTTTCACATTCAGGCAAAGATGCGCCCCACAAATTAACTTGTAAAGACGGATACAACAGTTTGGGCGCGCCGAGTGTTGCGTCACGCTTTTTACGTAATGCGACATACTCGGTTTTTTGCCTGTGACTACCCACATATATGTTGGATTCACGACTCTCTTTTACCGTGGTTTGATAGCGCAGTTCACGCCCATCCGGCTGATAGTCGTGACATACCCAAATCTTATAATCATCCGGAAGCTCATGCAGGCGAGCGATGCTATCCCATAAAGTATCTGCATCACCGCCAGGAAAATCACAACGGGCCGTACCTGCATCTGGCATAAACAGGGTATCGCCAACAAATACATTGTCTTCAATCAGATAACTGAGGCTATCACTAGTATGACCTGGGGTACTGATGCCAGACAAAGCAGCTGAACCAAACACCAGTTGTTGCCCCTCTGCTAACAAGCAATCAAAATCAGGCTGTTCGCCAGGCCCACTAGTGGCCCGATTAAAGGTCTTGGAAAAGCGTGATCGAACCTCAGTGATCCCTTGGCCTATTACGGTCTTGGCCCCAGTTTTCGTGCGTAAGTAATTGGCCGCACTGAGATGATCTGCGTGGGCATGAGTATCCAGGATCCACACTAGTTTAAGGTTGTTATCAGCAATATATGCCAACTGCCGATTGGCAAACTCTGCTTTAACCTCCCCTGAGCCAATATCAAAATCCAACACGCTGTCGATGATTACCGCATGTTGCGCCTGGCTGTCGACTACCAGGTAACTTAATGTGCCGGTGTCCTGGTGAAAAAAAACCTTAACCTGAACCGCCATAATTAACTCCTTGATTAAATTACCCTTTATATCATATATTCGTAATATTTGATATAAATCAAGGTATCTACCACTTAATGTTAGTAATGTTGCTGTTAAGCGCCGTGATCATAGGTTTAAGTTTGGGTTTGTTGGGGCGGGTGGCTCAATATTAACGGCGCCGGCACTGACCTTTTTCCTGGGCATGGATGAGCATGGATGAGAAGACTGCGGTCACCAGCTCATTAATAATAGTAGGCGGCATTGAACAATGGCGTAATCTGGACCAGCCGCTGTCCAATACCGAAAGTTGATCGCAGCCCAACCGCTGGCCATTTTACCGGTAGCAGAAATGCCGCTGAAATCTAGGATCAGATCTGTTGATAGGTAAATCCAAACTAACTGACCAGTTTGTTTTGCTTGCCAACCAAATATAGTGCGCTATCCAAGCTGTAAAATTACAAATACAAATTACAAAGACACTCATCGTAATAAATCACAAAACTATTTTTTTGGGCTGCTCGTTACCATGGGTGTCCTGTTAACTACCAACGCCGCATTCACCGCGCGAGCGCAGCGAGTCCGGTGCAATACTTTGTTATAGCCCTACTAAATATCATATTTTTTAATGTCATAAGCACATAATAATCGCCTATAGGGCGTATCAGATTTATTCGGAAATATTCTTAAGAATTCTTCGACTTCTTGCAATGACAAATCTCCGTTATATGTAGACCAAAGAATGGCATTATACTTATTACTATCGGTGACACTAGCGTCAACCATGATCTCCGAAATTGTATTATGTTTGACCTTACAAGGAGCTGTTATCGAATCTTGATCTTCCCCCGCTTGATTGGCTTATGAAGAAAACCGCTCCAAAGCCTCTTTTTCGTATTTTGCGTTACTTACACCCCAATCACTTTCGTTTTCAAAGTAATTAAGCAATACATCTAATTTTTCTGGATCATCTTCAATAACCTTTAAACTTTTATCTATCGGGACTCTCGCTTCGATTTTACTTTTAAATATGTCACCATAAGCTAAATTTTGTAGGCATACTTGAAAATCTCCTAAATAACACGATGCATCAGATGTGTAGTCCATCATTTTGTTGAGGCAAGTCGTACTGGTTGTATCATCGCGAAGTTTCATTACGTCATGCACGATAGATTGAAGAGAATACCTAAATGTTTTAAATAGTTTAGGATGAACAATCTCATGTGATTCGATTTTACTTACAAGCAGAAGCAATGCCTGATTGACTCGTTGAGATAATTCTAAATATTCCTTTAGATCCAATAATTCAACGGCATTAGGATTGAATTTTTTAACATTACAGTATGAGTTAACTTCTCTAATAACTGCCGAACTTTGTTCTATGAGAAGGCTAACTTTTTTGAATAATTCAATTCCTGTATTTCTTTTAGCATCTTCTTTTTGGGCTTTAATAGTATTGCTATGTTGTTTTGATAATTGTTTAAAGGCAATTATGATTGAAACAATTACAGCTAAAGCTGCTAATGCAGGTCCAGCAAAGTCTTTGGCTACTTCGTAACAGGATATATCACTAATAAAACAGCAACTTTTTTCTACGACCTCTGATGCTACCACTTGCTATCCCTTTCTTCATAACGCTCCATTAAGTGGCTTTTAATTGTTGGTTAAAATGTGGATCAAAGCGGAACCTAACCAACTGTTAAAAGTCCTGCTTGAATGGCTTGTTAACATGTAATGTACTCTAAGGCTTGACTGATGCCATTTACATTACAAATTTTTGCTAGCCTTAACTTAAAATTCAAGTCAGAAATTTTTGTTTTAACTAGCGATTTCGCTCGTGTTTTTAGTAGAGGAAACAAGTAGTCCTTCCCTGAAATTACATCTAGTTTATTCAGACCTGATATTTCAAAATTAGCTAATATTTCATTCCTTGTTGATTCATAGACTTCTAAACTAGTGGATTCAATAACCATTTCTTTTAATGCTTCAGTTCTAACTGTCAGCTTATTATCATGTAATTCCCCCTTGTCACTAGAAACAAGGTCACTAACTTTGAATGCTACCGTCTGCTCTTGCGGATTCAAAGTCATAGAAATCGCATACTCAATAAATAATGAAAATAACTTATCCTCATTATTTAAGAGCCACTCTTGATAATTAAACAACCCCTCTAAATCATCTAAACTTTTAACTGGCTCTTCTTCATCCATCACTTTTAATAATGCATCATGGTCACATAAAATATTTTCAACGCAGTAATATGGAAATTTATAAAGTCCTTTTTGATTATCTACGGTATCACCGGTTAATAAGAATAAATCTCCGTCGATAATATATAATGAAGGCCTTGGGCTTGAATGTTCTATATGTTGGTCAACTACAGCTTTACGACCTCCTAAAGGAAAAACTTTATTAACTCGGTATTGTTCTTTTAATAAACGAGTGAATAATACAGCAAATAATTTAGGGTAACCAAAAGCTGTATCTTCAATGTAAATATCAATGTCATTAATGTCTTCAAAAAAAACACTTTTTGCAGCTTTAGCCTGCACACTTCTTTCAGGAATCATATTATCTACACCCCACTGCTTTATTTTTATTTCCCGCTACTATTTCAGGGGAATGAGTCGCCAAAATAAATTGTGAATTAGGGTTGATTGAGAAAATTGTTTCCGCAAACATTTCTTGCCAACCTAAATGAAGTGATAATTCAGGCTCGTCAATAATAAAGACGTTTTTCTTATTCGACTGTCGATTAAAAAACGCATGAGCAAAAATAACTAAAAGTTGCCTTTCTCCAGATGAAAGCCCTTCAATAGTACACTCATTTCCATCAGGTCTTTTTACAATTAGTTGCCCAACAGTATCAACTTTGAGTTGCTTATTTGAGTCTCTATAAAAGTCATTGACAGTATCTAAAAATTCATTGATTGGTCTATACAGTTTGTCTATTTTAGATTTATGATCATCTATTATATCTACTATACTAGCCATTCTTTCTATTTGAGCTTTGTTCAAAAGCCATTCTATGGCAAAGCCTTCTTTATTTTGTTCCATAACTTCAAAAAGCTGAGTCATACCACTAAAAAACTTATCCACTTCATCACTTAATGCAGAATCTTTACCAACTATATTAGAGATAGCATCATTTATTTCCTTTTTACGTTCTAAAAGGCCCTCTCTTTCCTTCCATTTATCTATATCAGGGGTTAAATCTTCACGATCAAATTTAGAGAATTGAAAAGAGGATAATAGAATTTTATCTCGAAGTTTATGAGATTGCTTATTTTCTAGATCCCTGATCCTACGATATGAGTTCTGAACAAGCATTTCGGTATCCATAAGGCTTGCCCCTATAGAACCTTTAATGAAACGTTTTGTGCCATTAGACTTAACTCTTTTTTGGTGTAACCACATTTCTCGCTCGTGGTAATAATCTTGTTTTAAATTAGAGTCTTCTCTACGTCTATCAAGACCTAGGAATATTGGAGAATCAAGTTTAGTGATAGCTTTCACTACTGGGTGATCGATATTTCTACGATTTATATCTTCGATTAATTCATCAAATTTATCTTCTCTACGAGAGTAGTAATCAACTTCTGAATTAGAATATGTAGGTAATACAATATCGGTGTTGCTGTCAGTTATACCCAGAAAGATATTATCTCCCTCTGTTTTAGCGGTAATAATAACTTCTTGTTTGTCTATGATTACAGCCAATGAACATGTGCAGAAAGGTATTTGTAAAAGCTCTTTAAAATTTGGGTTTATCAAAGCATTCATAAGCTTCAAAGCTGTTGTTTTACCCGAGCCATTTCCACCAACAATAAAACTGACATCTTGATTGAATTTAATATCAAAATCTAAATAACCGAAAACTTTTTCGGCATAAAATCCTTTAACTATCACAAATTACTCCTAGTTTGATTTTGCATGTTAACAGCTTATTATGTACACGCCTTAGCGATAGACGCACCGTAAATAACATTTAATTAACATCAATATCCCATACTTTCAAAGCATTAGAAACCAGTAATGCTAAATCACATATATATTAGGGTGTGTTACTAAGACCTCTCAGTAATACAACCTAAACAAAAAATAAATAAAATACATTAAATTCATATGGTTAAGTAGATTTATTTAGTTTTATTTAGTTTTATTATAATAAATGGTGTGTTACTAAGACGTCTTAGTAACACACCTCGAAAAATCATACTGGCTTCCATATAAAAGGGCATTACATCGTTTACGCTAGTAGTTAATTTATTAGAAAATATATGGCAAGATTTTTAGCTGTAATGTCAGCACTACGCACAAAGATATCATTCGTAATAATACCAATAGCTAAGGTAGTTCTTTCCCATCAGAACACTCTAAGAATCGATTATTAGACACTTTCCCGAACATTAATGACAATATGCATCATTTAGTTTAAGTGCATTGATTTGATGGTTTGATGGTTTGATGGTTTGATGGTTATTTGAAAACCGACTAATTGAGTGGCATATCAGATTAAAAATATAAATTTTATCTAAGATGAAGACAAATATAAGATCTATGTCAGGGAAGTATCTGCCAAGATTGCTAACCCGCCAGGAATAATTAGCAACCAAATAAATACCAATTAGCAACCAAACGAAAAAAGGCCGATTCATTACGAATCGGCCTTTAAATGTCTATTTGTATAAGTTTAGTGGTGCGGTTGGGGGGACTTGAACCCCCACGACCTAAATCACCAGCCCCTCAAGCTGGCGCGTCTACCAATTCCGCCACAACCGCGCAATACTAAACTATACTATCTGTTTTACTAAGTTAACTTGCTAGCTTGCTAATAATGAGGTTAATTAACAAGTTAACTTTTTGAGGCTACAACCCCTCAGTGTGGCGCGTCTACCAATTCCGCCAAATCTGCAAATATCTTAAAACTAGTTTGGTACGTCGCTAGTTTTTTTTACAGCAGCGTCACTACCAGGTACGTCAGCGTTTTCAGCTTTAGGCTCAACGCTTTCAGTAGGTATAGCATCTGTCGCTGGAGCTATTTGCCCAGCAGGAGTTTCAATATTATTCCACTCGTCAGTTGCATTAACGCGGTTAGCAGTTAAGTTACCTAAAACTAAGCTGATGGCAAAAAATGCTATCGCTAAGTAAGTTGTCGCTTTTGTTAAGAAGTTACCAGAACCGCTTGAACCAAAAATAGTGGCTGATGAACCAGCGCCAAATGATGCGCCCATATCTGCGCCCTTACCTTGTTGCATCAGCACTAAGCCAATTAAACACAACGCAACGATCAAATACACTACAATTAACACTTGATACAACATTTTATTTTCCCTTTGCTGCCGAGCAAATTATTTTAAATTCCTCGGCTTTTAAACTAGCACCGCCGATTAATCCACCATCGATATCAGCTTGTGCAAATAATTCTTCACAGTTTGTCGCATTGACACTGCCACCATACAACAATGGCACTTTAACTGCGACGTTTTCATCAATTTTTGCGATAAATTCGCGTATAAACTGATGGGTTGTTTGTGCCATTTCTGGCGATGCTGTTTTTCCAGTACCTATTGCCCAAACAGGCTCGTACGCAATAACAACATCTACAAATTTTTCAATACCAATTTTATCAATAACCGGCTGTAATTGCGCAGCTAAAACAAGCTCGGTTTGTTCAGATACACGTTCTTCTTCACTTTCACCTACACACAAAATAGGTTTAAGGCCAGCAGCTAATGCCGCCTGAACTTTTTCTGCAACCAATGAACTTGATTCTTTATAAATACTACGACGTTCAGAATGTCCAACAATAACGTAGTTAACACCAACTTCTTGTAACATTGATGTTGATACTTCACCTGTAAAAGCGCCTTTAGCATGTTCACTTAGGTTTTGCGCACCTAAACTAAACGTGCTTGCTAAGTTCGCCTTCGAACTTGCCAAACTAAATGCCGCTAAATATGGAAAGCTAGGACAAACGACAACTTCAACATTTTTATTTAACGCAACCTTACTTAACTCTGAAGCCATTGAGTTGACTAATGCCAAACTGCCATTCATTTTCCAGTTTGCTGCAACTATTGCACGTCTATTCATTTTTCATTCCTAAATCAAAGCGGCGAGATATTAACTAACCTGCCGGCAAGATACAAGTAATTCAAGCAATATCATGTTTAATTGCTCATTATTCACTCGACCGTTAAAATCAACTAACATTCTTGACTAAAAAGCTTGTTTTACAGCCTCGGCAATTTCATGTGCTAAGCCAGTAACTTCATGATGTTCAGGGCCTTCAACCATCACACGAATTAAGGGTTCAGTACCTGATTTTCTTAATAGCACACGACCGCGACCCGTTAATATTTCATTAACTTTATTCACCGCGGCAACAACATCACGATCAATTAAAGGATCGCTGTTACCTGAAAACCTTACATTGACTAAAATCTGTGGTAATTTTTTCATGCCTTGGCGTAATTCAAATAATGTTTTACCGGTATTACACACAGCAGTTAAAACATTCAATGCAGCAATAATACCATCACCTGTTGAGGTATGATTTAAGTTAATGACATGTCCTGAGTTTTCTGCGCCTAATTTCCAGCCTTTTTGCTTTAGCATTTCCATGACATAGCGGTCACCCACCTTACTGCGGGCAAATGGCACATCTAAATCAGCAAGGGCAAGCTCTAAGCCCATGTTGCTCATCAAAGTACCAACAACACCACCGTCAATTTTGCCATTTTTCAAGTCGTTACAAGCGATAACATAAACACTTTCATCACCATCCATCACGTAACCTGTGTGATCAACCATCATTAAGCGGTCACCATCACCATCGAGTGCAATACCTAAGTCAGCTTGGTGCTCAATAACCGCAGTACTGATGGCTGACATCGATGTGGCTCCACATTCATGATTAATATTGGTGCCATTAGGTGAAGTACCTATTTCAATCACTTCGGCGCCTAGTTCCCGAAAAACACTAGGGGCAATGTGGTATGTTGCGCCATGCGCGCAATCGACTACAATCTTCATGCCTTTTAATGAGTAGTGACTTGGAAAGTTACTCTTACAGAATTCGATATAGCGACCTGCCGCATCAGCAATACGCGTAACTTTGCCTAAATGCGCTGATTCAACACAGCCCATGTCTTTATCTAATTCAGCTTCAATGGCTAATTCAACATCATCAGGTAGCTTTTGTCCGTTTTGACAAAAAAACTTAATACCATTATCGTAATATGGATTATGCGAAGCACTAATCACAATACCGGCTTCAGCACGAAAAGTTTTTGTTAAATAAGCAATAGCGGGTGTTGGCATTGGCCCTAATAGGCCTACATCAATACCTGCGGCAGAAAGGCCCGCTTCTAATGCAGATTCCAGCATGTAGCCTGAAATACGAGTATCTTTACCAATTAAAACCTTTTTAGTGCCTTGTGCAGCCAAAACACGACCTGCGGCATAACCTAATTTCATCACAAATTTTGGGGTAATTGGGTATTGACCGACTAAGCCACGAATTCCATCGGTACCAAAATATCTTCTTTCTGACATTACTTTCTCCCTTGAGCTAATCGCTTTAGCGTTAGCCTTTTTAATACATCACTGTTTAACGTAACCGTTTATTGCTGATCAGTTACCGCTTTTAATACTTTTAATGCGTCCACCGTTTCTTGAACATCGTGAACGCGAATAATATGGGCTCCTTGCTGGGCTGCAATAATTGCAGTAGCTAAACTGCCCGCAAGACGTTGCTCAACCTCTCGGTTTAACAAGTTTCCAATCATAGACTTACGCGACAAGCCGGCAAGTAAAGGTAAACCTAATTGATTAAATTTTGACAAATTGGCCAGCAAATAAAAGTTTTGCTCTAGGGATTTCCCAAAGCCAAAACCTGGGTCTAATATGAGCCGCTCTCGTGCAATGCCCGCGCTTATGCAAGTGTCAATACGTTGTTGAAAAAACACTATAATATCATTAATAACATCGTCATAGCTTGGGCTATTTTGCATGTTTTTAGGTATGCCTTGCATATGCATTAAACAAACCGGAATATTACTGTTGGCAATAGCCGCTAAACAGCCATCGTTTTGTAATGCACGCACGTCATTGATCATATCAGCGCCCGCGTCTATCGCAGCACTCATCACCGAGGCTTTACTGGTATCAATAGAGACTACAATATTAAATCGTTGTTTAATTGCCTTTAATACCGGAATAACCCGTGCTAATTCATCGCTTTCGCTAACCGCTTCAGCACCAGGGCGTGTTGACTCGCCGCCGATATCAATAATAGTGGCGCCATCAGTAATCATCTGTTGAGCTTGCTCAAGCGCATAATCAAATTGAGCATATTTGCCACCATCTGAAAAGGAATCTGGCGTAACATTAAGAATACCCATTACCTGTGGTGTTGATAAATCTACTAATGAATTTGAAAAATTAAGACGATTTAACACCGCATTCTCTCTGTTGATTTTTGTTAATTAATAGCAATGGAAATAAATAATCAAACTTCACATAATATAAAGCCCCAATAGTTAGTAAATCGAATGATTTAAACCATTGGGGCTCTTGACACTATCTTGCTAATTATTTAGCAGGAGCATCTGAAGCATCATCGGCGTTAGTAGGCTCAGCTGATGGTTTTTTATCTTCATCTTTTTTTTCTGATGGTTTGCTTGAATCGGCATTATTATCTGATTTACCATCAGAGTCATTGGCACCAAAATCAGCTGGTGGACGAACTTTAGTGCGATTCATTAAATCGTCAACTTGCAATGCATCAATGGTTTCATATTCCATTAAGGCATCTTTCATCGCATGTAAAATATCTTCATTTTCTTTTAAGATAGTTGACGCACGTTCATAGTTACGATTAATGAAGTCTTTAATTTCGTCATCAATAGCACGGGCAGTTTCATCAGACATATTTAACGACTTAGACGATGATCTACCTAAAAACACTTCACCTTCTTCTTCAGCAAATAGCATAGGACCCATTTTTTGAGAAAAGCCCCACTGCGTGACCATTTTACGTGCAAGTTGTGTTGCACGTTCGATGTCATTTGAAGCACCCGTTGATACGTTGTCAAAACCGTAAATAAGTTCTTCTGCAATACGGCCACCATACAAAGATGAAATATTACTTTCTAAATGCTGCTTACTGTGACTAAAACGGTCTTGTTCCGGTAAGTACATAGTAACACCTAGGGCACGACCACGCGGCATAATACTGACTTTATAAACTGGATCATGATCTGGCACTAAACGACCCACAATGGCGTGTCCTGCTTCATGATATGCGGTCATTTCTTTCTCTGACTCACTCATCACCATAGAACGGCGCTCAGAGCCCATCATGATTTTATCTTTTGCTTTTTCAAACTCAGCCATACCAACAACGCGGCGTGCTGAACGTGCAGCAAATAAAGCGGCTTCGTTAACTAAGTTAGCTAAATCAGCACCTGAAAAGCCAGGAGTACCACGAGCAATAACTGATGCTTTAACATCATCACCTAAAGGTACTTTGCGCATATGCACTTTAAGAATTTGTTCACGACCACGAATATCAGGTAAACCAACAGTTACCTGACGGTCAAAACGTCCAGGGCGTAATAATGCTGGATCCAATACATCAGGACGGTTAGTGGCGGCAATAACAATAACGCCTTCATTACCTTCAAAACCATCCATTTCAACTAGCATTTGGTTTAGTGTTTGTTCACGCTCATCATTACCGCCACCCATACCAGCACCACGTTGGCGACCTACAGCATCAATTTCATCGATAAAGATAATACAAGGCGCAGCTTTCTTCGCTTGTTCAAACATATCACGAACACGAGAAGCACCCACACCAACAAACATTTCAACAAAGTCTGAACCAGAGATGGTAAAGAAAGGTACTTTCGCTTCACCCGCAATAGCCTTAGCTAGCAAGGTTTTACCCGTACCTGGCTGTCCAACCAGTAAAACACCTGATGGAATGCGACCACCTAATTTTTGAAAGCGTGAAGGCTCTTTTAGATAATCTACTAATTCAGCAACTTCTTCTTTTGCTTCGTCACAACCCGCAACATCGGCAAAAGTAGTTTTAACTTGATCTTCACCTAATAAACGCGCTTTCGATTTACCGAAACTCATCGCGCCTTTACCACCACCACCTTGCATTTGACGCATGAAGAAAATCCATACACCAATAAGCAATATCATGGGGAACCAAGAAACAAAAATAGTAGTTAAGAAACTAGTTTCTTCCGGTAACTCACCTGATGCATTAACACCTTGCTTCACTAAATCGTTGATTAAATCACGATCATAGCCACCAGGAATAACGGTAACGAAATTTTCGCCGCTACGTTTAATACCATTAATGACGCCGTTTTTATCAACGTCGACCTCTCTAATTTGACCTTGACGTACGTCTTGGATAAATTGTGTGTAATCCACTTGTTGCTCTTTGCCGCTTCCAGGGGTAAAACTTTGGAAGACAGACATCAATACAACCGCAATAACTAACCATAAAATAAGATTTTTTGCCATATCACTCAACTTAATGACCTCTTGCTAATGTTCAAAATGGTGCGATGAAATAATTCCACCCAATATACTATAATTTACTACAATTTAAAGCCGGTCGCCACAAGATAAACTTCACGTGAACGAGCACGTGATGATTCAGGCTTGCGAGTTCTAACGGTTTTAAATGCGACTCGAGCATCTTTCATAAATTGCTCAAAGCCCTCTCCTTGAAACACTTTCACTACAAAAGCGCCGTCTTTCTTTAAAACTTGATTACACATATCAAGTGCTAGTTCCACTAAATACATGCTACGGGCCGCGTCTGCAGTATCATTACCAGTAAAGTTTGCTGCCATATCAGACATAACAACGTCGATATTCTTACCATTAATGCGAGTTAATAAAGCATTGAGTACCGCTTCTTCGCGAAAGTCACCTTGCAGGAAATCAACACCGGCAATAGGGGCCATTGCTAAAATATCACATGCAACAACTTGCCCGTTATCACCAACCACTTTCGTGGCGTATTCAGACCAACCGCCAGGAGCCGCACCTAAATCAACCACCTTCATGCCAGGCTTGATCAATTTATCTTTATTATTTATCTCTTCAATTTTAAAAATAGCACGTGAGCGTAGGCCCAATCTTTGTGCTTTTTTTACATATTCATCATCAAAGTGCTCTTTTAGCCATCGGGCACTACTGACACTGACTTTATTCTTACTCATTCAATCCACTTATATATTTTTGTTGTTTAAAGCTTGCTTGCATTTCGAGATACCGATTTGTCTTATTTGCCAATAAAATAACGACATGACTATATTAACCAAAAAAAAACCATAAAAATACGGTAAAAAGCTGACACTTCGTAAACAAAATTAGTAATACACACTAGATGGAGTTAAAATAGCAAAAATTCAAGCTAACTTGTAATGATAATTGTTAATGAACTTAAATAAAAAACAAATCCAGTATTTAAAAGGTCTGGCACATAGCCTTAAACCCGTTGTATTACTAGGTAATAACGGCCTTACCGAAGCAGTAGTTGCAGAAATTGACTACGCGTTAAACCACCATGAATTAATTAAGATTAAAATCCCTACAGAAGATCGCGAAACCAAAGCACTTATTATTGAAGCTATTGGTCGTGAAACTAATTCAACTCAAGTACAAGTGATCGGTAAAACCTTAGTTATCTTTCGCCAAACAGAAGAAAAGAAAATTCGTATACCAAAAATGTAATTAATTTAAATGCTTTGGTAATGTAAAAAAGGGCTTCGGCTCTTTTTTTATGTCTTGGACTTTATATTTTGTTAAAACCAAACTCATCGATAAATGACTAGCTTACTGCTAGTGAAACAAAGCACCAAACTACACATTAGAAAAAGCAAACATTAGAAAAAACTAATATACAAAGTTTTATGCTTAGCATAGACTATAGCTATCACATAAATTTATGTAAGGTTTAGAATGATTTTATCGGTACCTGAGTTAGTTGCACAAGCTAAAAACTCTGTTGATTGTGTTAGCGCCGCACAAGCATTTACGCACAAAAATGCCACATTTATTGATGTTAGAGAGCCTGCTGAGACGGCTGCCTCGCCAGTAACAAATTCAATAAACATTCCACGTGGTGTATTAGAGATGAACATTGCTCAATATTGCACTGATGGGGATATGGAAATTTATCTCCATTGCGCTTCTGGTGGTCGCGCCACATTGGCTGCTGAGCAGCTTCAACGCATTGGCTATACTAATGTTAAAGCGATTAGTTGCGATCATAACAGTGTTTGTCTAGCACAAAAAAACCAGTAACATATAATAAATTAATGTCACTGGTTTTATCACCTTAAACCCACTTATCTACTATTAAGTGGGTTTGCTTTTCATTTAACATAGGTAACTCATGTCAAATAAGGTTAAATGACCATAGATGCTAAAGGTGATCTACCGAAATAATTTCATATTCAACCACGCCACCCGGGGTAGTAATTTCAATTTCACTATCAACTACTTTACCAATTAAACCACGAGCAATTGGCGAGTTTAATGAGATACGTCCGGTTTTAAAGTCCGCTTCATCGTCACCCACTATTTTGTAAGTTACTTCAACGTCAGTATCAAGATTAAGCAGTTTCACTGTTGTGCCAAAAATAACTTTGCCGGTATTAGGAATTTTTGTTACGTCAATGACTTGTGCGTTACACAACCTGCCTTCAATATCTTGAATGCGGCCTTCACAGAAACCTTGTTCTTCTTTCGCCGCATGGTACTCAGCATTTTCTTTTAAGTCACCATGCTCACGAGCAGTAGCAATATCTTTGACTATACGTGGGCGTCTTTCTGTTTTTAAAATTCTTAATTCTTCTTTTAACTGTTCAGCACCAAGAAGTGTCATTGGGTATTTTGTCATTTCACTCTTCTTTTTCTAGCAAGAAAGGCGGCTTACCCTAACTACTATGAGTAGGTTAACCACCTTTAGAAAATAATTCGCTTAAATAAAGTTTAAAATGAATTTGCTCTGTATTCATGTTTTCACACCATGAGCAAATTCATTATTTAGCCGTTTATTTGCAGCGTTTATGTAACTCTTGTATTGAAGTTACGGTATTGCGATCATCTGCAGCATGCGATTGGCAAACGGCAAATGCAGCGTTCAAGGTTGTAGTATATGCGACTTTGTAACGTAAAGCACCACCACGCAAAACTTTAGAATCTTCAATCGCTTTACGACCTTCTGTGGTGTTAATAATATAGTTATATTCACCATTTTTGATTCTATCGAGAATATGCGGTCGACCTTCTTGCACTTTATTCACCAGGCGACATGGAATATTAGCTTCACCTAATATCACTGCAGTGCCATGAGTAGCATCTACGTCGTATCCTAAAGCAACCAACTGTTTTGCTAATTCAACTACACGTACTTTATCACTGTTACGAACAGAAATTAACGCTCGGCCCGATTTAGGTACTGAAACACCAGCACCTAAACAAGCTTTTGCGTACGCTTCTTCAAACGTATTACCTACACCCATTACTTCGCCCGTAGAGCGCATTTCAGGTCCTACTAAAGGATCACTGCCATGAAACTTGTTAAACGGAATAACAACTTCTTTCACAGAAAAGTATGGAGGTATAATTTCTTTAATGATCCCTTGCTCTTTCAATGTTGTGCCAGCCATAACACGCGCACCAACTTTCGCTAGAGGCACTGCTGTCGCTTTTGAAACGAATGGAATGGTACGAGCAGCACGAGGATTCACTTCAATGATGTAAACTTCGTTATCCTTTACAGCCATTTGTGTATTCATTAAACCAATAACACCAAGTTCAAAAGCTAAGTCAGTAACTTGCTGACGCATAACATCTTGTACTTCCTGACTTAAACTATATGCCGGTAATGAACATGCAGAATCACCTGAGTGAACACCTGCTTGCTCAATATGTTGCATAATGCCGCCAATAACTACATCGGTACCATCACAAACTAGGTCAATATCAACTTCAATCGCATCATCAAGGAAGTGATCAAGCAATACTGGCGAGTCATTTGAAACGCTAACAGCCTCCGTCATGTATCGACGTAAATCATCTAGGTCATAAACAATTTCCATTGCACGACCACCTAATACATAAGATGGACGAACGACTAATGGGAAGCCAATTGATTCAGCTTTAGCCATGGCTTCTTCTAGTGACGTTACCGTAGCATTTTCAGGTTGTAACAAACCTAAACGGTCTACCGCTTGTTGAAAACGCTCTCTATCTTCTGCTCTATCGATGGCATCAGGAGATGTACCAATAATAGGTACGCCAGCCGCTTCTAAAGCACGGGCTAATTTAAGTGGTGTTTGACCACCATATTGCACGATGACACCTTTAGGTTTTTCAATACGTACAATCTCTAAAACATCTTCAAAAGTGATAGATTCAAAATATAAGCGGTCTGATGTATCGTAATCCGTTGAAACCGTTTCAGGGTTACAATTCACCATAATGGTTTCATAACCGTCTTCACGTAATGCTAATGCCGCATGTACACAACAGTAATCAAATTCAATACCTTGGCCAATACGGTTTGGACCGCCACCTAAGATCATGATTGATTCTTTATCTGTCGGATTTGCTTCACATTCTTCATCATAAGTTGAATACATATAAGCCGTGTCTGAACTAAATTCAGCCGCACAAGTATCAACACGTTTGTATACTGGAAAAATATTCGCTTTATGACGTTTCTTACGCACTTCAGCTTCAGCAATACCAATTAAATCAGCAAGACGAGAATCAGCAAAACCTTTACGTTTTAATTTACGTAAATAATCGGCTGTTAATACTTTTAAACCGCCTTCAGCGACTTTTGCTTCTTCTAAAACAATATCTTCAATTTGAATGAGGAACCAACGGTCAATCATGGTTAAGCGGTAAATGTCGTCAACCGTTAAGCCTAAACGAAACGCGTCAGCAATATACCAAATACGGTCAGCGCCCGCTTCTTGAAGCTCATGCATGATTTTAGTTTTAGCACCCGGTTGAGTTACATCAACCATAGAGTCAAAACCATTTACGCCCACTTCTAAGCCACGTAATGCTTTTTGAAGTGATTCTTGTTGATTACGACCAATTGACATAACTTCGCCAACTGATTTCATTTGAGTGGTTAATCTGTCTTCACAACCCGCAAATTTTTCAAAGTTAAAACGTGGGATCTTAGTCACAACATAATCGATAGTCGGCTCAAATGACGCTGGTGTTGCGCCGCCAGTAATATCGTTAGTTAACTCGTCAAGTGTATAACCTACGGCTAATTTGGCAGCAATCTTGGCAATGGGGAAACCCGTTGCTTTTGAAGCAAGTGCTGATGAACGAGAAACACGAGGGTTCATCTCAATAATAACCATGCGGCCAGTATCAGGACAAATACCAAATTGTACGTTTGAACCACCGGTTTCAACACCAATTTCACGTAATACCGCAATCGAGGCATTACGCATAATTTGGTATTCTTTATCGGTTAGCGTTTGCGCAGGAGCAACCGTAATAGAATCACCGGTGTGAATACCCATAGGGTCAAAGTTTTCAATCGAACAAATAATGATACAGTTATCATTTTTGTCGCGAACCACTTCCATTTCATATTCTTTCCAACCAATTAAAGATTCATCAATCAATAATTCTGAGGTTGGAGAAAGATCTAAGCCACGCGTACATATTTCAGTAAATTCTTCGATATTGTATGCAATACCACCACCCGTGCCACCCATGGTAAATGAAGGACGAATGATACAAGGGAAACCTAAAATTTTACTGGCGGCGTGTGCTTCTTCAATCGTATGTACAATTTCAGCATTTGGCGTGTCTAAGCCAATTGCTTTCATTGCTTTGTCAAAACGAGAGCGATCTTCTGCTTTATCAATCGCATCAGCTGTTGCGCCAATCATTTCAACGTTAAATTCTTTCAATACGCCTTTGGCTTCAAGCTCTAAAGCACAGTTCAACGCCGTTTGACCACCCATTGTCGGTAAAACCGCACAAGGACGTTCTTTTTCAATAATTTTGCGAACAACTTCCCAATGAATAGGTTCGATGTAAGTGGCATCGGCCATTTCTGGGTCAGTCATAATGGTTGCAGGGTTTGAGTTAACTAAAATAACTCGGTAGCCTTCTTCGCGAAGTGCTTTACAGGCTTGTGCACCTGAATAATCAAATTCACATGCTTGACCAATTACAATTGGACCCGCGCCCAAGATCAAGATACTTTTTAGGTCAGTACGTTTTGGCATTTTATATTCTCTCTTCTCTTGTCTAGGGTCTACGCTTTTTTAGCAGCAACGATTAAATCGATAAAATGATCGAACAATGGTGCGGCATCTGCAGGGCCAGGGCTAGCTTCAGGATGACCTTGAAAACTAAATGCAGCTTTATCTGTACGATGAATACCTTGAATTGAACCATCAAATAATGAGGTATGGGTTACTTTCAAGTTTTCAGGCAAGCTATTTTCATCAACAGCAAAACCATGATTTTGCGCTGTGATCATGACAATATTTCGCGCAAAGTCTTTAACCGGGTGATTTCCACCATGATGGCCAAATTTCATTTTAACCGTTTTAGCACCGCTGGCTAACGCCAGTAATTGATGGCCTAAACAAATACCAAACACTGGAATATCTGTGGTTAAGAATTTTTTGATTGCTGTAATAGCATAGTCACACGGCTCTGGGTCACCAGGGCCATTTGATAAGAAAATACCATCGGGCTTCATGGCTAATACTTCTTCAGCAGAAGTTTGCGCCGGTACTACCGTTATTTTACAGCCGCGGTCTACTAACATACGTAAAATATTACGTTTAGCACCGAAATCGTAAGCAACGACATGAAATGGCATTTTTTCAGGCTTATCTTGGAAAGAACTATGGCCCTTGCCTAGTTCCCAACTCCCTTCATGCCATTGGTAAGCTGTTGTAGTAGAAACAACTTTGGCTAAGTCCATACCTTTAAGGCCAGGAAAGCTTTGTGCTTGTGCTAGCGCCTTGGCTTCTTCTGCACTGGCGTCAACTAAGTCACCCGCGATTATGCAACCGTTTTGTGCGCCTTTCTCACGTAGAATGCGCGTTAGTTTACGGGTGTCGATATCGGCAATACCTAAAATATTTTTCGCTTTTAGGTAGTCACCTAAACTTTGTTCACTGCGAAAATTACTTGCTAACAGTGGTAAGTCACGAATTACTAAACCTTTTGCCCAAATAGTGTCAGACTCTTCATCTTCGCTATTGGTACCTGTGTTACCTATATGTGGATAGGTAAGGGTAACAATTTGCTCTGCATAAGAGGGATCTGTCAAAATTTCTTGGTAGCCTGTCATTGAAGTATTGAATACTACTTCACCTACAGCAGCCCCTTCTGCACCGATAGCGGTGCCCTTAAATACAGTGCCGTCTTCAAGCACTAAAATGGCAGATTTAGTCAATGTAACCTCCGTTAAGAAGAAAGAAAATTAATGGTAAAATAACTAAGAATTTAACCATTAACGATAAAAAGCGATACGCACAAAAAATGTCAAAAATATTAACCAGTTCGTCATGAACAGTAAATTTTTGACAAAATCCACTTATAATACGCTTGTAAGCGTCTTTCGTCTAGTAATAATTGTAAAAACTCTCTGTTTTTGACGTTATTGATGTAAAGACCCCAAAAACAACACTTTTCTATAAAGTTAACTCGCAAATAGCACAAATTAACCCACTAATATTTAGCTAAATTACTGTAGGATTTTAGTTATCTTTAAAACCCAAAACATCTTGCATATCATAAAATCCGGCATGGGCTTCGCTTAACCAAAACGCCGCCCGCATTGCGCCTAAAGCAAAAGTCATTCTTGAACTTGCTTTGTGAGTCAACTCAATGCGCTCACCAATATCAGCAAAATAAGCGGTATGTTCACCGACAATATCACCCGCCCTGACAGTAGCAAAGCCAATAGTTTCTCGGCTGCGCTCTGCGGTAATACCTTCTCGGCCATACACGGCTACTTTATTGAGGTCTCGGCCTAAGGTATCAGCAATAACTTGGCCCATTTTCACCGCTGTGCCTGATGGTGCATCTTTCTTAAATCTATGATGTGCTTCAAAAATTTCGATATCAGTATGGTTGCCAATCGCTTTGGCCGTAACTTCAAGCAACTTGAATAATAAATTTACACCAACACTGGTATTAGGGGCCAAAATAACGGCTATGTTATTACCTGCCATTTTGATCGTTTCTACTTGCTGATCAGAAAAACCTGTAGTGCCAATGACCAAGGCTTTGTTGTGCTGCTGACACCAGTCAAGATGCTCAAGCGTAGCTTCAATCGAGGTAAAATCAATTAACACATCGGCAGCCAACAATGCTTTATAGTCTGTCGTGGTTTTTTGACCAATCGCACCGATACCAGCGATTTCACCTAAATCAAAATTTTCAAATGATGAACCCGCACGAACACTACCACCTACAAGTTCAACTGATTTGTGCTCAATTGCCGCTTGTATTAAATTTCGACCCATGCGCCCACTACAACCTAATATGGCTACTTTCACTTTCATGACAACGTCTTCCTACTCGATAATGTTATAAGGGGTGTTCTATACTTTATTATAAAAAATATTAAAAGCGTGCTTTAAATCAATTGATTGGCTCAGGTCTTGTGACACTACATTAAAAATTCGCCATTGCCCTTCGCTCAAAGCTAGATGATAAAATGCTGAAAAATCGGTAAAAACTTCGGCTTGAGGGCCAATAAACTGCCAATCAACACAAGCTAGTATCAGGGTTTCACTCAACTGACTAAAACTGGCTTTTAAGGCGACAAAACGCTTTATCTCTGCATGACTTAGTACGGTAAATATATCTAAAAATTCTTGTTCAAATACTTTATCACTCGCAATTAATACCACTTTATCGGGCGTATGCAAAGTACAAGGCAACTGATAGCATTGTTGCATATCTGACATGTTTTGCTGATGAAACGCCGTTAGGTAGCGCTGGAAAAATTGTTCGATAGCTGATTTATGCATCAGTGATATATAACTCAAACTGGATTTACTTTATATAAATTATACTTATAAAAAAGCCCTCATTTGAGGGCTTTTAAAAAATAGTTTACTTAGCTAATAATCGCTAATAACTCAACGTCGAATACCAAGGTAGCATACGGAGGAATTGCACCTTGAGAGCCACGCTCACCGTAAGCTAAACCGTAAGGCACATATAAACGCCATTTTGTACCTTCAGTCATTAATTGTAATGCTTCAGTCCAACCAGCAATAACGCCGTTAACTGGAAATTCAGCAGGTTGGCCACGATCAACAGAGCTATCAAAGATATCGCCATTGCTAAATGTACCGTGGTAATGCACACGAACTGTGCTAGCAGCTGTTGGCTTTTCGCCTTCACCTGTTGCTATTACTTCGTATTGCAAACCTGATTCAGTTGTTGTGACTTCTTCACGTTTTGCATTTTCTGCTAAGAAAGCTTCGCCTTCAGCTGACTTTTCTTTAGCTTCTGCTTGCTCTAGCTCTTGCATCTTTTGTGATACAACACCAAATGCTTCATTAAGTGCTTCGTCAGATACTTGGCTTGCAGTATTAGCAATTGCATCAGCTAAACCAGCTTGCACAGCAGATACGTCAAAATCTTTAAAAGGATTGTTACGTAGTTGGTCACCTAGTTGACGACCTACACCATAACTTACGCGTTGTTCGATTGATTCAAGTTTATTTTCAGACATTATTTAATCTTCACTTAATTGATACGATAAAAATTCGCCGATACAATAGCACAAATTTAACCTTCTCTGTAGTGCTAGCACGAGTGAATTTGTTATTTATTATAATTTTTTAACCTTAATGCTGCTAGAGAACTCATCGCTAGCAATCTCATTTCGCTATGGAGAACTTGGCATTATTTTTTGATAACACTGAGTTAACACTGGGACTGAGAGATTAAATTCGGTCACTAAGGTCATAGGATAAGCCATTAACACATCAAACTCTGAATGCTGTCCAGCGGCCAAATCTCGTTGCATTGATGTTTCGCTACTATCAGGTAAGCGTGATAAAAAACTTAAAGTCTCCTTTATATGCTTATCGCCAAGCTTTACCCCTGCTTTGCGCGCAATATCGGCATATTCATTAACAATACGTTCTAATAAAAATGTAATATGGCTTTGTGCACGAATTTCGCCCAAGTTCAGTTTTCTTGCTGAAGCCAATGCCCCCCAAGCAGCAACAAGTATAAATTTTCGCCATAATGCCAGCTTAATATCACTGGTTACCCCGACGCTAATGCCCGCTAATTTAAAACATTTCGCTATCGCACTAAGCCGCTCTGTTTCTTCTGCCTTAACTTGATCAGCTTTTACTTCATCAAGTTGTTCAACTCTTGAGTCCACTAACACTTCATCACTAAAAGCGCCTAAGGTGATATGAGGCTTTGAACCGGTATGATTTATCACGCCATCAGCCGTTTTCTTAGCAATAATTTTGGCTAAACCACCAAAAATATTTTCTAAAGCAATGCCGTTCTCTTGCATAACATCAACAGCATTAACACCGTTTAATAAGGGTATTACCCGCGTGTGAGGTAAAATCAGGGCTTTTATTTGGGCAATTGCCGCCGGTAACTGAAACGACTTTACACAGAGAAAAATAACATCGGCAGGCGTTGGCAAAGTTTCTGCCGTTAGGCTTTGTGCATTAACCACATTAACCTGATCAAGCTGCACATCGCCTTCAATACTTTTAATGGTTAAGCCCGAGGTTTGCATGCGTTGAAATTGCTGGCCACGGGCAACAAAGGTAACATTTTCGCCATGCTGCGCTAAACGGCCACCAAAATAACCACCCACAGCACCACAACCCACGATAACAAAATGCATTACTCTTCCTTCTATACGATAAATTATGCTCAAGTTTACCATGGCGAAATTAAAATGGTCAGACGCTTAAGCTTGAAAATAGTGGCAAAAGTACACTTTATTTCAATATAACTCGCTAGCATTAATAATGCTCAATCCAACTAAATGATGACAAATAGGTTTTCAATCAGGTTTTTCAATTAATTTTGTCACCTAAAAATGACCTGTAAATAGTATGCTCTTAAGTAAATATTGTAACGCTAGGCATAACAGCAAATTCACGCTTAAGCTCTCTACCCTTTTTACTTTAAGATAAAAGCTTTGCCTAAGCTTTGTCTAAATAAAGTGTCCTTAAGCCTATATAAGCTGACTTAAACCTAATTGAGTCATCCGCATTGACGAATATGAAGATAAAAATCATCAATAACCTGCGAAATAAATGTATTTTTCTATGATGCTAGACGCTGACATACTGCCACTTTATATTCGTAACAAACGACGCTATTCACGCTGAAAAACATACCTAGAAATCATGCCTAAAAATCATGCCTAAAGAAGAATCCTTACATCATCAGCCTTCATTCACGCTCATTAAATACTTTGAAGTAATGGCTCTTTAATACCTTAAAAAGAACAAAAACAAGCTATTTACACAGCAAAAAAAACCTTTTCACTGCATAAAACAAATTAATTAATCACACTAAGTTAATGAATCAAAAGCTTAATATAATTTATATTTAAAATTTAGCCTGTTTTTCAAACAAACTGGTTGACGACAATAAATCACCGTGGGATTATAAACATCTGTTGGGCATATGCTCATATCTGGCCTTATGCCAACAAGAGCAGTAAATGTAAGCAAATTAATAAGTTTACAAATAACATCCGAAATATAACAGGTTAACTATGTTGAAAAATATACAAGATATACAAAAAACATTAGTTTCATCAAACAACGAAAGGGGAATTACCATGTCTAAAGCAATAATCCGCAAAACTCATAAGTTTGGCTTACTCGCAGCAGCTGTTATGGCGGCATCAGCACCGGCGTACGTTCAATCTGCCGAATTTCTTGACGGCCTTGCAGAAGTTAACTTTCTAGCCTTGCAAAACTACCAAGCCATTCAAGCGAAAGAGGGAGCATTTCGTCCAGTAGACGAAGAGCAGTCTTCAGGCTTTGGTCGTCTAAGAGTTAACTTACAATTTAAATTTCACATCAACGAGTATATCGTCGCTGATGTCGACATCGCAGAAGAGCCAAATGATTTTGGTAATAACGGCGACCGAGATTTCGCCTTTCACCAAGATTTCGCCGGTATTGAATTTGAACTACTCGGCCTTTCTGGCGCAGCGCGCGATAACGCTAACCTAACACTTCGTTTAGGTAACATAGGCGCAGCCCCTTTCCAATTTAAAGGTTTTCAAGATGGCGCTGATAACCAAGGTAATGCACTTATTGGTAACGGTATTACAGACTATGCAACTGCAGAAAATGGGATGCAATTAAGCTACAGCGAGACACGCGATAGCGGTCTGATACGCGGTTATAATGTTGCCGGTCATGTCACTACGTCAAGTTTTGGTGAAGCCTTTCAAGAAGATCGTGGCTTTAACTTTCGACTACAAGGAACACTTGAATTTGCTGGCGGGTTTAAAGCGGGTTTAAATTATTTCCAAGCCAACCAAGGCGACCAACTACGTTTTGAAAATGGCGTAGCCAGTCTTGCTGGTGTTACCACCACTAACTATCGCTTTGGTGATGGTGAAAACTACAACTTCTCTGCAGGTGCTTCAAGTGAGCGTGATACCCATGTTGGCGCTATGCCAGGGGTTGAACAGTCAATTATTCAGTTAAACCTAGCGTATCAACCTACACCAGAAACTAGCCTAATTTTCATGTTAGGTAAGTCGACGGATGATTACACTTTCGCCGATGCTGCCGGTAACGCCGTAGCAGGCATTACTTACTTTGGTGTTGACGGTATTGCCGATGCTAATGGTACAACTTTCGACTCAAATAGTGTCATTAAAGGCGACTCTTCTGTTGAGTACTACACCTTTGAAGCACAGCACTACATAATACCGAACAAGTTTTATCTAGCGGCGCGTTATTCAGAAGCGGAAAATACTTCAGATTTAATCGCACAAACTGACAACACGGTTGAGCGTATTCAAGTAGCTGCAGGTTACTGGTTTAATGACAAAACATTGTTGAAGTTTGAATATGTTGATCAAGAAGAAGGCGTTAATTCAGGTGGCCAAATCGGCACAGGCTTTGACGGCTTCACATCAGAAATTTCGGTTAAATTCTAAGATATCTAATATGGCCGTGTGCAACTGGGCCTAGACCCAAGGAGTATGGCCAGTCTATTTTACTTTTTATAGACTTTGATAACTTACAATTATAATGATAATAAAAGTCTCATTTAACACCTTAGGTGAGACATTAACGTTGAATATGGGGAACACCTGATGAAAAATAAATTAATGATGCTAGCTTGTGGCGTGATGACCATGAGTGCCGCAGCCGCCGCAAAAGAGACAATCACCATTGCCACAGTTAACAATGGTGACATGATCACCATGAAAGAACTCAGCAATGACTTCACCCGCCAAAATCCTGATATCGCCTTAAAGTGGGTGACTTTAGAAGAGAATATCCTTCGTCAACGTGTCACGACTGATGTGGCCACCGGTGGTGGGCAATATGACGTGATGACCATAGGCACATATGAAGTGCCAATTTGGGGCAAACAAGGTTGGTTAACTGAACTTGATAACCTAGGAGCGAGCTATGATGTTGATGATTTATTACCCGCGATAAGAAGTGGCTTAACCGTAGACGAAAAGCTTTTTGCCGCACCATTTTATGGTGAAAGTTCGATGGTGATGTATCGCACCGACTTGATTGCAAAAGCGGGACTTGAAATGCCTAAAAAGCCAAGTTGGGGCTTTATTCGTCAAGCAGCTAAAGCCATGACAGACAAAGAAGCCGGTGTTTATGGTATCTGTTTACGGGGTAAAGCGGGTTGGGGAGAAAATATGGCCCTAATAACGGCTATGTCTAACTCATTTGGTGCCCGTTGGTTTGACGAAAACTGGCAACCACAATTTGACACTCAAGAATGGCATGACACCTTGCAATACTATGTAGATGTGATGGAAGAGTCTGGTCCTCCGGGCGCATCCGCTAATGGTTTTAATGAAAACTTGGCCTTATTCCAAACGGGTAAATGTGGTATGTGGATTGATGCCACTGTTGCCGGAGCCTTTGTTACTAACGAAAAAGATTCTGCAGTAGCAGACAAGGTTGGCTTTGCTTTAGCCCCGGATAAAGGTTTAGGCAAACGAGGAAACTGGTTGTGGGCTTGGACCTTAGCTATTCCAGCAAGTAGTGAAAAATCTGCAGCGGCTCAAAAGTTTATTAGCTGGGCGACATCTAAAGACTACTCTGCGCTTGTGGCTAAAAATAAAGGCTGGGCAAAAGTTCCACCAGGTACTAGAGCATCATTATATAACAACCCTGAGTACATGAAAGCGGCACCTTTTGCACAAATCACTATAGATTCTATCCAATCGGCTGATCCTGTTAACCCAACCGTTAAACCTGTTCCTTATGTGGGTGTGCAATTTGTTGCTATCCCTGAGTTTCAAGGTATCGGCACGGCAGTTGGACAACAATTTGCGGCGGCACTAACCGGCACCATGACGGTGAAGGAAGCGTTAAAAGCCTCTCAGCGTTTAGTAGACCGTACTATGCGCAAAGCAGGTTATCCAAAATAGAACATTAGTTTTTCTTAGTGGGCAAGTCGTAATGGCTTGTCCAAATTTTTACTTTTAAAAGGTTCTGGTGATGGCGACGTCAAATTCACGAACACTAGCTCGATTAATGTTATTTCCTTCAGTTGTTTTACTGTTGGCTTGGATGTTGGTACCGCTATGCATGACATTGTATTTTTCATTTTTAGATTACAATCTACTTACCCCGGGAAATAATGCCTTTATTGGTTTTTTAAACTATGAATTTTTCCTGACCGATCCGGCATTTTTTGCCTCATTTTTCAATACAATATTACTGGTGGGGGGTGTTTTACTGATCACCCTGGGCGGTGGTATTGGTTTAGCTATTTTGCTCGACCAAGCTATTTGGGGTCGTAACTACGTCCGTATTATGGTCTTAGCCCCCTTCTTTGTTATGCCGACGGTGTCTGCCTTAGTGTGGAAAAATATGCTGATGAACCCGGTGAATGGTTTATTTGCACATTTTGCGACTTGGCTTGGCATGACGCCGATTGATTTCTTTGCTCAAATACCCTTATTGTCCATCATTATTATTGTCTCGTGGCAGTGGTTACCGTTTGCAGCGCTGATATTACTGACGTCAATTCAATCGTTAGATCGAGAGCAACTTGACGCCGCCGATTTAGATGGTGCGGGTCCCTTCAGTAAGTTTTATTACATCGTTTTGCCGCACTTATCGCGCGCCATTACCGCGGTAATTTTAATTGAAACTATCTTCTTGCTGTCAATTTTCGCCGAAATATTAGTCACCACCAGCGGTGGTCCAGGCTATGAATCAACCAATATCACCTATCTGATTTACACCCAATCATTATTACAATTCGATGTCGGTGGTGGCTCAGCAGGCGGCATTGTTGCGGTTATTATCGCCAATATAGTTGCTATTTTCTTAATGCGATTAATTGGTAAGAACTTGGAGGATTAAGCGATGTCGATAAAAAATAGTCATAGATCAAAAATTATTTATACCTTTTTAGCTTGGACGATCAGTAGCTTAATATTTTTCCCCATATTATGGACCTTGATCACTAGCTTTAAAACAGAAGCTGAAGCTATCTCTGCTAGCCCAAGTTTATTTATGTTTGACTGGACGCTAGAGAATTATGAAGAGGTATTAGCCCGATCGCCTTACTTTAACCACTTTTGGAATTCTATCGTGATTTCACTGGGCTCAAGTATTTTAGGGCTACTCATTGCTATTCCAGCGGCTTGGTCCATGGCATTTGTACAAACTAAACGCACTAAACATTTATTAATGTGGATGCTTTCAACCAAAATGTTACCGCCGGTGGGTGTGCTTATTCCCATTTACTTGTTGTTCCGTGATTTTGGTTTACTCGATACTAAAGTAGGTTTGGTGATTGTGATGACCTTAATTAACTTACCTATCATGGTGTGGATGCTCTACACCTATTTCAGAGAAATCCCCAGTGAAGTGCTTGAAGCATCACGCATGGATGGGGCCAATATTGCTGAGGAAATTTGGTATGTACTCTTGCCTATCGCTTTGCCAGGTATCGCATCAACATTATTGTTAACGGTAATTTTAGCGTGGAACGAAGCTTTTTGGACGCTGATTTTAACCGCCGCCGACGCCGCGCCATTAACGGCCTTTATAGCTAGCTATTCAAGCCCCGAAGGTTTGTTTTATGCCAAGTTGTCTGCCGCGTCAATGATGGCGATAGTGCCGATCCTGATATTGGGTTGGTTTAGTCAAAAACAATTAGTGCGTGGATTAAGTTTCGGCGCCGTTAAATAGGAAATTTCAAAATGGGCAGTATTAATTTAAAACAAGTAACAAAAGATTTTGGTGATGTTAGCGTCATTAAACCGATTGATTTAGCCATTAAAGATGGTGAGTTTATTGTCTTTGTGGGGCCGTCAGGCTGTGGCAAATCCACCTTATTAAGAATGATTGCGGGCTTAGAAGACACCACCAGCGGCAACATAGAAATTGATGGCCAAGATGCGACTGATACCCCACCGGCTAAAAGAGGGCTAGCTATGGTGTTTCAATCTTATGCTTTGTACCCTCATATGTCGGTGCGCAACAATATCGCTTTTCCCTTAAAGCGTGCGAAAGTTAGCAAAGAAGAGATTGAGAAAAAAATAGCAAGTGTCACCAAAACATTAAACCTATCTGATTACCTTGACCGTAAACCAGGGCAATTATCTGGCGGTCAACGCCAACGTGTTGCTATTGGTCGTGCCATCGTGCGTCAGCCTTCTGCTTTTTTATTCGATGAGCCCTTATCTAATTTAGATGCGTCTTTGCGGGTCAATATGCGTTTAGAGATTTCTGAGCTGCATAAAACCCTCGCCACGACCATGATTTATGTTACCCATGATCAGGTAGAAGCCATGACAATGGCCGATCGTATTGCGGTATTTAATGCCGGCATCATCGAGCAAGTGGGTAGCCCACTTGAGCTTTACAACACGCCAGTGAATAAATTTGTGGCGGGTTTTATTGGTTCGCCAAAAATGAACTTTATAGCTGTTGAGCCAACGGCTACCGATGCCACTTGTTGCTTAGGCATAAGACCTGAGCATATTACTATATCAACAACATCAGGTACCTGGCCTGGAAAAGTAGGGGTTATCGAACATCTTGGCTCTGAAACTTTTTTACATGTGCATGTTGAAGGTAATGCCACTTTTACTGTAAAAGCCGGTGGCGATTGCCCTTATGTTTATGGCGACAATATTTATTTAAGTGCCGTAGAAAACAAGATGCTACATTTTGATGCCGCAGGTCTTACTTTGTCTCAATAATATGTTGAGGCTAATCCCTCTATCATGTTTGTAACCAATGATACTTTGTGCCTAAGGGCACAAAGTATCATATCTATCAGCAAGATTACTTTACTAGCCAACTGAGCTTAAAATTGCTTTCATCTAGATTGATGGAGGGTTAAAAGCATGAGACAAGCGAAGCGTTAGGGGATTGATAGCTTGGGCTTTTGATATGAATATTAATGTGTTCGACTCTGCATTTAACGAAAATCCTGCCAGTCTTCGATTATATATCATCTTCGAAACACATTAATCTATAGATGTTTTGTGGGTATTTATAGCTTAACCTACTGAGTAAGTAACCATCTGGCGGTTTGTTCATCAGTGACTAAACCATTAATCCATTTTCCCTCTAATGAGGCTAATATTGCCGCTTGTTTATCTTCCCCTGAGGCAATTCCTATTATTTTCGCTTTTTTACTTTTTCTAAGATCGTAACTGGTCACGCGTTCATTGATTGCGTGCTTGATAACTTTTCCGTGGCAGTCAAAGAAACGACCTAAAATTTCACCTACAGCCCCTTTCTTTTGCAAGGCTTCAGATTCATTATTAGTAATAAAACCATTAGATACGATAGGGCTTGAATCACCAATGGAGCCAATACCGATAAAGATAACATCAGCATTACTCGCTTTTACCGCCAGCTCTTGATATAGGTCGGTGTTGCACCACATTTTGTGATTTTCTGCATTCTTAGAGTAAAAAGGAGCAGGCAGTTGATAATAACCAGCTTTAATTTTATCTGCAAACAACAGCGGCACATCATCATAATAATTACATAAGCCTTCGAAATTCATTTGGCTAATTAAAGCGATACATTTATGTTGCGGCTGGTTAAGTTTCTCAAGATAGTTAATAGAGCGTTTTAACGTTAAGCCAGAGCCAATGCCTATGTTCAATGATTTTTCTTGTTTTATATATCTAGAAATAACTTGGGAAGCCCCGTAAGAAACTAAGCTTTTATGATCAGATTTGCTGTCTTGTGCATAAGGCACGATACGGCAAAGTGATAAGTCATATTTTTTACTAATCAATAATTCATATTCAAGGCAAACAGAGACCGGGTGTTTAATATCAACTGACACTAAACCTTTATCATTCGCAGAAGCAATCATGCGCTGTACTGAAGGTCTAGAAACACCCAGGATAGTAGCTATCTCACTTTGATTCTTACCCAATACATAATATAGCCAAGCAGCTCTAACGAGGTTGTCATGTTTATAATCTACTGTCATTAGTAATCTCTTTGTGTAAATTTTTAGCCTTGATTAACGTAATCGAAATACGATACTTAACCATTCAATGTAGGGGTTTATCAAAGAACAGCCTGACTATTGTACTAATGTATCAAGTATTCGTCTATTTAATAATATATTAAAAATTAACACTTTAGGTCATACAGTAGCATAGGATCGTTAACGAATTATTATTGATTTATTGGCCGATAGGTAAGCAGGGTTCTATCGTTGTTTAAGCCAGTTTTAGGGACCAGACCTAAGGTTCGCATTAAAAACTAATGTTTAAATTCATGTTTTTGTCCACTTTAATATGGTGTTAATCAAGCATGAATAAACAGTATGGGCATCAATATAAAGTGGGTTATTTACCTGTAGATATTATTTTAAATAAAAATCTTTTGATTGTATTCAAATAATTGCTCAAGCTATGGACATTTATTCGACCTTGGAATATAGTACCTCTCAACGAAATGTCTATTAAAGGTTAATGGTTTGAGTAATTCACATAGTTACACATGGCTACACATTGGTTTAGGGGCATTCCACCGTTCTCACCAAGCTTGGTATATGCACAAGCTTATAGAAGCAGGTGATAATACGTGGTCTATTACCGCTGGTAATATGCGCGGCGAAGATGAAGCCATAGCAAAGTGCCTTCGCGAACAACAAGGGGAATATGTACTTGAAACTATCTCACCGCAAGGCGAAAGTAAGTACGAAAAAATCACCTCAATAAAAAATATAGTTCCGTGGCAGGAAGACTTGGCACCGTTAATAACTGTTGGGGCTTTAGCGGCAACTAAAGTGATTTCTTTTACTGTCACTGAAGCGGGATATTATTTAGATACCAATAATAAACTCGATCAATCAAACGAGGCGGTCAAAGCTGACTTGTCTGGTGATACAAAAACCATTTACGGTGTAGTGGCCAGTATTCTTCGTAAAAGAATGCTAGGTAATCATGGCCCTGTGACCTTATTAAATTGTGATAATTTACGCCATAATGGCCAGCGTTTTTATAATGGATTAGTGGAGTTTTTACAATTACAAAAAGACGAGACATTACTAACTTGGCTCGGTGATAACATAACTTGTCCAAACACTATGGTTGACCGCATAACGCCACGGCCAACTGAAGATTTGCCACAACGTATTAAAGAAAAAACCGGTATAGATGACAATGCGCCTGTGATGGCGGAGTCATATATACAATGGGTGATTGAAGATAACTTTATTACACCATGGCCTAATTTAGCTTCAGTAGGGGTAGAAGTGGTTGAATCTGTTGTGCCTTATGAAGAAGCTAAGATTCGGATTTTAAATGCCTCGCACAGCTGCATCGCATGGGCAGGAACATTATTAGGTAAATCCTTTATATATGAAAGTGTTGCTATCGATTTTATTTATAATATGGCCTTTGATTATATCACTGAAGATGTTATTCCAAGTTTAAATAGTAATGAAATAGATTTGTTTAGCTACCGTGATATTGTGCTTGAACGTTTTGCGAATATTAACATCAAGGATACGAATCAACGGGTTGCGGCGGATGGTTTTTCTAAAATACCAGCAATGATTACACCGACACTAATTGACTGTTATCAAAATAATAAATCGCCTGAAGCAACCGCAATGTTACCGGCATTATTCTTTATTTTCTTAAAGAAATGGCATGAAAGTGCGCTACCTTATCAATACCAAGATGGCATTATCGATAAGCAATTAGTGACTAATATGTACGCAAGTGACGATCCTATTAAAGTTTACTCTCAGAACAGCATGCTTTTTGGCAAGCTTGCTGAGAAAGCTGAATTTGAGATCATGTTGCGAGATAAAATTAATGAATTATATCTAAAAATAAATCATATGGGCTAGCTGATCTACAGCATATTAAGCGAAATGAAACTAAGCTTAGTCTCTCAACCTATTGATTGTAGAGTACTAAGTTAGCAGGTTTTATAACAGCTACAGGTGTTGTTAAAATAGTTAAACGCAGTGCTGTCCTCCTTTTATATTAGTGAGTGTTATGACTTGTGGGCTGATTGCTATGGGTGCTGCAAGTTTAACTTTAGGGCGCAGGGCTTTATTTAATAGCAGGGTTGGAGTTTTAATTTTAGCTATTATTTCAACGTAAATGAATATTTTTGGTTATCTGCAAAAGCTTGTAAAAGGAATTATTATAATTCTTGCGGTAGTTCCTGAAATCAAAAAAATAGTAATCCACATGCTTAATTGCGTTTTAGTAACGGGTTTGGCTCACTATATATGATGGTACAAATTTTATGGATATTAATTTATGAATATAAAAACTGTTATTTTCGATATGGACGGTGTACTGATTGACTCAGAACCATTCTGGCGTCAGGCGCAAATAGAAGAACTTAGTAAATACAAGGTCAAAATTACTATAGATGACTGTATTAATTATACTATGGGGCGAAAATTAGACGACTTAGCTGATACTTGGTGCCGACGTTTTGATCTGCCGATATCGAATATTGAGCTACAACAAAATATTATGCATTCGGTAATTAGCCATATTCGTGAGCAAGGACAAGCTAAAGCCGGTTTATACAGCTTACTGAACTATTTGAAAAAAAATAATTTCAACATCGGTTTAGCAACATCCTCTAGCGTTCCCGTCATTAATGCAGTGCTAGATCACTTGTCGATTAGGGATTTTTTTACCGTGATTTGTAGTGCGGATAACGAAAAGTATGGAAAGCCCCATCCAGCTGTGTATTTAAGCGCTATGACACAACTAAAGTCAAACAAAGAGCAATGCATAATTATTGAGGATAGCGTTACTGGCATGATCTCAGGAAAAGCAGCAGCAATTACGACTTATGTCATACCTGAAGACATTGCCGATCCTAAGTTTAGTATTGCTGATGGTATTTTTACCTCGCTTGAGGAAATTGAACATTATTTAATAAATAAAGCACAACCTAGCGTTCTCGCCAATAACGTATAGGCAGAGCTTCACAGGTTTTTTGTCATTTTATTTAATTTATTGCAGTAACGGCTGCCTTGGCAATGTGACACGTTTTGTAGGCTTAGAATTTTTTGGTTTTCTATGCTTATCAGCAGTATTCGTTTTGATTTTATAAAAACGTCCCCGTTTGACGATTAAAGGTAACTAATCCTTTATCTTAAAAGGGAAAGCAATTAGAGTTGCATTATAAAAGACAACAATAAAAACAACGATAAAACAAAGAGATAGGTTTATGTATTTAGGAATCGATTTAGGAACTTCTGGCGTTAAAATTGTTATACTTGCAGAGGATGAGCAGCTTATCGGGCAAGCTTCGTCTTCATTAACAATATCTCGTCTAGAAAACTTATGGTCAGAGCAAGACCCTAAACATTGGTGGCAGGCAACAAACTTTGCGATGGCTCAATTAAAAGCTGAGCATGGTAAAGCACTCTCTGACGTAAAGGCCATTGGCTTGTCGGGGCAAATGCACGGTGCAACCTTACTCGATGATAATGACAATATTATTCGTCCAGCCATTTTATGGAATGATGGTCGTAGTTATACTGAATGTGCTGAAATAGAGCAAAGAATAACCAATAGTCGTGATATTACCGGCAACATCGCTATGCCTGGCTTTACAGCACCGAAACTGGCATGGGTGAAAAAAAATGAACCTCATCTGTTTGATAAAATAAAAAAAGTTCTCTTACCCAAAGACTACCTTCGTCTATTAATGACCGGTGATTATGCCTCAGATATGTCAGACAGCTCTGGCACGCTATGGCTAGATGTTGCAAATCGACAGTGGTCAGATGAAATGCTAGCGGCAACTGATTTAGATAAGTCTCATATGCCTGAATTATTTGAAGGCACAGAAGTTACTGGAATATTGCGTGCTAGCGTAGCTAAGCAGTGGGGTGTTAAGCAGGTGCCGGTAGCGGCGGGTGCGGGTGATAATGCCGCTGGAGCAGCTGGTATTGGTGTGATTAATCCGAACGAAGCCTTTTTGTCTTTAGGCACGTCAGGCGTTTTCTTTGTCGCTAATAAAGACTATCAGTCGAATACCGATGGTGCAGTTCATACTTTCTGTCATTGTATTCCTGAAACTTGGCATCAAATGTCAGTTATTCTTAGTGCAGCGAGTTGTTTAAGTTGGGTAACTAAACTGACCGGAGCCGCTAATGAAAAAGCTTTATTAGATGAAGTGGAAACTGAGGATTTTACTAAACCCTGTGCGGTTACTTTTTTACCCTATTTATCTGGTGAGCGTACGCCCCATAATAATCCTAATGCTAAAGGTGTATTTTTTGGTTTATCACATAATTCTACGCGCAGCACATTAGGGCGTGCCGTTTTAGAAGGCGTTGCATTTGCTTTTGCCGACGCACAGCAAGTGTTGTTGGACGGTGGTACTGAAATAGGTCAAGTGTCGGTAATTGGCGGTGGTGCTCGAAGTCAATTATGGGGAAAAATATTAGCAAGTGTACTAAATCAGCCACTGATCTACCGGGAAGGGGGGGAAGTGGGTCCTGCTTTTGGTGCTGCGCGCTTAGCACGAATAGCCATATCAAAAGAGTCACCGCAAAGTGTTTGTCAGCCAGGCAAGATCACTAAAGTTATTGAGAGTGATAGTGCCATGTCTACTTACTATCAGCCGCAATATCAAACATATCGCAAGCTTTACACTAGTTTGAAAGGTTATTTTTAATCAAGTAACTAGCCTGTAGTAAATAAAAAAGCTTAGCGTTTGCTTGGCAAAACCACAAAAAATCACTGTGAAGTGTCGATAATATTTAGCGTTAAAAGCAAAAACACCCGCTATTAACGCTTTATAATTGCAACAAAATTTCAGCAAAAATGTAATTAATTAAACGGTTAAAACTCAGTGATAAAGCCGTTAGTAAAATTATCAAATTAACTCTTTTATAGGACTAACATGAACTTATTAGAACAATTGAAAAAAGTAACGATAGTTGTCGCTGATAGCGGCGATGTTGATTCAATCAAAGAACTAAACCCTATTGATGCAACCACCAATCCATCATTAATTTTACAAGCAGCAAAGTTACCACAGTACCAACATCTAATTGATGACGCGATAGCTAAAACTCAGGGTCAGGTGGATGATGTTTGCGATCAACTGATTGTTAATTTTGGTTGTGAAATACTGAAAATTATTCCAGGGAGAATTTCCAGCGAAGTTGACGCTCGACTTTCTTATGATACGCAGGCAAGTATTGAAAAAGGTCGAAAGTTAATTGCCTTATATCAAGCCGCCGGTATTAACAAAGATCGAATTTTAATCAAGTTAGCGGCAACCTGGCAGGGCATTAAAGCCGCTGAGCAGTTAGAGAAAGAAGGTATTTCTTGTAATTTAACACTGTTATTTAGTATGGCTCAGGCGATTGCATGTGCGGAAGCAAAGGTTACTTTAATTTCGCCTTTTGTCGGACGAATATTAGATTGGTATAAACAGAACGAAAATAAAGACTTTATCGGTGCTGATGATCCTGGCGTTCAATCGGTAACACGTATTTATCATTATTATAAATCTTATGGATATAGCACAGTAATTATGGGCGCAAGCTTTAGAAATACTCGTGAAATCATTGAACTTGCTGGTTGTGATTTGTTAACGATTTCTCCTACCTTGTTAACGCAACTACAAGAAACAGAAGGCGAACTTGTTGTTAAGTTAAATGCCGATGATATTGCCGTTAAACCTCGTACTGAGATAGAGCCGCTAGATGAAGAGCGCTTTACTTGCCAACACGAAAATGATCCGATGGCAAAAGAGAAACTTGTCAGTGGAATTACCCAGTTTTCGGCGGACCAAAAGTCGTTGGAAACACTGGTTACTTCATTAATATCTCAAAAAACTGCCGTGTAATAAAATAATTATGGCTTGTATGGTCAAGTGATAAATCCCCTTATCGTCATTTGGCCATACTGCTTTTTCATCCCACATTCCATAGCTTACCTCTTGCCGACAGATAGTAACTAAGTAAGCAATTCATTATCAAAACAGGATCACAAAATGACTACTCGACAACAGTTAGCCAATGCTATTCGTGCGTTAAGCATGGATGCTGTACAACAAGCAAAATCTGGTCACCCAGGTGCCCCCATGGGGATGGCAGATATTGCTGAAGTATTATGGAATGACTTTTTAAAACATAACCCAAATAACCCCAATTGGTCAGACCGAGACAGGTTTGTTTTAAGTAATGGCCATGGTTCGATGTTAACTTATTCATTGTTACATTTATCTGGCTATGACTTACCCATTGAGCAAATAAAACAATTTAGACAGTTACACTCTAAAACTCCTGGTCACCCAGAATATGGCTATACCCCAGGCGTAGAAACCACAACAGGTCCGTTAGGCGCTGGTTTATCAAATGCCGTTGGTATGGCGATTGCTGAAAAAACGCTAGCGGCACATTTTAATCGTAAAACGTTTGAAATTGTTGATCATTATACGTATTGCTTTTTAGGTGATGGTTGCCTAATGGAAGGTATATCTCATGAAGTTTGTTCGTTAGCGGGTACATTAGGCCTAGGTAAATTAGTGGTATTTTGGGACGATAACGGTATTTCGATTGATGGCGATGTAAAGGGATGGTTTACCGATAACACCCCAGCGCGCTTTGCCGCTTACAACTGGCATGTTATTGCTGATGTTGATGGCCATGACCCAGTACAAATTCAACAAGCGATTGAACAAGCTAAACTTGTCACTGATAAGCCAACGCTGATCTGCTGTAAAACTATTATAGGATTTGGCTCACCTAACAAGTCAGGCTCACACGACTGTCATGGCTCACCGTTAGGGGAAGATGAGATAGCAGCAACCCGCAACTTTTTAAACTGGCCGCATGCTCCTTTTGAAATCCCTGCAGATATTTATGCTAGCTGGGACGCCAAAAAATCAGGGGTTGAGCAAGAAAAACAATGGCAACAACTTTTTACAAAATATAAGCAAGCCCATCCCGAATTGGGCAATGAATATCAACGTCGTGTTATTGAACAAAACTTACCCGCGTTATTTGAAAAAAATGCTGATTTGTTTATCGCTCAATGTCAAAAAGATGGCCAAAATATAGCCAGTCGAAAAGCATCACAGAATTCGATTGAAGCATACGGAAAATTGTTACCTGAGCTATTAGGTGGCTCAGCAGATTTAGCTGGTTCAAACCTCACCTTATGGTCAGGCTCTAAAGGTATTACGGGAGATGATGCGGATGGAAATTACCTTTTTTACGGTGTTCGCGAATTCGGGATGAGCGGCATCATGAACGGTATTTCATTGCATAACGGTTTTATTAATTATGGGGCAACTTTCCTGATGTTTATGGAATATGCCCGTAATGCGGTAAGAATGTCAGCTTTGATGTCTATTCAAAATATTTTCGTCTACACCCATGACTCTATTGCACAAGGAGAAGATGGGCCAACTCATCAACCCATAGAGCAAATAGCTAACTTGCGCATGACGCCCAATTTAATAACTTGGCGACCTTGTGATGCGGTTGAGTCAGCGGTGGCTTGGAAATCAGCGATCACCAAACAAAATGGCCCGTCAGCATTAATTTTTAGCCGTCAAAATTTGTCACACCAACACCGTGATAACGCACAGGTAAATAATATTGCCAAAGGTGGCTATATACTAAAAGCTTGCCAGAACAAGCCTGAACTTATTTTAATCGCAACCGGCTCTGAAGTCAGTTTAGCGGTAGACGCTGCAGAACGTTTAAGCCAATCAGGTGTACAAGTGCGAGTCGTTTCTATGCCCAGTACTAATGTTTTTGACAGACAAAGCGATAAATATCAAGAGTCTGTGCTGCCCAGTGACGTTAAATCAATAATAGCCATAGAAGCAGCACATGTTGATTTTTGGTATAAATATGTTGGCAGAAACGGCAAGGTTATTGGTATGAGCAGCTTTGGTGAATCTGCGCCGGGTAATCAGCTCCTTAATCACTTTGGCTTTACCGTAGAGCACGTGGTTAATACCGCAATAGCGCTGTTGAGCTCCAATAGGTGATTTTCAGCAATAAGTAATAAGCAATAAATAATAAATAGAAAAATTCTTTTGATATTAGCTGTACACGAGAAACGGAGATGAAAATGACACCTAGAACTTCACTGGCGAGTTGGAAAAAATTGGTCAGCCATGCAAGCTTTATGAAACAACAACATATGAGTGAATTGTTTGCCAATGACAGTGCCCGCTTTGAGCAGTTTTCTATTAAGCTGTCACCATTTATGTTGGACTATTCAAAAAACCTAATATCAAAAGAAACAGTCGATAATTTAATTGAGCTAGCGAGAGATTGCGATATTGAAGGCTGGCGAGAGAAAATGTTTAGTGGCGAGCCGATCAATTATACTGAAGATCGTGCCGTACTTCATACAGCATTGCGCGACCGTTCAAATAAATCAATCATTATTGACGGCAAGGAGGTTAGTGAACAAGTAAATAATGCCTTGCTGCACATGAAGTCTTTTACCGACAAAGTGCGCGAAGGGTTATGGAAAGGTTATTCTGGACAACGAATAACTGACGTAGTCAATATCGGTGTGGGTGGCTCTAATCTGGGGCCACAAATGGTTACTGAAGCGTTAAAGCAATATAGCGATAACCGTATTAACGTTCACTATGTTTCAAACGTTGACGGGACCCAGATTGCCAACGTGCTAAGGCCGTTAAATCCAGAAACAGTGTTGTTTATTGTCTCGAGCAAAACCTTTACCACCAAAGAAACCATGACCAATGCGAAAACTGCAATGAATTGGCTAGTTGCCTCGTCATTTGATCAATCAGCTATCGCACAACATTTTGTAGCCGTTTCTTCTAATAAGAAGAATGCGACAGAGTTTGGTATCGCCCCTGAAAATATTTTTGATATGTGGGATTGGGTTGGTGGCCGCTTTTCATTATGGTCGGCAATTGGCTTACCGATAGCGTTAGATTTAGGTTTCGAGCGTTTCATCGAATTACTTGAAGGTGCTCATGAAATAGATAATCATTTTTGTAGTGCGCCACTAGAAAAAAATGCCCCGGTTATTCTCGCCCTATTAAGTGTTTGGAACTGTACTTTTTTAGGCGCAAGATCACAGGCTATTCTTCCCTACGATCAGTCATTACATATGCTTTCAGCTTATCTACAACAGGCTGAAATGGAAAGTAACGGTAAGTCGGTTACCATGAATGGCGAAACCATCACTTACCCAACGGTTCCTTCTATCTGGGGTGAACTCGGTATTAATGGGCAGCATGCTTTTTACCAATATTTACACCAAAGTAATAATGTAGTGCCTGCTGATTTCATCGGTTCAGTTGAAAGTGTTACGCCGATTGAAGGACACCATGAGACCTTAATGGCGAACTTTTTTGCACAAACACAAGCATTAATGCAAGGGGTAAATGAAGAACAGGTAAGAGCAGACTTAAAAGCTAAAGGGCGAACACCAGATTACATCAATAAAGTCGCTCCTCATAAAATTCATCAAGGTAATCGTCCAACCAATACGATATTAATGAAGCGTATTTCTCCTCGTTCATTAGGGAGTTTGATTGCCCTCTATGAGCATAAAATATTTGTTCAAGGGATTATTCTGCAAATTTGTTCTTTTGATCAATGGGGGGTTGAGTTGGGTAAAGGATTAGCGATTAAAATACAGGCAGAGCTTGAATCAAACTATGTTAATGACTCATATGATAGCTCAACAGTTGGTCTAATTAATTTTTATCATGAATTCAAAAAGGGTTGAAAATAGACCATTGAAAAGTACTTAGATCCTATTTATTCAAATATTAGTCATTCAAATATTAGTCATTCAGATATCAGTCATTTAGACACTAATGTTGAGCACAGTCAGCTCAGTGTCTAAATACTTTTGCTAATATAATTAACATAGGCGATTAATTTTGTCGTAGCGTCATGCATTCCACTACTTCAGTTAAGGTATAACAAGCATAGCTAGAAAACTGAAATGAAAAAACATAAAAACATAAAAAAAGATATAAATGGAAACTTGCGGCTATTTATTGAATTGGAGTTAAAACCTTAATATTACAACCGCAGAAGCATCCTAGTTGAGCATTGCAATAGGGTAAAATGATGCTCTTAACTAAAACCATAGCGATAACTGGTTAATGGCTTTTTCGTAAACTGATACTTATGCTGAAAAACAGCTTTCAATTAATGGTCGACAACACTTTTTTCAATGCGCTACGTGTTAGGTGATTTACGCAGGAGTCATTGAAAATAGCCAGTGCTTAGATTAATAATAACTAGTTTCGAGCCTGTAACAGATTTTGTTACAGGCTTGTAGTTTTCGCTTGAACCTAACTTCAAGACAATATCGATATTCATTCACTTTATTACCCATCCATCGATCAATTTATTGCTTTTTGGCTTAAGCTTTGTGCTTAACTCCTCAGTTAATTAATGATTAATATAGCCCTCTAGTTGCACTATAATGGTGCGCGTGCATTAAGAGTAAGCATCAGATAAAAATTTAATGCACAGAATTATTACTATTTATTTTTAACTTATTGAATTAAAATAATTATTTTCATCACTTAGTGCATTGCTGGTGTATTGCTTTTATTTCTTTAGTGGTCTGTAATGTGCATATAACTTATCAGATAAATTTTTAATTACTGATATAAATAGTCAGGTTAATTTAAGGGCTTAGATGGACTCCATACTTGTTATTATTGCTGTATCCTTGGCGCTAGCGAGCGTTATCAATATTGTATTAACCAAATTCTCTATTTCGCATATTATTGGTTATATTATTACTGGCACTATTGTCAGTAATTTTTTTGATTTTAATGGCAGCACCACACCTCACTCTCTTGAGCTAATTGGAGAATTTGGTATTGTTTTTCTTATGTTTACTATTGGTTTGGAAATGTCATTTTCTAAGCTGGGTAAAATGAAAGAACTGATATTTTTTAATGGTTTTATACAGGTTGCTTTTAGCTCTATTGTTATTTTTATTATTGCCTTTTATGGTTTTAATGTTGAACCGATATCGTCATTAATTATTGCGCTTTCATTTAGCTTATCCTCAACGGCTATCGTATTACCCTATTTGAAAAAATCAAAAGATATTGTTACCCCTTATGGTAAAAAGTCAGTTGCTATCTTAGTTTTTCAAGACTTGGCGGTGATCCCTATTTTATTATTAATGGGTTTTTTATCCAATAATGAATTATCGCTAGTTGATATTTTATTAAAAACGCTTTTTTATGCCAGCCTTATCATTATTTTCATGTTTACTATTGGCAAAAAAATCATTACTTGGTTACTGCATTTCTCAGCAAATGCGCGCATGGAAGAGTTATTTTTAAGTTCGGTATTTACTATTGTGTTGGGTGCTTCACTGATTGCTCATGAAATGGGCTTTACTTATTCTTTAGGCGCATTTATTGCGGGTATGATCATCGCAGAAACTAAATTCCACATAAAAGTAGAATCAGACATATCCTCATATAAAGATTTATTATTAGGGGCGTTTTTCTTTTCTATTGGCACAAAAATCGATGTGTTATTTTTTATCAGCAACTTACATTGGGTACTGGGTATATTAGCCTTGGTGATGATAATAAAAGCTATTATCGTTTATTTTCTAATGAGAGCAAAAGCGAATAAAAGTGAATCGATAAAATCGGCTATTGCTTTGTGCCAAGTAGGAGAGTTTTCTTTCGCTATTTTTGCCTTGGCAATCAGTCAAAATATTCTCTCAGAAAATTTAGGCAGCTTCCTCATATTGATCACGGTGTTATCTATGATATTAACGCCTTTTATGGTCAGTAATATTTATAAGTTAGCCGCCATTTTTGTGGTTGAATATTTTGAAGCAGACAAAATAACCGCGGTAGATGCAAGCAACCATACTATTGTTTGTGGTTTTGCTATTTTGGGCCGAATTGTGGCGAAAGAACTGACCAGTAAAGGCATTGATTTTTTAATTATTTCTGATGATTTACAGCATGTATTACTGGCAAGAAAGCGTGGTTATAATGCCTATTTTGGTCACTTAGACAAAAAGCCCGTATTAGAGTCATTAAAGGTAGAACAAAGCAGTAGCATTATTGTTACTGCCAATTCTTTGAGAAATAAGCAAATTATTTGTGAAGCTGTGCTTAATTACTATCCTAAGGCAAACTTAATAGTGAAAGTGAACACCTTAGAAGAAAAAAGCGAATTGGCAGGCATTAACATTAGCTCGTTTGTCTATGCACAACATGAAATAGCGGCACTATTAGTTAAACAAAGTATATCTGCAAGTTAAGCGGCAGGTTATAAATAGTAATCGGCAGGTGTAACAGGGCAGGTATTACTGTAAATTAGGCACCTGCTACTCTTTCATACGAGACATCATGACAAAAATTCGCTTGACTCAATACTCACACGGCGCAGGCTGTGGCTGCAAAATTTCACCATCGGTACTTGACGTGATGCTAAAGTCATCACTTACTTTGCCGGTGAATAACTCACTGTTAGTGGGTAATAGCACCAAAGATGATGCAGCCGTTTTCGATATTGGCAATGACCAAGCCGTGATCTCCACCACAGATTTTTTTATGCCGATTGTTGATGACCCAACTGACTTTGGTAAAATTTCTGCCTGTAACGCTATTAGCGATGTTTACGCCATGGGCGGAAAACCCCTGATGGCGATAGCTATTTTGGGTTGGCCGGTTAATATTTTAGCACCAGAAATCGCCCAACAAGTACTGGATGGCGCTAGAGCTATTTGTGCTGAAGCCGGTATTCCGTTAGCGGGCGGTCATTCAATTGATGCACCAGAGCCTATTTTTGGCTTAGCGGTTACTGGCCTGATTAATAACGCGCAGATTAAGCGAAATAATACCGCCGAGGTCGGTGACCTTTTATATTTAACTAAACCCTTAGGTATTGGTATTTTAACCACAGCAGAAAAACAAGGTAAATTGTTACCTGAACATGCCGATATAGCGCCGCAAGTGATGAAAACTTTAAATACTATTGGGCAAGAATTTGCAGCACTAGACACAGTAACCGCCATGACAGATGTGACAGGTTTTGCGCTGTTAGGGCATCTTTTGGAAATGTGTCAAGGCAGTGATGTTTCGGCTGTGCTTGATTTTGAGCGAGTACCCCGTCTTGATTTTGTTGATGATTACATCGACCAAGGCTGCGTACCTGGTGGCTGTGAACGAAACTTTACCAGTTATGGCGAACATGTTGGGCCGTTAAGCCCAAAACAGAAAATACTTTTGTGCGATCCTCAAACCAGTGGCGGGTTACTTGTTGCGGTTAAGCCAGCAGGTAAGCAAGCTTTTGAAGCCTTATGTCAAGAAAATGGTTTGAATCTTCAACCTATTGGCGAAGTTGTTACAACCACTTCACCCACGGTAAGCTTAGTGTAATGGCCATCAAAAGTTCAGCAACAGCGCGCGCCGATAGCGCTGATTTTCGTACTATTATTGCTAATAAACTGCCTTTAATGGATGTACGCGCACCGATTGAATTTGAAAAGGGCGCTTTTGGTCAGTCGATTAATCATCCGTTAATGAATAATGATGAACGCGCTGAAGTTGGTCTTTGTTATAAAAATAAAGGCCAAGCCGCCGCGATTACTTTGGGTAATGCCCTTGTTTGTGGACAGAGCAAAGCAAGCCGACTGGCACACTGGCAAAACTTTGCCCAGGAAAACCCGCAAGGTTATTTATATTGCTTTCGTGGTGGTTTACGTTCACAAACGGTGCAAGGCTGGTTAAAAGAGTCAGGGGTTAACTACCCATTGATTACCGGAGGCTACAAAGCACTGCGTCAGTTTTTATTGAACGAATTGGAGCAACTTGCCTTACACCCCTTAACGATTTTAGCGGGTAATACCGGCAGTGGAAAAACGCCTTTTCTGGCCCATTGTGCAAACAGTTTAGATTTAGAAGGCGCGGCCGGTCATCGAGGCTCAAGTTTTGGCGGTTTTGTTACCGCGCAAGCCAATCAAATAAATTTTGAAAACAAATTGGCTGAACAATACATCCAAGGTAAGTTTTCTTTAGCGCAACGGTTAGTCTTGGAAGATGAAGGCAGATTAATTGGTAGCGTGCATTTACCAGAAAGTTTACGCCAAGCAATGACGTTAGCGCCAGTGGTGGTGATTGAAGAAAGTTTAGATTATCGACTTGAACAGATATACCAAGAATATATCATAAAAATGACCGCCCAATACCAACTCGCCTATGGTGAAGAACAAGGTTTTATTGCCTTTAGTGAGTATTTAGCCCAAGGTTTATTCAAAGTACGTAAACGCTTAGGTACAGAACGTTATGGTCAATTAAAGCAAATACAGAGTATGGCCTTATCTCAGCAGCAAAAGGGTCAACTAGCGTATCACTTAGATTGGTTAAAACCCTTGCTTAGTGAGTATTATGATCCTATGTACCAATACCAGTTAGGATTAAAAGCTGACCGAGTTGTTTTTCAAGGTAACAATGCGCAATGTTTAGCTTTTATAGAGGATAAATAAAACCTATTCTAATCTGACCTAACCTAACCTAAGTAAAGCAAAGGGAATTCGATTTTGAGCGGGTATTTAGCCCCTGTTTTTCTCTGCCTGAGTTGTTGTGCAGATAAATCTTGTTGGCGAATTTAGTACCTAAGCTGAGATGAAAAAAAATGCCTTGAATTGGATGTAATCAATTCAAGGCATTTTTATAGCGCTAATCGTTAAGAGATAATGAGCGGCTGAGTTAATCGCTAACAACGATGGTAACGACAAATGCTAGCGACTAAGGTTAACGAGAAAGCGTTACAAAGCGGCAAAGCGTTTGGTATGAGCATCAGTGCTACCAAACAAAAATTGAATGGTGGTTAAACGTTTAAAGATATGACCAACATCAAGCTCGTCTGTCATGCCTATAGCACCGTGCAGTTGTATTGCTTCACGACCGACTAAGCTCGCTGCTTTGCCAATACGACTTTTTGCCGCTGACAATGCTTTTGCATCACTGCCATTATTACTGTCCATTTTTAATACCGCCATTAACAGTATAGATTTAGCCTGTTGATGCTCGATAAACATATTAACTAAACGGTGCTGAATCGCTTGGAAAGAGCCAATCGTGCGGCCAAACTGTTTACGTGTTTTAGCATATTCTAAGGTACGCTGATGGGCGATTTCCATCGCGCCAACGGCTTCGGCGCAAATCGCTAATGTCGCTTTATCAATAATATTGTTCATGGCAGGCAAGGCATTATCTAGCTCACCTAACAAGTCTAGGGTAGGGGTATTGTCAAACCAAATGTCAGCCGCTTGATGGCCGTCAACATTGGCATAACCTTCACGTTTAATGCTCGGGTGATTAGCGTCAACCAGGAATAAGCTGATGCCATTGTCGTCACTTGTTGCACCAGAAGTACGTGCGGCAACAATTAAAGTATCAGCATGATTACCATTTAATACCACCGACTTTTGACCGGTAATAACAAATTCACCCTCGTTTTCGATAGCACGACATTGTACGTTGTTTAATTGATAACGACTTTGTGGCTCGGCATAGGCAAAAGCCATTTGCAGCTCACCTGCCATTATTCTGGGTAAGTAATCGTCTTTTTGCACTGTATCACCGGCTAAGGCAATTAAACCACCAGACATAACCGCCGTTGCAAGGAAAGGTTCAACAACCATGCCTTTGCCAAACTCTTCCATGACCAACATAAGGTCGACCATAGAGCCGCCTAAACCGCCGTCTTCTTCGGTAAATGGCAGCATTAACCAACCAAGTTCAGCAAATAAACGCCAATTTTCTTGACTAAAACCTGTCTTTGATGCCAGTATTTTTCGACGCGTATCAAAATCGTAATCGTTGAGAATAAACTTTGATACACTATCTTGAATCATTTGTTGTTCGTTGTTTAACGAAAAGTCCATAGTAAACTCCTAATGCTAATTTAAAGGCCTAAAACGGCTTTGCTGATAATGTTAGTTTGAATTTCGTTACTACCGCCATATATGGAAGCTTTGCGATTATTAAAGTAACGTAATGCACTGTTCGTTGCCATATCAGGACCAATGCTTTGTCCGTCAAAGTCATCATGGAACTGATGAGGAACAAATGGCATTGCGTAATATCCAGCGGCTTCGACATACAATTCGTCAATGGCTTGGATAATTTGTGTCCCAACAATTTTTAAAATGGAAGACTCTGGCCCTGGTGCTTGGCCTGTGCTGATAGCAGAAAGTGTGCGTAATTCAGTATATTCTAAGGCTAATAAATCGATTTCTACTTGGGCAACTTTTTGCGCAAAAATAGCGTCTTCCATTAACTTATTATCGCCATCAGGCGATGTTTGCGCCAAGGCTTTTAATTGTACGAGGCGATCTTTAGAGATAGCAACGCGAGCGATACCGGTTCGCTCATGGGTTAATAGCACTTTAGCGTAGGTCCAACCTTGACCTTCTTCACCGATAAGATTAATCGCAGGCACACGGGCATTATCAAAATGAACCTCATTAACTTCATGTCGACCATCAATGGTAATAATCGGTGATACCGTTATTTTAGGGTCGTTCATGTTAATTAATAGGAAACTAATGGCTTCTTGGTTTTTAACGCTCGGCTCACCGGTTCTGACTAAACAGAATATCCAATCAGCATGTTGGCCTAAGGTTGTCCATGTTTTGGTGCCGTTAACAACATATTCATCGCCTTCTTTTACCGCTGTTGTTCTAACCGATGCAAGATCAGAGCCTGCACCTGGTTCTGAATAACCCTGACACCACCAAACATTACTGGCTAATACGTCAGGCAAAAAACGTTGCTTTTGTTCTTCATTACCAAAGGTATAAACAACAGGGGCCACCATTTTTAGACCAAAAGGGATCACATCAGGGCCACCGGCTTTGGCACATTCATTAGCAAAAATATATTTTTGTGTTGGTGTCCAACCCGTTCCACCATGCTCAACTGGCCAATTAACACCGGCCCAGCCTTGTTTGTAGAGTATTTTTTGCCACTGATTACATTCATCTTTAGATAAATGTAATGCGTTCTTGGTTTTTTCAGCGATATCTTTCGGTAACTTTTCTTGCAAAAATTGCTGCACTTCTTGTTGAAAGTCTTTTTCTTGGGCGGTAAAGTTTAAATTCATTGTGCAAATCCTTCGTTGGTCTTAATTTATTGAATGTCTTTGATCATATTTTTGGCAATGATCATTTGTTGGATCTGTGTCGTGCCTTCGTATAATCGAAATAATCTGACGTCACGATAAAGTCTTTCTACGGCGTATTCTGAAATGTAGCCAGCACCGCCGTGAATTTGTACGGCTTTGTCAGCGACTCTTCCCACCATTTCTGTGGCAAATAACTTACAACAAGAAGCTTCTGTGGTTATTTTTTTGCCTAAATCTTTTTGTCTTGCTGCATCAAGTACCATGCATTTAGCCGCATAAGCTTCAGCCTTACTGTCTGCTAACATTACTTGAATCATTTGGTGCTCAGCAATAGGTTTACCAAATTGCGTTCTATCTATGGCGTATCTTAAGGCATCGTCAATTAATCGCTCGGCAATACCGACACTTAATGCTGAAATATGCAGGCGACCTCTGTCTAATACTTTCATTGACGTTATAAAGCCTTTGCCTGCAACACCACCAATAATATTTTCGGCAGGTACACGGCAATTCTCAAAAATAACATCACAGGTATGAGAGCCTTGCTGACCCATTTTTTTATCTTTGGGCCCAAGGGTAATACCAGGCGTTGACGCGTCTACTATAAAAGCTGATATTCCTTTAGCGCCTTTAATCGATGGATCGGTGCGAGCCATCACGGTAAATGTTCCAGCTCTTGGCGCGTTAGTAATATAACGCTTGGTACCATTAATAATATACTCATTGCCTTGCTTTATTGCCGAGGTTTTTACAGCAGAGGCGTCAGAGCCGACATCGGGTTCAGTTAAACAAAAAGCACCGATAATTTCACCCGAGGCATATTTAGGTAAATAAGTTTGTTTTTGTTTTTCAGTGCCATCAAACACAATAGCGGCCGAGCCAATACCGTTGTTAGTACCAATGAGGGAGCGAAAAGCAGGTGATGTTCGGCCTAACTCAATAGCAACCAGCGCTTCTTCCTCCATCGTTAGACCTAAGCCATCATATTCTTCTGGGATTGTCATACCAAACAAACCCATCGCTTTCATCTCTTGAACAATATCATCTGGAATAGCATCGTTTTCTGCTACTTCATTTTCCGCAGGAACTAACCGCTCTCTAACGAATTTTGAAATACTGTCTAGAAACTGATCCAACATTTCTTGATCTCGAATCATTTTTCAACCCTATTGTAAAAGCTTTGCATTCCGCACAGTGGAACATAGGGTTGAGTAAATATCAAGATGTAATTGCAGCTATTCACATTATATTCGCTGACTAAATATTCTCTTACTAGATTCTTACTAGTGTAATGTTATTAGTTTTATTTTTAGCTTTATATTATTTTTGTTAATGTAGGTTAAATTGAGGTTAGTGGAATCACTGGCCAAATAAAGTACTTGCATATTCCGCTACGCAGAATTAGTATCAGTTAAATTCATTTCTGAATGCAGTGTTTTTTTAGGATGTTTTTGATTTGACTGGCTTAGGTATTGGCCTTATTCAGTCAGGTTAATAAGTGATTTTGTAACGCAGAATATGGTCAATGCAGTGCGGTATAGGCTTTTGTACTTAGCCTTTATAACGATTGAATTATCATGACTATGCAAGCAAAACCTTAAGGGTGATTTAGTGCAGTAAGCAGAACAATTAATAGCTGTTGGAGGAAAAACAGTCATTAATTGAAAATATTATAATCAAAATAAAATAAAATAAAATAAAATGAATAACAGGGGAAACCGATGAAAAATACCAGACTAAAACGAAACTCCATAACTATCGCTATTAGCGCAGCGCTTGGAATTATGGCAAGTAGTGCTTTGTATGCTGAAGAAGTAAAAGAGACAAATAAAAACGATATTGAGAAAATACAAGTTATTGGTTCTCATTTAAAAGGTTCGGCACTAGAAACCTCAGCACCTGTGCAAACGATTAGTCGAGCTGATTTAGAAAAAATTGGCTCTCCCTCTATTGTTGAATTGACTCAGAAATTGTCAATTAGCTCTGGTATTCAAGGTAATTCAAATCAATATGGCTCTAATGGTACTGAAGGTACTTCCAATATCAATTTAAGAGGACTAGGAGCAGGCCGTACCTTAGTGCTAATTAACGGCAAAAGACATACCTTCAACCCTTACGCTATTGTTGATCAACAAATGTTTTATGTTAACACCCAAGACATTCCTTCTATGGCGGTTAAACGAGTCGACATGTTAAAAGAAGGTGCAGCCGCTATATATGGCTCTGATGCCATTGCAGGTGTAGTTAACTTTTCAACCCGAAGTGATTTCGAAGGCCTAGAAGTAAAAGCTGACTATAAAAGCTTACAAGATAGTGATGGCGATTACGGCTTAGGTTTCATTTGGGGACTAGGCAATGATGATACGCATTGGGTAACTTCTGTTAGCTATGATAAAACCAATACCATCAACACCAGAGATAAAGATTGGGCGGTACAAGACTTTGCCACTAACCCACAAGGGGGTTGGTCATCAATAGGTAATCCACCATCAATATTTAATGCGGCTTGGCTCGGTGATAATTCACAACCTAAATACTTGATAGATCCTGGCTGTGAATTATTAGGGGGAACTATCGCGGGTGTATGTAAATTCCAATATAGTCCCTATTCAGCTTTGAATGATGGTGATACACATCTGAAAGTATTTAGCGAATTAAGTCACGACTTTAAAAGTGGCGTTAATCTGCATGTTGAAGTGTTATATTCAGAGACCGAGGTGCCTACCACTTATGGCTCACCTTCGTATCCACCACAAAAGCTTGTTGATTTTTCCGACCGTTATGTACCGACTTATCATCCTGCATGGCAAGCATTAGTGGCTGGCAATCCAGAATTTGCTAGTGCTCCTCATCCGTCGTTAGACCGTGTCGCTTATATTGGTCGTACTGTAGGTGTTGAGGGTCCCTCAAGTGAAGGTGGTCTAGACTATAAAACTTACCGTATTGCTGCAGATCTAGAAGGTAAATTTGATAATGGCTATAACTGGGAAACTGGTTTTGCTTATTCCAATTCAAAACTTGATTATGTCAGTAACCCAGACACATTAATTGTGCCATTAAAGAATGCGTTATTAGGTTATGGCGGCGATAATTGTGATATGGAAGCAGGTGTGCCAGGTGCCAATGGCTGTTTATACTTTAATCCATTTTCTAACGGCATTGAAACATCAGCTTCTAATGGCGCTACTAATCCAAATTTTAATCCGGCATTAGCCAACTCCCAAGAAGTATTAGATTATGTTTCAGGCACAAGAACTTCACAAAAAGCCACGGAATTATTTGTGCTTGATGGCTTAGTGTCGGGTGACACAGGCTTTGAATTGGACGGTGGCATTGTTGAGTTTGCCGTAGGCGCTCAGTATCGAAATGAGTCTTTTACTAATGAAGTTAATGACTTAGGTAATTTAGCAATAAACCCATGTCCAGTGCTTGGAGAAACAGATTGTGCAAACCCTACTGGTGTTTTTCATTTTCGTAGTGGTGAGCTAAATCAAGATTCATCTCAAAGTATTTTTGCCGTATTTGGTGAACTAGCGTTACCGGTATCAGACGATTTAAATATGCAAGTTGCTTTGCGATATGAGGATTACGGCGGAGAAGTCGGTAATACCATAGATCCAAAAGTATCAGCGCAATATACCATAAATGATAATTTTTCATTACGTGGCTCTGCCAGTACTACATTTAGAGGTCCAACACTAAATCAATTAGAAGGGACTAATACAACCCTTTCTTATGTGGGGGCTGCGGGTGCTTTTAAAGCCGTAGATACTCAAGGTAATAATGCTTTGGCGCCTGAATCAGCGGTTGCGTTAAACTTTGGCATTATTGGTGAATTTTGGGGCGACCGTTTATTCGCAACAGTTGATTTTTGGTCATTTGATTTAAGCGACCCTATTATTGTTGAAAATTATAATGCGGTATTATCAGCTGCCGTTGCCGGTAAGCAACCTTATGTTGACCAAGTGCGATGGACAGAGCCTGGTAACGCAAAGACAGTAGAGCGAATTGAAACTAATATAATCAATGGTTCTGATGTTAAAACCAGTGGTGTTGATGTGCAATTACGGTTAAATGTTACCGACTACTGGACCTTAAACATGAATGGAACCTATACGGCTGAATACGAAGTAAGTGCCGATGGTTTGTCTGAAACTTTTGACGCGGCTGGTTTTCTAAATAAGACTAACTCGAATCGTCCAATACCCAAGTATAAAGCGACTATGATCAATAGTTTTGATTTTGACAATCATAATGTTAGCTTATCTACTTATTATGTTGGTGATTATAAAGATGAACGAGAGGAGTTATTTACTACTAACACTCGAGGTCAAGTCATTGATAGCCAAGTACAGTTTGATTTAAGTTATAACTATCGCTTTAATGAAGATCAGACCAAATTGAACCTAACCGTGAGTAACTTAACGGATGAAGACCCTTCTTTTGCTCGTTTAGATTTAAACTATGACCCGTTCACACATAATCCTTTAGGTCGTACTTTTAAATTAAGTGTTGTGCATAAATTTGGAGAATAATCTTTAAAGGCAGTATAAAGCACTAAGCTTTAAGTCCTAAACTTTAAGCACTAAGGCATTTTAGTAGTAAAGGCTTGATGCCGGCTTTATTGACTAAGGAGACAAAATCCGATGACGTTAATCATCGGATTTTTTATGTATAGGGTATAGGGGAAATTTTTTGTTCTAGACAAAAAATAAGTACCTACATCCATGTAGACAATGCCAAGATCAGGTCGATGTCAAAGAGTGGCGAATGCCTTTACATGGCATTTTCAAGCAAATTACATAACTATAAAAAAGGGTTATTATGTTTAATACACTTAAATTTTTTTCAGTTTTATCACTTAGCATTTCATCAACGGCATTTTCAGCGCCGCTGACATTATCTAGTCAGGATATTGCGCAAGGAGAATTTATGCCTAAAACACATGAATTTAAAGGCTATAGTTGTTCAGGAGACGATCTGTCGCCACACCTTAAATGGTCTGGCGCGCCCGAAGGCACAAAAAGTTTTGCCATTACCGCTTATGATCCTGATACAGCGTCAGGCAGTGGTTGGTGGCATTGGCAGGTAATAAATATTCCGCTGACTGTGTTGGAAATACCAAGAGGGGCAGCGAATAAAAAAAATAGTACCCCTACCGGTAGTACTCAAATAGAAAATGATTTTAGTATTGCCGCTTTTAGTGGCGCTTGCCCGCCTAAAGGCGATGGTTTACATCACTACCGCTTTACAATACATGCACTTTCGGTAGCGAAAATTGACTTACCAGAAAACGCTTCTGGTGCATTAGCAGGCTACATGATAAATCTACACACCATAGAATCAAGTACGATTGAAGCTTTGTACCAACGTGACTAGCTTAAGCATTGAAAGTAAAACAGCAATAAGTTTGCTATATGTTTTGCTAGCTGTAGAAGTGCAAAACCTTTAGTCATTTATTGTTGAAATTTATTGTCTTAATTTATAGCCTTAACTTACATAGTCACTTATTATTTTTATCGGGAAAACAGCGCATTAGCGGTAAATAAAGCGTAGAGTATGTGCTGTTAAATATGAACACTAGGAGATGGAGTAACTAATGATTTTTGATGTTTCAGTATTAGAAAACCAAGAAAAATATCGTCTCCTCAATGGCGGCGTAACGCCTAGACCCGTTGCATGGATTAGTACGCGTTCACCCGAGGGTATTGATAATTTAGCCCCTTATTCATTTTTCACTGTTGCTAGCTGTAATCCCCCTGTGCTGCTTTATACTGAGGTAAAGCAGCGAAGTGGTATTGAAAAAGATACCTTACAAAACTTAATGGCAACCGGCGAATGTGTGGTCAATATAGTTAACTCCGCTTTATTAGAAAAAATGAACCTGACCAGTGCCAGTCTTAATAAAGATGAAAGTGAATTCGATTTTGCTAACGTTGAGCGCTGCGCTAGTGAGCAAGTAATGCCTCGCTCAGTAAAAGACTCACCCATACGTTACGAGTGTAGCTTAAGAGAAATAATTCCGATTAGTGATTTGCCTAACGGCGGCACTGTTATTCTTTTGGATGTAAAGTACGTTTATGTCAGAGATGACTTATATGAAGATGGCAATATAAACCAAAAATCAATTGATTCTGTTGGTAAAATGGGTGGAAATAACTTTAGCCTAACAGCTAAAAATATAGAACTTAAGCGTCCTTAAAATGTTTACTGTTTATTATTGATGGCTATTATTAGTTACCGCTAGTAAGACAATACAGCGAAATTATTTCAAGGTGTAGGCACAGACTAGGCTTGACACTTTAAGTTATTATTCGCCCTTGGCTGGGCTTTTTTAAAGCACTATTTTAAAGCACTATTTTGGAGAACTATTTTGGCAACTAAGCAAGAAGTTGAAGATTTTATGAAAACAGAATTTCCTCAGGCTAAGTGCACTGTTGATGCTGTTGGCGCACAGTCAGCAACAGTAAGACACACGGTTGGATTTGATGAGTTAAGGCCAGGTGGTACAGTATCTGGCCCCGTTTTAATGACGGTTGCTGACTGTGCTTTATACGTCGCTATTCTAGGTGAAATAGGCATAGTTGCACTTGCGGTTACCACCAGTCTTACGATTAACTTTATGAGAAAGCCCTCATCAACGAAAGATATTATTGCTAAATGTACTTTGTTAAAAGTGGGGAAGTCACTGATCGTTGGTGAAGTTTCTTTATATTCTGAAGGTGATGAAAAAGCGGTTGCACATGTGGTTGGTACATACTCAGTACCAAAACTGAAATAAACCTCATCAATAAACCTTATCCTAGAGAACATTAGCTAGTTAATGATCAGCACATTTGCATTCGCTAAATATAAGAGATTAAATATCTGCGGTGGTTAAAGTGTTGAAAGGGTTTCTACCTTTCTTTTAATGACTAAAGTGGTCAAGTAAAATTGGCCACGGTTTTGTAGTTTAGCCTGTACTTTCGCTCTGACTCATTGGGGCTTATTCTTGCATTGTACGAATGTGGCACCAGTTATATTATTACTTTTGTCGCGGTGCGGTCAGTAGTAAAGGTGGTATTTGTCACGTTAAACAACAAATACCACACAAGGAATTTACCCCTTAGGATTTATTAATAATGTAGCGCCTAAGCAGTATCAACAGGGGCAGGTCTACAATCTGCAAACTTATCCCTGCGATTATGTTGTAAACCTAAGCTGACTTGTAGGTTTCATAATCAGTATAACCTTTAGCGCCGCCACCATACCAATTACTGGCATCGTCAGATGGCGCCAATGGCCAGTTATTAAGCATACGCTGAGGTAAGTCTGGGTTAGAAATATAGGGGCGACCAAAAGCCACCAGATCAGCTTTTTCTGAACCTATTATCGCTTCAGCTTTTGCCTGGTCGTAGCCACAATTACCGATAATAAGTCCATGATATAAACTTCTGAAATCTTCCAGTATCATTGGCTCGCCACGTTCGTGAAAACCAAAAGCTAAACCATCCATAATATGCACAAAACCAAGCTGGTAATGAGTAAAACGCTGTATAACATGAGTATATAATTCTCTGTAGTCATCACAGCCCATATCATTGAATACGCCATTGGGCGAAATTCTGCTGCCAACATTTTCCGCAGGCCATACCGTTAATACCGCTTCAAGTATTTCGTTTAAAAAGCGCGTACGATTTTCAATACTACCGCCATACTCATCGTCACGCTGATTAGTGCTAGCATCAAGAAACTGATTAATCAGATAGCCGTTTGCGGCATGAACTTCAACGCCATCAAAGCCTGCTGTCTTGGCATTCTCAGCGGCTTTGCGAAAGTCTTCGACTGTTCTTTTGATATCTTGCACTGTCATAGCGCGTGGTACTTCATAGTCTTTTTTAGCTTCAGGGGTATGAATTTGATCGCCATTAATTTTTAATGCTGAAGCTGATAGCGGCAATTCACCGTCATGAAAGTCACTATGAGATGCTCGTCCGGTATGCCAAAGTTGAAGAATAATTTGACTGCCTTGCTGATGTACACGCTCAGTAATTGTCTGCCAACCCTCGACCATTTCTTGGGTATAAATACCGGGTGAGTTTACCCAACCATTGCCTTCTTCAGATATAGCGGTCGCTTCTGCAATCACTAAGCCAGCAGTACTGCGCTGCTGATAATACTCTGCCATTAATTCATTAGGGACGCGAGTTGGACCTGCACGACCGCGAGTTAACGGGGCAAGAACGAAACGATTCTTGAGGGGATTTTTAGCAAATGTTGTTGTCGAAAAAAGTGTAGGTGTAGACACGTTATTGTTTCCTTATTCATTTATGTAGAAACCTATTTCATAGGTCACGTTAATAGGTCACTAGATGTAGATCTCAGTCATTAATATGATTGTCTCATATAATATAAAAACATTGTTTTTATATTTTGTAATAACTTGTAGTTATATGTAAATGTAGTATTCGTATTGAAATCTAATGTTAAATGCGAGTTAAATTGACTAAGTCACTTTTAATTCCCTCTCAATTTTCACTCAATTATAAAAGATAAATTTTGGCTTTTTTATAGCTTGTTTTTAATTTATCTACAAGCGGCTATCATCCTTTGCTCTTGAGTTTTACGTATTGAATTTCAAGAGTAAAAGGGGGAGCGTAAACTACCCCCTCATTAATTTTTCAGTACAGCGATTTTGTAATAAACGCTTTTAACACTGAGAAAATTATTTATTGACCACTCAATCTTTTACCAAAAGAGATAGCATAAGCAGGTGAGCGCATTCTTAATATAGGGTCAGCGCTGGGTGTAAAGCCTGCCGACATCACATTAGGATCAAAGTTAGTATTATTACAGGCATCGCCACCACTTGTTTTAACGGTAACCGTGCCAAGCGTTACTTGAGGGCGTTCACTAGGCCACTGTTGTGAGGGGTCAATGTCGCTATCTTGTGCTTCACCTAAGCTCGCCATAATGCTAAAACTAACGGTTTCATCTTTAAGTTGTTGCGCAAAAGTATCAGCTAAAAACTCAGTCGGCATGCTATCAGCCTCAGCTTTTTCTAGTGTTTTTACCCCTAAGTTTGGCTTAATATTCCAGCGAAACTTAGTTTGTTGTTCATTGGCTTGGTCAAAGTAAAAGGTGTGCAAACCAAAAAACTCAGTATTGGCGAATGACGCGGCTGTTTTAGCGTTTTTATTCCACATAACGTGAGCTTGTAAGCTAGGGTTCTGCTGGATAAATGCCATGGTTTTAGCTGGGTCAGATTTGCCATTTTCATCAGGCAGTAAAGTCGATAAAAAGCCATGAAATATTTCTGGATTTTTGCCGGCAAATACGGGGAAGTTGTTACCGGTAAAAGTATGTAAAGCGCCATCAGGTAGTTGGATTTGCATGCCCATACCACGCGTACCAGGGGCTTTCTCATCACTACTTGGGCTAGCACCACCTACTGAAAAGCGCATAGATACGGGTAATTCACCGTTTGATAACAAGGCCGCTCCTGTAAAGTACTTATTGGGCGCGGGCACAAAAGTGCCAGAGGCACATAGACCTTTAGCATGTGCCTTTCTGTAGCCTGGATGTTTACCACCTAGCTTTTCGAACATTTCAACGAGATCATTTGCTTCAATTTTTTTGTCACTTGCACTTGCAGTCGATGTTGCGCCTGCCAGGAGAAAAAAAGCAGTAAGGCTTGAGGTAATGAGGTTATGCTTCATTTGTATTCCTTTATGGTTATATCGCAATTTAAAGCTAATTTAAAAAATACGAAAAACTTTGTGGTTAAGATCATAATATTATTTACCAGACCAGTGCACGTTGTTAAAAATTACAAGTTCAGCAAAAACTATGAAAAATATAATAAATAGTGTTTACATCCCTTTTTAATTACACCATGACAAGCAGAAAAAAATCTAAGGCCAATAGTACTAATATGCTATATAAACCATTCCACTTTACCCCCATTTGAAAAGAAGAAATTCCAGTGATTTTAGCGCTAATACGTACCGAGGTAGTAGAAGGCGAGCTACCGGCAACCACGGCCCAAGTGACCATCATGACGAGTGCAATAGTGACTGGCATATTCTCAACACCAGGTAATTGAGCTAAAGCCCCAGCCATCAAGGTGACAGAAATCATTGGGCTGATAAATAACAGCGCGGCGATAAAAATGAGCCATGAAGCGGCAATTAATATTAGCGCAGCAGATAAATGTAAATGGGCTAGTTGTTGCGCAAACCAGTCAAGGTCTAACACGGTTAATAACAAGCGACCAATGAGCACAGAACCGGCAAAAAATACGATTTCTGAACGCTGTAAGGCTAATCTAAAAAATATGTCTGTGCTAAAACGTTTTACCGTTAATCGCATGGCGTTTACTTTATTATTTGTTTTATGATACTGGCTAAATATCCAAGCTATGCTGACAAGCGGCGCACTGACTAACACCGCCGCAATAGGTCGCAGGGGCGAGGAAAATATCAGCAGCGCAGATATGATAGCCAAGGTGATAACAACAACAATAATAGGGTAACTGACCTTTAATGCGGATAAATCGTTAGAAATTGTCGGTACAAGATGACTAAGGTTTTTCGGTGCTTGAACATGATCGAGCCAAATGCCAAACAACAGTAGCGCTAGGGTGAGGTACAAACCATAAGGAATAATATCTATCCACTTTAGATCAGGAATCGTGGTGACTAACAGCGTAATAGTAATTGAAGTGGGCGCCCAAAGCGGTATGCTGCAAAATCCTCGCATAACCGCTAGCATCATACGGCGCTGCCTAACGCGATTGATGCGTGCGTCAACGGTATCTTTATTGTTATCTAAACTTCTTTGGATCATGGTGCCTAATAAATTAATAGCACCAACACTCATTAATATCCCCAAAACATGACTGGCAAAGGTTAGCAGCGCATAACGTCTAACGGGGTGTTGTTGTAATAGCACCAGACCGGTAAGGTTAACCGAATTCGAGCTTAAAGCCGCTTCTTTTAATAGGCCGAGGGCAATTAAGAAAAATGCAAAAAAAACGACACTGCTAGATAGGCTAGCTAGTTGATGAAATGATATCTGTGAGAAGAATAACAAGACCAGTGTTAACCCTATAGCAACCCATGCGATGATTTTTGTTGATAAATCTAACTGTCTCCATTCGATAGCCATAAATAATATCAACATGAATACAGCTAATAGGGCAGGTGGCTGGTAACCGGTCCATTCAGTTATTAAGGTGGCAAAAAAAATAATCACTAGGCAAAGGGGTGACAACCAAGCAAAGGCGTGAGTTATTTTGCCACTTTGCTCTAGATCAGAAATATTATTCATAGCTATGTTCTTTTACATAAGTGGTTGACATTAAAAGCAGTATTATAAAACTCATTGCTTTATAAAACTCGTGTTAGACAGTTCCATTTTACACTGTTGGCGACAAACCTTGTCTAAGCACCCATTAACGCTTGATAGGGATAGTTAATTTTACTTATTCTTGGCTTTATTTTGCTTAGTATTAAATCTTCAGGCAGTTACATTTAAAATAATACCACACAGTACCGCTTAGCGGAATTATATTTTACATAGCTGAGGTTATCTAGCTTTATTAATATGATGAATTAAAACCGGTATTTAGCGGCGGATTTCTTGATTTTTCTTCAACTGAATACCTATGTGAATACCTATGATTTCATTATTTAATCAAGTACATTGGCGAGGGTTTTAAAATAACTTGCAAAATCAAGTTCCGCATTGCAGAATGTATGTACTGTTTTACTGCGTAATTAATTTTGTGGTAATAATGATTGAAAATTGTATTAGAGTGAGCGCTTAATGTCCAAACTAACAGAAGTAGAGTTACTTGCTGATTTAGAAAAAATAAACGACCAAGACAGATATCATTGTAAAACAACCTACGATATTTTTTGCCATGCAGCCGATGAATATGCTGCTGATATCGCCATAGTTGAGCATTTAACCGCTGATCGAGATGAAGTGGCCAATACCCTTACTTTTGCTACTTTAGCTAAAAAACTGAATCAAACAGCAAAGCTTTATCAATCATTTGGCGTTGAGCGTACAGACGTTATTTCTATTTTACTGCCTAATTTGGCTGAAACTCATCTCAGTATGTGGGCTGCCCAAGCGGTAGGTATTGCCAACCCGATTAATTACCTGTTGCAGGTTGATCACATTGTTGAAATATTGAACGAAGTAAAATCCAAAGTATTAGTCACTGTGTCGCTTGATCAAAGCACAGAATTAGGTAAGAAAGTGCATGAGATTATTGCCCGCGTACCATCACTTGAGCACATACTTGTTCTCGATAACCGCTATGGCCCGAGCAATAATAACCGTGTAACCATCACTGATTTTAATCAGGCGATATCGACTCAATCAAGTGAACGATTAACGAAAAACTCTCAACCCAAGGCTGATGATATTGCGATGTACTTTCATACCGGAGGCACAACCGGCCGCCCTAAAGTAGCGAAACTATCGCATTACAACATTAGTTTTGTCGTGCAAGTTTATGCCGGGTTTAATGCTTTTCAAGGTAAATCTGCGGTCTTGAATGCCTTACCCTTATTTCATGTTTTTGGTGTTATTGCGGCCAGTTTATCAATGTTTTTTGTTGGTCGTCAGGTAGTTATTATGACCCCAGAAGGATTTAGAAACCCTAATACGGTGAAAAACTGGTGGTTTTTTGTTCATAAATATCAAGTGTGTTGGTTTCCTACCGTACCTACTATTATTTCTGTTTTACTGCAGCAAGCTGATGAAGACATTGATCTTAGCTGTTTTGAACATGCGGCTTGTGGTTCAGCGCCTTTACCTATTGAACTGAAATTATCTTTTCAGCGCCGCTTTAATTGTAATGTTACCAATGGTTATGGCATGACCGAATCTTCTTGTGTGGTCGCTAGAGTATTACCCGGCTACGATGTTGAAGGGGTTTCCGTGGGTAATGGCATACCTTATAGCCGAGTGATTGCTGCCCACGTTATTGATAATAAAATTAGCCGTGTTTGTGGCAGCAATGAACCTGGCATTATTCTGGTCAAAGGGCCTAATATCTTTCAAGGCTATTTGAACGAAAGCGATAATGAGGGAGCATGGGTTGACGGTGAATGGTTCAATACCGGTGACTTAGGTTTAATTAATGACCTAGGACATATTCAGTTAACTGGTCGAGCAAAAGACTTGATTATCCGCGGCGGGCATAACATTGATCCCCAGATCATTGAAGATGCATTAATGGCGCATGCCGGTGTTCTTCAAGCAGTGGCTATTGGTCAACCTGATGCACATGCAGGAGAAATACCGGTTGCTTATGTTGTGGTAAAAGATCCCCAGCAAACAACAGCCGCTGAACTATTGCTCCATTGCCAAACACATATTAACGAAAGAGCGGCCATTCCAAAACGTATCGAAATACTCGATAGCTTTCCGCTAACGGCGGTGGGTAAAGTGTTCAAACCTATCTTACGTAATAAAGCGACCGAATTTAGCGTCAATACCTTATTCAAAGCCAATAATATTACGGCTCACGTTAGCGCAGCATTTGATCCAGAAAAAGGTCAGGTCGTTCATGTTCAATTATCAAATACTCAAGACAAAGACAAAGTGGCAGCATTATTAATCGCCGTTCCTGTCTTGGTTGATTACCAAACAACTTTATAACTTAGGAAAAATTATGAAAGACGCGTATATATACGATGCCGCAAGAACAGCCTTTGGACGTCATGGCGGAATTTTATCTTCTGTTCGACCCGATGATATGCTTGCCCACCTTATAAAAACTCTAGTACAACGCAACGACTTTGATTTAAGCCTTTATGAAGATGTTATTGCTGGTAGTACTAATCAAGCAGGTGAAGACAGCCGAAATGTTGCGCGTTTTGCCGGGCTATTAGCGGGTTTACCGATTGAAACAGGTGGCATAACGGTGAACCGTTTGTGTGGTTCAAGTTTATCAGCCGCGTTAGATGCTGCTCGCTGTGTAAAAGCCAATGAAGGTGAATTATTTGTTGCTTGTGGTGTTGAATCTATGAGTCGTGCGCCTTTTGTTTTGGCTAAAGCAAGCTCAGCCTTTGCTCGCCAGCAAGAAATGTTTGATACCACTATGGGGGCACGTTTTACTAATCCTGAGATTATTAAAGCCTATGGCGGCCATTCTATGCCAGAAACAGCCGACAACATTGCCAGTGATTTAAATATCAGCAGAGCAGACTGTGATGTATTTGCTGCCAGCTCTCAAGCTAAGTATGAAGCAGCCAAAGTAGCAGGATATTTTGATGATGAAATTATTGCCATTGAAGTGTCACAAGGGCGTAAGTTGCCAGCACTTTCGGTAACCGCTGATGAACACCCACGTCCTGCTTCAACCGCAGAAGCTTTAAGTAAATTAAGACCATTATTTGATGGCGTAGTTACCGCAGGTAATGCTTCAGGCATCAACGATGGTGCTTCAGCGATGATTATTGGTAGCAAAGAAGTGGGTGAAAAAGCGGGTATTAAACCGCGTGGTAGAATTATAGCCGGCGCTATAGCCGGTGTACCACCACGTGTTATGGGTTTAGGGCCAGTTCCCGCTTCACAAAAAGCCTTAGCGCGAGCGGGTTTAACGTTAGCGGATATGGACGTTTTAGAATTTAATGAAGCCTTTGCCGTACAAGCGCTAGGTTGCATGAAACAATTAGGTATCGCTTTTGATGACCCACGGGTTAATCAAAATGGCGGTGCTATTGCCATTGGCCATCCTTTAGGCGCTAGTGGTACGCGTATTATGATGACGGCATTACGCCAATTAGAAAAAACCGGTGGCCGTTATGCATTAGCCACCATGTGTATTGGTATCGGTCAAGGTATCGCTGTCGTTATTGAGCGTGTTTAACTTCTCAAAGTAAGGAATGAATTTATGTCAGTTGTTAGTTATCAATTAGAGGGTGACATCGGTGTTATTAGTCTAAATAACCCACCAGTTAACGCGCTTTCTCATGCATTACGTTTAGGTATTCAAGACGCGGTAGCACAAGCACAAAACGATGCTTCTTTAGCCTTAGTGTTAATTTGTCAGGGCCGTACCTTTATTGCCGGGGCAGACATCTCAGAATTTGGCAAAGCCCCTATGTTGCCATCATTACCTGGGCTGCTTGATATTATAGAAGCGTCAACAAAACCTATTATCGCCGCGATTCATGGCACGGCACTTGGCGGTGGTTTAGAAACGGCATTGGCTTGTCATTATCGTTGTGCTTTATCTAGCGCCAAGGTTGGCTTACCAGAAGTTAAATTAGGCTTGTTACCTGGCGCGGGTGGCACACAAAGAGTGCCGAGATTAGCCGGTGTAAAAGCGGCACTTGATTTAATCACCACGGGCACGCCCATTTCGGCAGCTAACGCGTTAAAGATTGGCTTAATTGATAAAGTGGTTAAAGGTGATTTACTTAGCGCCGCACTTGATTTTGCCCAAGACATTATTGCCCAAGGTGCGGTACTTAAAAGAGTCAGAGATATAGCCGTTGATAATGAAGGTATTTCAGCTGATTTTTTTGCTGAATATCGAGCCCATTTAAATAAACGTTTTCGCCAACAAGAAGCACCACAACGTATTGTTGAATGTATTGAAGCCGCCTTGAGTCAATCTTTTGATGAAGGTCTTAAAGTTGAACGACGTCTGTTTGTCGAGTGCATGCAATCAACACAGTCGGCCGCTTTGCGTCATCTGTTTTTTGCTGAACGGATGTCTTCAAAAATTAAAGGCCTACCCAAAGACACCCAGCTGAAAGATATTAAGCGCGTTGGTATTATTGGCGGCGGTACTATGGGCGGCGGTATTGCAATGAATTTTGTTAATGCCAATATTCCCGTGACCTTATTGGAAATTAACCACGAAGCATTGCAACGTGGTAAAGACATTATCGCTAAAAATTACGCGATGACGGTTAAAAAAGGTAAGTTGACCACTGAGCTCGCCGTTGAACGTCAAGCGCTGATCACAGGTACAACCGATTATAACGATCTCGCTGACATGGACTTGGTGATTGAAGCCGTTTTTGAAAATCTTGCGATTAAAAAACAAGTTTTCGCCAAGCTCGATAGCGTGTGTAAGCCCGGCGCTATTTTAGCCAGCAACACCTCTTATCAAGACGTTAATTTAATTGCCGAGTCTACTTCTCGTCCCCAAGATGTCATTGGTCTGCATTTCTTTAGCCCAGCTAATGTGATGAAATTACTTGAGATTGTACGTGGCGATAAAACCTCTGAGCAAGTATTAGCCACCTCGATGGCAATGGCTAAAACCATTAAAAAAATTCCTGCATTGTCGCGTGTTTGTTATGGTTTTATTGGTAACCGTATGTTGCGTCAATATGCCCGTGAAGCACAACTGTGTTTGCTTGAAGGCTCAAGCCCGGAAGCGATAGACAGGGTTATGCAAAATTTTGGTATGGCAATGGGACCGCTAGCGGTAGGCGATTTAGCGGGCATAGACATTGGCTATAAAGCGCGTGAAGGCTTAACGGATGAAGAAAAAGGCGATGTTAGAAGCTATTGTATTGCTGATGCTTTATATGAGATGGGCCGTTTAGGTCAAAAAACCGGTGCAGGTTATTATCGTTATGACGCTGAGACAAGGCAGCGTATAGCTGACCCCATAGTACTGGAAGTGATTGAAGCACAAGCCAAACAAAGGGGAGTTGAGCGTAAAGCGATAAGTGACGAAACTATATTAGCGCGTTTGACTTTTGCCTTGATCAACGAAGGCTTTAAAATACTGGAAAAAGGTATTGCCCAACGCCCAAGTGATATTGATGTAGTTTACGCATTCGGTTACGGATTTCCGGCTTTTCGAGGCGGTCCGATGTTTTATGCTGAAACCATAGGTTTAGAGAAAGTTTATCAAACCATTTGTCAGTTTGGTGCGACTTATGGTGAAGAGTTTTGGCAACCTGCGGCGTTATTAAAACAACTTGTTGCAGAAGGTAAAACCTTATCTGAGTGGTCTTCTAATAGCTAAACAAGTTATAAGTTTTGTTAATCGGTATTTGTGCCGAGCACGGTTAAATTGCATTTAACTTGTTGGACTAAAGTCCAACCTACAAAAGCCCAGATAAGATTTACGGGTGATCGCGTAGCGATTGTTTTGTAGGTCGGACTTTAGTCCGTCAACCTTTTAGCGAGCGGTGACTGTCATGGGTCAAAAAGTATTTGCCGCGGTGTATTATTTTTGTCGCTCGGCATTTGTGCCGAGCACGGTTAAATTGCATTTAACTTGATGGACTAAAGTCCAACCTACAAAGGCCCAGATAAAATTTACAAAGGCCCACATAAAATTTATGGGTGATCGCGTAGCGTTTAGCGATTGTTTTGTAGGACGGACTTTAGTCCGTCAACCGTTTGGCCAGTGGTTAGCGTGATGGGTTAACACAGATTTGAAACGGATATTTTTGTCGCTCGGTATTTGTGCCGAGCACGGTTAAATTGCATTTAACTTGATGGACTAAAGTCCAACCTACAAAGGCCCAGATAATATTTACGGGTGATCGCGTAGCGTTTAGCGATTGTTTTGTAGGTCGGACTTTAGTCCGTCAACCGTTTAGCCAGTGCTTAACGTGATGGATTAACACAGATTTGAAACGGATATTTTTGTTAATCGGCATTTGTGCCGAGCATGGTTAAATTGCATTTAACTTGATGGACTAAAGTCCAACCTACAAAGGCCCACATAAAATTTACGGGTGATCGCGTAGCGTTTAGCGATTGTTTTGTAGGACGGACTTTAGTCCGTCAACCGTTTGGCCAGTGGTTAGCGTGATGGGTTAACACAGATTTGAAACGGGTATTTTTGTTAATCGGCATTTGTGCTGATGACAGTTAAATTGCATTTAACTTGATGGACTAAAGTCCAACCTACAAAGGCCTAGATAAAATTTACGGGTGATCGCGTAGCGTTTAGCGATTGTTTTGTAGGTCGGACTTTAGTCCGTCAACCGTTTAGCCAGTGGTTAACGTGATGGGCCAAATATAAATAGCCAAGTTAGTTTCACTTGAGACGACGACAATTAACAACAAAGCTTTTACTTTATACGCCGTAAAAATCGCCAAATAGAGGGCATTTATTTTAATTACTTATATTTTAATAACTTATGTTTTAATAACGAGATAAATAACCAAGCAGTGGCTTATTTTAATCAGGTGAAATGATCACAAGGTTAGTGATATGAGTATTATGCCAGTGTTTAGCGCAACTCGTTTTTTTCATCACAACAAATATTTTTTAGGGGATCGACATGCCAATTCCAAAAACATTACAAAATAAACTCTCTTTGCCTGTTATCAGCGCTCCTATGTTCATCGTCTCGGGACCAGAACTGGTTATTGCCGAGTGTAAAGCCGGTATTGTCGGCTCTTTTCCAGCGCTTAATGCCCGTCCACAGTCATTATTGGCTGAATGGCTCACCACCATTAAAACTGAGTTAGATAGCTATCAAGTTGCGAACCCTAACGCCATCGTTGCGCCCTATGCGGTTAATTTAATTGTGCATAAGAGTAATGACCGTTTAGAGGCGGATATAAATACCTGTATTGAATATAAAGTGCCGGTGATTATTACCAGCTTACGCGCGTTAGATCCTACCTTAGTGCAACGTATTCAAGCTTATGGCGGTATTATTTTTCACGATATCATTAATATTCGCCATGCCGAAAAGGCCATAGAAGCTGGTGTTGATGGCTTAGTATTGGTGTGTGCTGGCGCAGGTGGCCATGCAGGTACCTTAAGCCCTTTCGCTTTAGTGAGTGAAATTAAACAAATTTTTGATGGCCCTATTGCTTTGTCAGGCGCTATTGCTAATGGCGCTTCTATATTGTCAGCGCAAGCTTTGGGGGCAGATTTTGCTTATATCGGCACCTCTTTTATTGCCACCAAAGAAGCTAATGCCGATCAAGCATACAAAAAAATGTTAGTTGATCATAGCGCGAAAGATATTGTTTATAGCTCGTTATTTACCGGTGTTCATGGCAATTATCTTAAACCCAGTATTACTAATGCCGGCTTAAACCCTGATGATTTAGAAGAAGGTGATAAAAACAAAATGAAGTTTGGCTCATCAGGGGGCAGTAAAACTAAGGCTTGGAAAGACATTTGGGGTGCAGGACAAGGCTTGGGCAGTATTACCGATATTGCGACTGTTGCTACTGTCGTGGAACGCTTTAAAACAGAATACGATGTGGCGCTATCGCGTTTAAATAGTCTACAAAAATAATAGGTACTCTTCATATGAAAGCTCAAGAACATATCTTGATTCATCAGGACAGTGGTGTTTTACACTTAGCGATTAATCGCCCCGAGAAAAAAAATGCCTTAAGCAGTGTAATGTATGCCGCTATGGCTAAAGCCCTAAAAGACAGTGTGACTGATGAAAGTATCAAAGTGGTACTGATACATGGCACACAAGAGGCTTTTTCAGCCGGTAATGATTTAAACGATTTCAATAATCGTGATGCCAATGAACCCTCGCCGGCCGCCACTTTATTGTATGAGCTGTATAACTATCCTAAGCCGATTGTTGGCGCAGTATCTGGTGTTGCCGTAGGCATAGGCGTAACTATGTTGCTGCATTTTGATTTGGTTTACGCCTCAGAAACTTATTTTAAAATGCCATTTGTTGATTTAGGTGTTTGCCCTGAAGGTGGTTCAAGCCTGCTTATTCCTCAGTTAGCTGGCCATCGTAAAGCCGCTGAGTTATTAATGCTTGGCGAGGCTTTTAATACTGAAACGGCGATTAATATCGGCATAGTTAATCAACAATTAGACAAGTCTGAGGTATTTGATTTTGCCTTAAGTAAAGCCAAAGCCTTAGCGCTGAAACCGCAAAATGCTTTGCGTGCTAGCAAAAAACTTCTGAAAGCCTCTGGGCAAGCGATACTGCACGATGTGATTAAAAATGAGTTAGTGATCTTTGCACAGTTACTGCAAAGTGAAGAATCTATAGCCGCCAGAACAAAAAAATAAGAGTTTACAATGAAACCTTGGGCAAATAAAACCATGCCGGCATTCAATAACCATTTAGGTTTTGTGGTGGAAGAATGGCATAAAAATCATATTAAAATTAGTGCTGAGCTTAAGCCTGAACATCTTAACCGTTCAGGGATCCCACACGGTGGCTTTATTTCGACCTTATTAGATGCCGCCACGGCACTATCGGGTGCCCATAGTGACGATCCGCTTGATTATAGAAAAGCATTAACTTTATCTTTAAACATAAATTACTTAGGACAAGCGCAGTCCAACAGCCTTTATGCTATTGGCAAAGTGACCTCGTCGGGTCGAAATATCTATTATGGCTCGGCCGAGGTATTCGACTCTTTTGACAATATTATTGCTTCAGGGCAAGGCGTATTTCGTTATCGAAAAGAGTGAGTTAATTTTCACCCAATGATGCCGTTAAACGGGGTTGGGCGTTAGTCAGAGCCCCAGCAGATAAAAAGACAAGCAAAGAAGTGGAGAATTTCTTGAACGAACCATTACAACATTATCCTCACCAAATAAAACATCCGGTTAGATGGGGTGATATTGATATGTTAGGCCATGTTAATAACACCAATTATTTTCGTTACTGTGAAGAAGGACGGGTTAATTTTTTTACTGATAGTCAAATTAGAGCCGCACTTGGCGAAGACAAACTCGGCTTTGTTGTGGCTTATATCGATTGTAAGTTCAAGTTTCCAGTAACTTATCCGGATAACCTTATTGTTGCGACCAAAGTTGAGAAAATAAGCAAGGACAGGTTTACCTTAAGCCAAATTATTTATAGTGAAAACCATCAAAAGGTTGCCGCTAAAAGTGAAAGCATTATTGTTTCTTTTAGCCATGAACTGCAAAGTAAGATCAACCTTCCTAGCACGGCATTAACCTTGTTAGAAAAAGAGTTAGCCCGTGGTGGTGCATCAATTTAAGGCGAAGTTTTACAAAACTGTTGCTAGGTTATGATGCCGACTTCTTAAAGGGTTAGAAAGAAAATTAGCATGTTAGCCAAATTTTTTTGTAGGTCGGACTTCAGTCCGTCAACTGTCAAGCGGGCAATTAATGCAATGGATTAAATATGAATAGCCAAGTTAATTGTCATCTAAGACGATGACAAATGACTACAGCAGAACCAAATTAAAAAACAATAACAACAAAAATTATTTCAGATAACTCATCGAGGAGCAGTAAATTTCATGAAAGTATTAGTCCCCATCAAACGTGTCATCGACTATAACGTCAAAGTGCGTGTTAAACCAGATAACTCAAATGTTGATTTAGCCAACGTTAAGATGGCCCTTAACCCGTTTTGTGAAATTGCGGTAGAAGAAGCTGTTCGTCTTAAAGAAGCGGGCACAGCCACTGAAGTTATTGCGGTTTCTATTGGTCAGAAAAGTTGTCAAGAACAACTGCGTACCGCACTGGCTTTAGGCGCTGATCGTGCGATTCATATCGATACCGAGCTAACGCTTGACGCGTTACATATTGCCAAGTTATTACAAAAAGTTGTTGAAGAAGAGCAGCCTCAATTGGTTATCTTAGGTAAGCAGTCTATCGACAGCGATAACAACCAAACTGGCCAAATGCTGGGCGCACTAACCGGTTTTGCCCAAGGTACTTTCGCCTCCCAAGTTAAGGTTGAAGGCGACAAAATTAAGGTAACACGTGAAGTCGACAGTGGCTTGCAAACTGTGGCGCTAAACTTACCTGCTATTGTCACTACGGACTTACGTTTAAATGAACCACGTTACGCCTCTTTACCTAATATTATGAAAGCTAAACGTAAGCCATTAGTGGTGAAGTTGGCGAGTGATTTTGGTATTGATTTAACGCCACGTACTCAGTTATTAAAGGTTTCTCCTCCGAAAGAGCGTCAAGCCGGCATTATGGTTGAATCAATTGATGCATTAGTTGAAAAGTTAAGAAATGAAGCCAAGGTGATCTCATGAGTATTTTAGTTTACGCAGAACACGACAACAGCGCATTAAAAGCTGATACCTTAAAAGCGGTAGCAGCGGCTCAACAAATAGGCGGAGACATCACTATTTTAGTTGCAGGCCATCACTGTCAAAGTGTTGCAGAACAAGCGGCAAAAGTTAATGGTGTTACTAAGGTACTGGTGGCTGATCATGTCGCGTACGAGCATCAACTGGCAGAAAACATCAGTTTATTAGTGACTGAATTAGCGGCTGATTACACGGTCGTTATGGCAACGGCATTAACCACAGGCAAAAACTTTATGCCTCGCGTTGCCGCTTTATTAAATGTAGCTCAAATTTCAGATATTGTTGCGGTTGAAAGTGCTGACACCTTTGTGCGTCCTATTTATGCCGGCAATGCTATTGCAACCGTAAAAAGTTTAGATGCTAAAAAAGTGATCACTGTGCGTTCAACCGGATTTGATGCGGTTGCCACTGATGGCGCTGCAGAAATTATCTTATTAGATAAGGTTAAAGACGCCGGTATTTCAAGCCATGTTAGTGACGAGTTAACGGTTTCAGCACGTCCTGACTTAGGTGCCGCACGGGTGATTATTTCCGGTGGTCGTGGCATGCAAAATGGTGATAACTTTACCTTATTAGATGGCATTGCTGATAAGTTAGGGGCTGGCATTGGCGCATCACGCGCGGCTGTCGACGCGGGCTTTGTGCCTAACGACATGCAAGTAGGGCAAACGGGTAAAATTGTCGCGCCAGATTTATACATAGCGGTCGGTATTTCTGGAGCTATTCAACATCTTGCCGGTATGAAAGACTCAAAAGTTATTGTCGCGATTAACAAAGACCCAGAAGCGCCTATTTTCCAAGTGGCTGACTATGGTCTGGTAGCGGATCTATTTGAAGCCTTACCTGAATTAGAAAGTGCTTTGTAAGTACTGATAACTTAATGGTGAGATTTATGTTGAGCTTAATATTAATGCCATGAATTAAAAGCCAAGCAGGTTGCATGATGCTTGGCTTTCTTTTAATTTGCTTTAGCAAAAATAGGTTAGATTGACTTTCGCTGGTATATTAGTTGGCATACTTGTCAGCTAATATTTTCTGTCTCAAAACTATCATCATCAACAATCACTTCAAAAAAGCCAGCAAAAATAATCTTCTATTACTTGAAATTTTTTTCGTCAACATATGTCTGAACATGGATAATAAATTCATTACTCTGGGTACAAGCTTGCTATCGTATTTACCAATAACTGTGCCTAACCTGATACAAAAGGTCAGCTCATTTATCTGTTTTTTTCTTATTAAGGTGTGAGTTCGTTAAGCGTTGAAATCTACCTTAAGTATTAGCTTCGTTTGTCGATTTTTAGTGTTTACATCTCAATAACAAGTCAAATAAGGCGATCTGTGACCCTATACTGTTAATGCGATTACCCTAACTTGCTGCTATTAATCTATAAATTTATTCTTAAAGCTATCTATCATCTTTATTTTTCGAGCAAAAAATGAGATTATAGCGGCATTATTTGAAAACGTATTGACAGTTAGAATAAGTCACTACGTCTAGTGTGATTAACAATTGAGTAGCTCAAAATGAATACATTAACTGGTATGCCAAGAGAAATAAATGGGGAAGTAGATCGTAAGTTTGTCGAAGCGCTTGCCAGAGGGTTAGATATATTACGGGCATTTAACCCCGGAGACGGATTTCTTGGTAACCAGGAAATTGCTCAACGAACCGGATTACCCAAATCAAGTATATCTCGCTTAACCTATACCTTGACCAGCCTAGGCTACCTAACTTATTCAAAGCGCTTAGAAAAATACCAGCTTGGCGCTGGTGTGTTGGCATTGGGTTATGCCTTTGTTTCTAACCTTGGTATTCGCCAAGTGGCGAACCCCCAAATGAAAGAGCTGTCAATTGAAACGGGTACATCAATAGGCCTCGCAGACCGCGACCGACTAGACATGATTTATCTTGATCATTGCGCGCCAAAAGATATTGTGACCTTTAAAAAAGATATCGGCGATAAAATACCTATGGCCACTACGGCGGCAGGGCGAGCTTATTTAGTGGCATTATCAGAAGAAGAACGTGACTTCTTTTTACGACATTTCAAAGAAAAGCTTGGTGATAAGTTTGACGCGGTTAAAGTGGGTATTGATCAAGCGTTGGAAAGCTATAAAGAATTTGGTTATTGCCATTCTTGGGGCGATTGGGAGCGAGATACCAATGCTATTGCCGTACCGTTAAAACTTACTCAAGGTCAAATCTACGTATTCAATGCGGGTGGCCCGGCATTTAGATTGTCGAAAGAATTCTTGGCGGGTGAAGTTGCGCCGCAATTAAAAAGCATGGTGCGTAATATTGAAGCCACGTTAATTCAATTTTAAGATTATATCTTAGTTTAATCCTTTGACATGATTGAATGCTAAAAAGCCTTTGTTTACTGCAAAGGCTTTTTGCTATGTGTTAGGTAGTTATGTTAATGAAATACTAGGTCAATAAAATACCATCTTGATAGCAATACAATATCGGTAGCAAAGTCATGGGTAAATAGCCGCATAACAAATAATTAAAGCAAAGTGCTAAGCGTTTACTTGGCTCGGCTTCACTTTAGCTTTAAGTAAACTATTAATCGCCTTGATTTGAGCTTTGGAAAAAATTAATACGGAGAATAACGGATGCCTGGCTTGCCACTTTTAATTATTGCCTTGTTCTTTCTTCTCGGCGGTATCGGCCATTTTATTTCTGCTGACTTTTTTATAATGGCGATGCCAGATTATTTGCCTTATCACAAAGAGCTTGTTCTCATCAGTGGTGTATTTGAAGTTTTGGGTGCGATAGGCCTTTTGGTGCCTAAAACTCGTTTGTTAGCGGGCTATGGATTAATTGCCTTAATTCTTGCTGTCTATCCGGCTAATATAAACATGGCTTTGCAGCCAGAAAAATATCACGATATTTCAGTGTTTTTGTTATATCTTCGCCTACCCATGCAATTATTACTTATTTGCTTTGTATGGTGGGCAATTGCACCAGAAAGGATTCAGCACAAAGATGAAAATAGATAACAAGGCCGAGCAGTACAGGCAATATCTAGCTATTATTTGGCGGAAAATCGGTCTTTGTCGTTGCTGTTATATGCCTAAGAACACCCCTGTCAGTTAGCGCTAATAGACCTAACCCGCTATTTTATCTGGTGATATTGCCTCTACGTGAACACCCGTTGAAAAGGGTTATGCTGAAATGGTAAATATAATCTGATGTACCTATTTTTCAATATTTTAATGTTTTAATATTTGAACAGCGAACATAAGCTAGTAACCTAGTATGTTCGCTTTCGTCTTTAATCTATTGGCCAAAGTGCGAATAATAATTGTTACATCATAAGATTAGGCAAGAGCAACGACAGGATAGGGAAGGCGATAATCGCCACCAGTACCAAGATGTCCATCACCAAAAATCTTGTCACGCCCATAAAAATGTCATATACCGCGACTGAAGGTTTAGTGACACTGGCGATAACAAAAACGTTTAATCCTACCGGTGGGGTGATCAAGCTTATTTCAAGCAACTTTATTATCACTACGCCAAACCAAATTAAGTCTAAGCCATAACCTTCTACCATAGGGATTAAAAAAGGTAAGGTAAGTACCATAATACCTAGCGGGTCAAGAAACATGCCCAGGAGAAAATATACCCCTGCGATCATGATCAGTAATAGCCATAAAGAAACATCGGCAGCTTCGATAAGGCCAACCAGTGCGGGCGCCATACCGGTTAGCGCAACAAAGCCGACAAATATTTTTGCACCAGCGGCGATAAAGAAGATAGAAGTAGTTTGCGTACAGGTTTCTTTAATTGATTGCATAAATTGCTGCCAATTAAGACGTTTTTGCAATGAACCTATGATAATCACCGAAAATGCGCTGATCGCTGCGGCTTCGGTCGCGGTGAATAAACCACCATAAATACCGCCAATAATAATGGTAAAAAGTAACACAGCGGGCCAACATCTTATGGCGGCTTTGCGGCGGTCTCCCTTTATCAGTAGGGTGGTATCGGCGGGCGCATCACTGGGATTACGCTTTACCCAGATGTAGATCACCACTAAAAAACCGACTAGTGATATTAGACCTGGGATGACACCAGCTAAGAACAAGCGGCTGACAGACATTTCGGTAAAAATACCGTAAACAATAAATAGCACACTGGGCGGGATCAGCGAACCTAGCGTGCCGCCAACAGCGACGGTAGAAGTTGCTAGGCGTTTATCATAACCCATACGTAACATTTCTGGCACGCAGATTTTACCCATAGCCGACGCGCAAGCTATGCTTGAGCCGGTAATGGCGGAGAAGCCACCACAGCCAAAAACAGAGGCCATAGCCACACCGCCAGGTAAGCGTTTTAGCCAAACGCGTGCAGCATGATATATATCAGTAGTGATACCGGTATGGAAGGCGATATGACCTAACAGCACGAATAGCGGTATCATACTCAGATCATAAGAATGCACCAAGTCAAACGCATTGGATGAAATCATGGTCAGTGTCGGTGCTACAGCTGATTCAATATCAAAACCACCAGAGCGCATGGCAAAAAATAAAAAGATAAATACCGATGATACACCAGCCAAACTGAAGGCGATTGGCACACGGAACATAAGTAAAAGCAAGGTACAGGCAAACCCGACTAGCCCAAGCATCAATGGATCCACAGATTAACCCTCTTCAGTTGTATTGTATGCAGCGTCAGAGCGCTGCACAAGATGTTCAGTATTACCAGAAATAGCGGCTCGAAAGTCAGCAATAAAAATCACTAATAAACGGATAATAAATAGTGCAGCTCCAACGAAAAAGGCCAATCGCCCCGGCCATTCAGGTAGGTCTAACTCGCTAAAAAAATAGGCGCCACTGCTGGCCGCATGAAAAAAACCCTTCCAAGCGGCGAAGGCAAGTGGCATTAATATTAATAAACTGATAAAAGAGCCAATGGCAAGCAACCATAATTTGCTGTGTTTACCCAAGCGTTTAAATAAGAACTCTATAGTAATGTGACTATAATCTGCGGTGACATAAGCTAATGGTAGAAAAACAGCACCCACCATGAGTTCTCGAACGATAACAACATCGTCAGTAACTCCCCAGCCAAAAAGGTTACGCGTCACAACCGTTAGGGTGATCATGAGTCCTAGAGTGATAATGCACACCCCAGCGACAATTAATGCACCCTGTTCCATTTTTTTCAACATAATAATAAACTCTATGTAATACCCATCTCACTACGTTGTGACCCTTTATACCAGTTAAAATAAAGGCCTTATATTTGGCCATTTTTATTGTGTATAAAGTTCATCAGCTTATTAATGAAACAGGTGTAATTAAATTAACGTGTCCAAGGGTAGCCTTTTAGATCGCGTTCTTGGCTGTATTTAGTGAGCAGTGCTTTATAGTTTTCAACCATGGCCTTGCCATCAAGGTCACTTTTATTGGCTTCATTTTCCCATTTACTAATGTGAGATTGGCTGGCTAAATATAATTTCGCAGAGTCTTCAGGAGGGAGACTAATAATTTCCAATTTGTGGCCATTAATCCCTTGGGTTAATAATTGCTCTGCTCTATTGTCAGCTTTTACTACATTTTGACCAAGATGGTTGATAAAATCAGCGCCGACTTCATCTAACACTTTTCTCTGAGAGGGACTCAATTTGGTTAGTGACTTTTTATTAATATACATTCCCAATCCAGTATAAATCCCCCAATTGAGTTTGGTTAAACTGTCTGCCGCTTCATGTTGCTTTAGGGCGATGGTGGCGTTCATATAACCTTGACTACAATCGAGTAAACCGTTACCTAGTCCTTGATAAGCCTTATAAATGCTCATGCTAACCAAGTTTGCGCCTAAGTCGCCAAATATTTTTCCGAAGGTACCTACGCCACGTATTTTTTTATTTCTTATATCATCTATTGAACGAACAGCGTCGCCTTTGCATAAGATAATAACGCTAGAAAGCATGTACGAAGTGACAAAGGCTAAATTTTGTTCAGCCAAGCTGTGTATCACTTCAGGCGATTGCATGTGGTCATAGTTCGCTTTTAGTCCTACCCAGGGATCTAAATTTTCAAAGGGTAAGTTAGTCAGTGAAGCAGAGACCATTTCTTTAGGAAAGTAATCTGGGATAATAGTGCCCATATCTACCACGCCAGCAGCAATAGATTCTCGTGAGGCATTTGATTTAAATAAGGCACCGCCCCACATAATATCAATTTTTAAATCACCACCAGAGCGCTTGTCAACTTCCTGTGCAAACCATTTAGTGGCACCTGCACGGGCGCCTCGGTTTGGCCCAGGTTCACCATAAGTGAGCACAGTTGCTGCAACAGCAGGAATTGCACTCAAAGCAGCGGCTGTTAATGTGGCTACTTTGAAAAATTTGCTAATCTTGTTCATTGTGATGACTCTTCAAAATAATATCCAGTGTTTCGCTTGGCGGAACTTGTGGGCCGCTAAAGTTCATTACTGTACAATAACAAACAAGGTGCTGCAAGCATAAAAAAGCGCTTTAGAAATTAAATTTTCTGTCTTACCTGTGGGGTGTTATCAAGTTTTTTTGCAGTTTGGATAACGAACAATTCGGTAACTGTACTAGAGATATTTTAACGCGGCTTTTTATAGCCTTGCTTGATAAACGCCATAATCCAAGGGGTATTAATAGACATCTCGGGTAGTTTTTCCAGATATAAAAATGAGCTTGGCTGGTGCTAAAAAAGTTGACTACCGACACAAAAGGGCTGGTTTTTGTTATTAAAATCATCCTAACTAATATTGATTTATAGGCTAAAGCGAACGTTAGCTTTTGTTTATTTAAGGTTATAATTTCCAACAATAGCGGCATAAATGACTCATCTTTAGCCGATAAAATCCACTTCTCGCCGTTTATACCGTCGTTTATAGATTATGGTACAAGGGCTAGCGTCAATATACCTCTTCAGCGTAATTCACCTGTGTCTAGCCATACCAAGCGACAAGACCGTCTAAAGCAAGGTCTTACTTTTTATGACCTTGTTTTAATCATCAGGTTACATACTCTAAACTCACTGCAGTCTAGGTCTGTTGCATAGATGTGTTACCGTGTTTGTCATTATAATATTCAACTAGTAACTCATTACAAGTAGGGAACCACTGAATGGAAGAAATTATTGGAACAAACATAAATGTTTCGCAGTTAATAGACCAAGGTATATCCTTGGTGATCACTTACGCACCTAAGTTTGTGCTTGCTATTATTACATTAGTTGTTGGTCTATGGCTGATCAACCGCTTTGTCGGGGTTCTAGATAAAAAGATTGGCGCTAAAGACCCAACACTGAATAAGTTTCTGTGTGGACTAACTAGTGCCGTTATGAAAGTTATGCTACTTATTTCAGTCGCCTCGATGATCGGTATTGCAACGACCTCGTTTATTGCGGTGATCGGTGCTGCTGGTCTGGCGATAGGACTTGCGTTACAGGGAAGCCTAGCCAATTTTGCTGGCGGTGTGCTGATCCTGATTTTTAAACCTTTCAAAGTGGGCGATACCATCGAAGCTCAAGGTTTTCATGGTGCTGTCACCGAAATCCAGATCCTCTATACTGTGGTGGATACTTTCGACAACCGGCGTATTGTCATTCCAAATGGCAGTTTATCTAATGCCACCTTGGTAAATGTCAGTATTTACAAAAATCGTCGCTGCGACATGACCTTTGGCATCCACTACGACGACGACATCGACAAAGCGAAGGCCATTCTCCAACGGCTATTTGAGGAGGACGAACGCTCCCTGAAAGATCCGGAACCAAGAATCTGTGTTGGAAGCCTTGGCGATAACTCAGTCAATCTGATGTTCCGACCTTGGGTTGCTACCGATGACCTGTGGCCTTACTACTGGGACATGCATGAAAAAGTGAAAAAAGCCTTCGATAAAGAAGGTATTACTATTCCGTACCCCCAACGAGACATGCATATTTATAAGTCTTAGCGATTACTGAAGCTATTCCATTAGTCGAGTTTTGCAGATGTGCCACTAAACTTACATTTAGTGGCGCTGGCACCAAGTGCTCTTAATGCAAGCCATTGCAGCCAACAAGTGGGCGTTGGCAATCACTTATTTCAATATTACTCTACTCACCACAAAACTTGGCTTTCATTAATAACGAGGGGGTTTGATTCGCCGTTTAGCAACATTTTCTCCAGCGCTACTGTACCTTGGTCAACTAAGTGTATTTTTATTTTTCGATGTTTTTGTTTAAATACGGTCAATATTTTTGGCAAGTAGTAAGAGCCCATCATGGCTGGAACGCCAAAACGAATGGTGCCCCGTTCGAGATTTTTTAACTCTTCTAATTCAAATTGTTTTATTTGGCTTAATAGTTGAGTAGACAATTTATATAGCACTTCACCTTCAGCGGTTAATAACGCCTTTTTTCCGCACGGTTAATTAACTTTAGCCCAACTTCTAATTCTAGCTTTTGAATGGCGATAGTTAATGGTGCTTACTGTGCCAAATGATGGTTTATGATCTTCAAGTGGTTTGGCTATAGATATTGCCGCAAAAAATAAAACACTATATTGGCAGTATCAATCAGTTGTTGTTAAAGAAAGTACCAAAGCACTTGGTATCAAGCATCTACTCTGCTAGCTTTAATGATGTCAAAAATGTAACACCAGCTTGATACGAAGTGACACTATACTCGAGTGAAGGGCGTAGAATCGTTGTATTTGTTAAGTGCTTAAAGTCGGATATTAAAAAAGGAATAACATGAAAAACATATTTGTTAAGTTTACTGACAGCTCTGTTAGTTTGGTGAAAAATTGGCTTCCTGATCCATTTGTTTTTGCCGTTATATTGACCTTTGTTGTGTTTATTGCTGCCATACCTCTTACACAAAGCTCTCCTATGGATTTGGTCACAGCTTGGTATGGAGGTTTTTGGTCTATTTTGTCATTTGCAATGCAGATGGCAATGGTGCTGGTCACTGGGACCATATTAGCAACAACAGATGTTTTTAAAAAATATTTATCTAAACTCGCTGGATTTTCAAAAACACCAGGACAAGCGATACTTCTGGTCAGTTTTGTTGCATTAGTTGCCAGTTTTATTAACTGGGGCTTTGGTTTAGTTATTGGGGCAATTTTTGCGAGAGAAGTCGCTCATAAAGTAAAAGGGGTTCATTATCCATTATTAATCGCTTCTGCCTACGTTGGTTTTTTGATTTGGCATGCAGGTTTTTCAGGCTCTATTCCATTAACGATTGCCTCATCTACTGGTCTAGCAGAAATAACAAATGGGGCATTAACACAAGCTATTCCAACAAGCGAAACCATATTTTCGTCATATAATTTAATTATTGTCGCAATACTCGTACTTACATTACCTTTTATTCTAAAGTTTATGCATCCTTCAAAAGAAAAAACCATTGAAGTGGATACCCGCTTATTTGAAGCTGAAATAGTAGAAACATTAGATAAAAATAATATGACGCCAGCCCAAAAGCTTGAAAATTCTAAATGGATAAATAGAGCACTGGGTGTTTTAGGATATAGTTTTATTTTCACTTATTTTATCGAAAATGGATTTGCTTTAAATTTGAATATAATTAATTTTATCTTCTTATTTACTGCCATTATTTTACATGGCACCCCCATTAAAGTAGTACGTGCAGTGGCTGATGCGTCCAAAAATGTCGGGGGTATTTTACTACAATTCCCTTTTTATGCTGGAATAATGGGACTGATGAAATTTATGGGTCCAGACGGTGTTTCACTTGCTGGATATATTTCACAAGGTTTTGTTAATATCTCTACAGTAAATACTTTTCCTTTATTTACTTTTTTAAGTGCAGGCGTTGTGAACTTTTTTGTCCCCTCGGGTGGCGGACAGTGGGTTGTTCAAGCACCTATTATGATGCCAGCAGCCATTGAACTTGGCGTAGATACGGCCAGAACGGCAATGGCAATTGCCTGGGGTGATGCTTGGACAAACATGATACAACCATTTTGGGCTTTACCATTATTGGGAATTGCTAAACTTGGAGCAAGAGATATTATGGGCTATTGCTTAGTTATACTTGTCTATTCTGGCATTGTTATATCATTAGGATTGGTTTTTTTATAGTTTTTTATAAAGGGACTCTATAAACCGTTTCAAATTTGGTGTTAAGTCACCTGATGTAATATATGTTACATCAGGTGACTGTATTAATCATAATCTTCAACCAACAGTGGCTCAAAACACATGCTAGTAGGTAATTTATTAGTAGTTCTTGTCATATTATCAGCTAGCGTGCAGAACGCCTTTGCCACGACAAATGTTGATTCTATTATGGATAAGCTACGGAAAATCGATGCCAACGTACTATTGATGCGCCATGCTATTGCTCCGGGTTTTGGTGATCCCGCTAATTTTTTTATTAACCAATGCAATACACAGAGAAATCTGGATGCCGTTGGTCGAAGTCAAGCTATCTCATTAGGGCAGAAGTTAAAGCAGTCGGCTATAGTGATTGATAAAATTTATTCAAGCTATTGGTGTCGTTGCCTCGAAACAGCCAAACTTTTACAATTTGGCGAAGTTGAAAAATTTGCTGGTCTTAATTCATTTTTTGAAGGGCATGCTGATCGCAACGAAACACTTAAGTTGCTGCAAGAAAAGCTTGCAGCGCTCAGCCAAAATAGTCTTACACTAATGGTCACGCATCAAGTGGTCATCCAGGCTGTATCTGGAATTGGGGCTTCGTCTGGCGAGGTTGTTGCCTACAACACACGAACACGCAAGGCGGTACGAGTCGCGGTTGAATGACGGTCTAGATGCGTTAACAATATTTTCAATGTCTATCAACACAGGGTTTATCTTCAATAATCAACAGGGTCAGAAACGTTAAAGTAGTGCGTTAACAACGTTCAACGCTATGACAGCCCTTTGTCGACGAAAATTCCATCTACTGATCTTCACCGCTTAGTCTTGTATTCGTTATATTTTTCCAGGCAAAAATTTCATTGATTGGCTGTGGTTTGCCAATGTGATATCCCTGGGCAAAATCAATACCTATATCTTTTAATAACATCAATATATCGGCATTTTCAACAAACTCAGCAATAGTGACTTTTCCGGTTAAATGCGCAATTTCATTAATACTACGAACCATCGCACAATCAACTCTGTCGTTTGCCATATCTTTCACAAACTGTCCGTCAATTTTCAAATAATCAACCGCAAGTTTTTTAAGATAAGCCATTGATGACATACCACTGCCAAAATCATCGAGGGATATTTTCGCACCGCGCTGATGCAGCATAGTAATAAACTCAGTGGCGATATCCAGGTTATCGATTGCTGCTGTTTCAGTAATTTCGAATGAAATTTTTTGTACCGGTACCTGAGCGTGATCCAATGCCTCGAGCAAAAAGTGATGAAAATCACGATCACCAACCGACTTTCCAGATAAGTTTACGGCGATTATATTAATTTTATCCAACTCATGAGCATAGGTTTTCATCCACTCTAAGACTCGATTTACTAGCCAACGATCGATTTGTCCAGCTAAGCCAAATCGTTCAGCGGAAGCCATAAATAACGCAGGCGAGACCAGACTTCCATCGGTATCACGTAAGCGCAATAGCACTTCAAAATGTAGTCCTTGTTCTGCTTGTTTATCAAGTGCCATGATGGGTTGGGCAAAAAGTTCAAAGCGATTTTCATTAATGGCTTGTTGCAAGCGAGAAGCCCACTGCATCTGATCTCGCAGCTCCATTACCGTTAAATCTGTATCTGAATATATTTGTACACGACCGCCACCTTGATGTTTCGCAGCTAAACAGGCGCTAACGGCAGCCAGTTGCACTGCCTGGGCATTTTCCCATTTCCCATCGAAAGCTACTAGGCCAATGCTGGCACTGACGTGAACAAATTTACCTTTGTGATAAAAACGAATGTTCGCAATTTTGTCACAAGCCTGTTGTGCTATTCGTTGAGCCGCTTTGAGATCATAGCCCTCAAGTAAAAGAGAAAATTCATCCCCCCCGGTTCGCGCCACCAGATCTTTGTCACACACGTTTAGAGTAAGTATCGCCGAAATTTCTTTTAATAGTGTGTTGCCAGCAGAATGTCCGCAGCTGTCATTGACTATCTTAAACTGATCCAAATCGATGGAACACAATACATGTGCAACACCAGTAGAAATTGATGAATCAAACATTTCAAGTAATTTACGATCAAATTCTCTGCGGTTTGTCAGTCCAGTCAAATGATCATGACTGGCACGATGATGATCCACTTCCTCCTTCAGTCTTTTTTGGCCGGTTACATCACGAAAAACCATAACGACACCCGTTATTACATCACCAAGGGTAAAAATAGGTGCTGCAGAGCATTCCAGCGAATACTCACTTCCATCCTTACTGAGCAACACTGTGTCGCGAGTCAGCCCAACAATGGCACCATCGTGCAAAACATGGGCAATAGGACTTTTTGCCACCAGCCGAGTATGTTGATTAATGATGTTAAACACCCTAGTTACGGGTTGACCTATGGCATCGGCCAATTTCCAGCCAGTTAATTGCTCTGCAATGGGGTTGATGTATTCGACCACTTGGCGCTCATTGGTGGTAATAACCGCATCGCCGATGGAACTTAGCGTCACTCGCGAGCGTTCAAATTCGTTGGACAACGAAAGTTCTAACGCTTTTCGCTCGGTAATATCGTTAATATAACCATGCCATATTGTACTGCCATCGGCGCGGGCTTCAGGGGTGGCATTACCCTCCAGCCAGCGGATGCCCGCTTTGGGTAAAATCACACGATATTGTTGATGCCATACAGTGAGGTTTTTGGCAGAATCCACCATGTCTTGTTTGAGCACCTCTACATCATCCAAGTGAATGCGTTTAAACGCTAAATCTGCGTCTTTTTTTAACTGTAGCGGGCTTAACTCATAGATATCACGTATTCCCTCACTCGTGTAAGGAAAGCAGGTACTCCCGTCGGCAAAAAGCTGAAATTGATAAAGGGAACCGGGCACTTGTTCGGTTGCTTTTTTTATATTAAACAACTCATCTTCCAGACGTTTACGTTCGTTCATAGCCATGACCACACATTCAGTATAGGCACTCCCCTGAACTTCTCGTCGCACGGCATTAAAAATGACCGGGATTTCGATCCCTTTTGCGCCAGCCAGAGACATGGAAATCTCTTCAATATGCCCCTGAAGATGCAATATTGGCATCACTTGCAGATGAAACTGCAAACGGTTGGATGATGTCAGCATTACATCCAAATTTTTACCCACTAAGTCTTGTATCGTAAGGTTAAGCATAGTGGCTAAGGTTTGATTAACCGTCATTACCCTTAAGCTGTCATCAAAGATAAACAAGCCGCAGGGTGCCTCCATAAGATTAAATTTTGAAATATCCACTCTAAATATTCACTCTTTAGTTCTGCTTTACATTACTGGCAAGGTATTTTTTGATCAATTCGATGGTTTCAAGCGGATGACTCATATGAGGACTGTGTCCGGTCGCTTTCATCTGCTGCAAATGACTATTAAGCAAATGTTGATGTAAATAATCGCCTACGACATTAGGTGCAACTAAATCGTTCTGACACTGAAGGATCAAACAGGGCTTGTCAAAACCAACCAGATCAGAACGGTTATCTGCCAAAAAAGTTGCTTTGGCAAAACGCTTAGCTATGGCGGGATCCATGGCACAAAAACTGTCTTCCAGTTCTTGTGCTAATTCTGGTTGATCGGGGTTATTTACAACAATACCGGCGAGATGAGCTGCCCAACCTGGTTGATTGCGATCGATTGTATCGAGCAAACCTTCAATGTCGGCCTGTTCAAAGCCGCCGATGTAATTGGGTCGGTCGTTCAAATAGCGTGGGGTTGGGCAAATCATGATCAACGTTGAGATTCTATGGGGAATTTCGATTGCAGCTAACAAGCTAATCATACTGCTGACCGAATGCCCTACCAAGATCGCATCTTGCAAATCAAGAGCTGTACAAATTTCGACAATATCTTTGGCATAACCGGCCAAACTTGAATAACGCAGAGGATCATAAGCATCAGCATTAGACAAACCTACGCCGACATAGTCAAATAATACCACTCTATATTCATCTTCAAAGGACGGACTGACTCTCCGCCACATAGATTGATCACAACCATAGCCATGGGCAAAAACGATTGTTTTAGCGCCTTTACCGTATACTCTGACATTGTTCCTATTGATGATATTCATAGTGGTTTTTATCTCATGGTTGAAAGGAGCATAAACATCTATTTTTCAAATCGTTGGTCTATAAGCTACATAAAAATCAAGTGCGAAGGGTATTTTTTTTGCTAAAATATATTGTGGTAAGTTGACGTGGTTTTGCCATCCCGTGTGTGGGGGCTATGTATATAAAAATTATAGCGCAAATAACTCAAACACCAAACAACCACAATATTTATTTTAAAAATACTACAGGGTGTATAGGTAAAATAAAACGTTATTTTTCATAAGTTAATAAAAAATATGATTCTTCATGCTTTCCATCTTGTCAGTGTCTGGACTAAAAGTACAAAACATTTTTATTGTTGGTGACCACAAATGGGGATTATCGTCTTATCAATGCACTATGATGAATTGTATGCAGCAATAATATTACATTGTGCTGTGCTAGGTTATATCAATAAACAAGACTCAGCTCAAAAATTACTATTAACATACAGATGGTGACCGACAGAGAGCTACAGGTTTTTGAAGCAATTGGTCAAGGCACCACAACATATTCTTGCACTGCGTATTAATGTTATTACTTTACAGTAGCACAACCACCACAACTCGCGGGAAACCGAACTCATTCATTTCGTATATAGTAACAATTTAACCCATGACATCTGGGCATTTTGCGTTATCCTAGGCGGCAGAATATTCATCATGAAGTCAGAGCATCAGATGTTTAAATTTTTTGAATCATTGACCCAAGCGTTACCAGAAGAAGAACCCACTCAACCACCTAACACCTTATATGCCTTTTGCCGCCATTATACCCGCGGATTTGCTTTGCCATTAATTATCATGTCGGTACTTACGGCGGTACTCGCTATCTTAGATTAGTCCCAAAGCTAAAAGCGATATCAACAGAATAAGCCGATGCACGTTCAAACATGACCGGCCGCATTGTTGACAGTTATAGCAATATATCAAGGGTAAAACTATTCTCACATACCAGCCAATAAGCTGACTACGCTCTAGACAGTATGATGCGTTTTTTAACAACCGTTTATGGCTAAATGCGCTTGGTCACTGTCATTAATGTCTTGGTACAAATCATCAAATCGCTTGCTTGCCAACTCTCGGCACCGCGTGATAATAACGCCGGCAAAACGAAATAAGGCTAAACAAGCATTGGCTACAGGGCGTTGGGAACACGGGCACAAAAACACCAGTCGATGATCTGGGCACAAAGACTTAAACGGGTTTTGGGATAACAATAGAAACCTGTGAGCAATGCGGTGGTGCGGTTAAGGCTATAGCAAGCATTGAAAAATCGTCAGGAAAGACGATTTGCACAGCAAATGCTGGCAAAGGATTAGACACAGTGATGTGTCTAATGAAAATCTGTTGGTGATCGAAAAGATACTCAGTCAGCGGAAGACAAAAAATGACGAAGTCGTCGAATTATTGCCGCCACAAAATAGAGCACAGCCTTAGATAAGTCTGTTTGAATAAAAGCTGTTCATGAACATAAACAATATTCAGTGCTGGTTTTCACAACAGCAGAAAGTGTTTACTTTGAATTCTGAATTATGTAAAAATCCTTGAGTAATAGACTGAAATAACCGACGTTCACTCCCTCAAGAAGATAAAATAGATGTCAAGATGGAAAATATCAGACATCATGTATTTTGATTGTATGAAAAATGACGTTTTATTTTGCCTATACACGTAAGTTTGTAATTATGGGGGCGACACCGGACACCCCGCAGATGAAATAGTTTATAGCTTAAACAGCCAATAACTTGTTCGCTAAAGCTGCTATATCTACGCTAGCTTGTTGTAAACTTGCTACTTTTGTTGGCATACTTAAACCTTCGGCATAAATAAATTCAACATCGGAAATGCCGATAAAAGCTAGTATGTCTTTAAGGTATTGGCTTTGGGTATCTTTTGGTGTGCCAACATACATTCCCCCTCGGGCGGCGACAATGATAGCTTTTTTTCCTTCGAGCAAGCCGACAGGGCCCTGTTCTGTATATTTGAAGGTAATACCAGCTCTGGCTATGCGATCAATCCATACTTTAAAGCTTGATGGAATACCAAAATTATACATGGGCATACCAATAATAATCATATCACTGGCTTGTAGCTCTTCAACCAGAATATCTGAAGTACTCGCTAGCTGTACTTGCTCTTCATTGCGTTCGTTAATTGGTGTCATCCAAGCGAGCATTTCTTGTTGGCTTAAATGAGGCAATGCTTGTTTGGCTAAATCTCGTTCAATAATATTAACTTTAGATTTTGCCTCTAACGTTGATAAAAGTTCTTTTGCTAATATTGTTGAATTGCCTTGTTCACCGTTTAATGATGAATTAATTAATAAAATATTTTTCATAATTAAAAACCTACCTAGAGAAATAAAACTAAAGTTGAAAATGTAGCCGTAAGTATTAGTCAATTTTGAGTAAAGTAAAATTATTAAAATACGCACGTTTCATTCTATTAAATAGAATGTTTCTAGCCTTTGTTAATAATATTAGCTGTAAAGTTATACGGTGAAAAAACCAAGAAATAGTTTTATTTTAATAGATATTGTTATATTTAAACGAATATAGGTTATTTTATGCAAGATAGACGATGAAATAATCTCACTGACGCAAATGACTTATTGATAACTCGTTAACGAAAGTCATTAGAATAGGGTGAAAAGGTGTCAGGTGGAAGGCTGTTTGCTTAACATAATTAGAAAGTTAAAAAGTTAAAAAGTTAAAAAATTAAAATAAAAAAGGAAATCGTCAATGTTAAGAATTTCGTTAGAGCAATGGCGGATGTTTCGCTCTGTTGTAGAGTTTGGCGGCTTTAACCAAGCTTCACAAGGTGTACATAAAAGTCAGTCGAGTATCCACAGTGCGGTTGGAAAAATAGAAGAGTCTTTAGAAATTAAGCTGTTCAAAATTGTAGGTCGAAAAACGCTATTAACTGAAGTGGGCGAGTTAATGTTAAGGCGGGCAAATTTTTTACTTGATGAAGCAGCAAAAATAGAAGCTGTCGGTCAAACCTTAGGGCAAGGAACGGAAAGTAAGTTAAGAATTGCTGTTGATGAGATCTTCCCCCAATCGGTACTCTATCAAGTGCTGGAAAATGTCTCGATGCAATACCCGATGCTGCAAATTGAATTGATTGAATCTGTGCTCAACGGCGCGAGTGAACTGCTAGAAAATACTGAGGTTGATATCGCTATATCACCTATCACTTTGCGTGATGGTTTTAGTGAGTCTTTGTGTTACATCGAATTTATTGCGGTTGCCAGCCCTGAGCATGCGCTACATGCACTTGATCGCGAGTTAACGCTAGAAGATCTTAAAGGCCATCGCCAAATCGTTGTCCGAGATTCTGCACTTGCCACTAAAAAAGATGAAGGCTGGCTGGGGGCAAATCAGCGCTGGACAGTAAGTCATAAACAAACATCTATTGACATGATTTGTAAGGGGTTGGGCTTTGCATGGCTACCAGGTACTTCGATAAAAAAACAACTTGAAGCGGTTCAGCTAAAACCGTTGCGATTAAGCCATAGTAGTAAACGCTCATCACAACTTCATTTGATTTTTAAAGATGTTGATAGCCTTGGCCCTGCGGCAAGACATTTTTTAGCCGAGCTAAGGTTGCAATGTATGAAATTACCAAGCCCGTTAGCATGCGAATATTAAACAGATTTCAAGCAAGCGAGTTGAGAAATTATCCTGCTGAGGCGGCTAATACTGCTGGATAACATTCATGTCGGTATCCAAATCGAACATGCGGGGTAATTGCATCACAATATTGTGTAAGCACTTAATATCATTAGTATCAAGCAAGTAAATACTCACATCAAGTTGAGGTTTATTCGCATTCGCAGAAATGTAAAAACAATCCTTTCACACCATTTATTGAAAACGTTTGAGCGTAGCGCCCCGAAAAATCATCAATGACCTCCATATTGTCGACTTGACGAAAGGCATGAAAGCCAGCATTTTGAAAAGTTAAGAGGGGGCCGAGAGGCTAATGTTAAGGTGATTAGTTTTATGTTAGTACTGACTTAGTTTTCTTTATGAGGTTGAGTAACATCCGTTGAGCATCGACTCTTTTGGCGTAATAAACTCGGTGTTAATGTTCGCCATTGGTCTATTTCATCTCTATCATCTTCAAGATGTTTAATCGTAAAACTGAACCATTTTCTCTTCACTGCGTTTTAATATTATTACTTTACAGCCTTACAACCACCACGACTCGCGGGAAACTGAACTCATTCGTTTCGTATATAGTAACAATTTAACCCATGACATGTGGCCATTTTACGTTATCCTAGGCGGCAGAATTATCATCATGAAGTCAGAGCATTAGATGTTTAAATTTTTTGAATCATTGACCCAAGCATTACCAGAAGAAGAACCCACTCAACCACCTAACACCTTATATGCCTTTTGCCGCCATTACACCCGCGGATTTGGTTTACCATTAATTATCATGTCGGTACTTACGGCGGTACTCGCTATCTTAGAAGTGTCGCTGTTTGGTTTTATGGGCCAATTAGTGGATTTATTAGTGACCAAAGATCCGCAAACATTGTGGCAAGATGAAGGCACAACATTTATCGCTATGTCGGTGATGGTATTAGTGGTCATTCCTGTAATTGTCTGGTTACATTCCTCTATCGTGCATCAAACGCTTTTGGGTAACTACCCCATGGCCATTCGCTGGCAAGCGCATCGTTATTTACTCAAGCAGAGTGTGTCATTCTATCAAGATGACTTTGCTGGCCGAATTGCCACAAAGGTTATGCAAACCTCGCTTGCGGTGCGTGAAACGGTCATGAAGTTACTGGATGTACTTATGTATATTTTAGTGTACTTTACTTCTATGCTGGTCATGATTGCCGCTGCTGATGTGCGTTTAATGTTACCCATGCTCGCGTGGCTCGTGGCATACGTATTGATCCAATGGAAATTAGTCCCCAAGCTAAAAGCGATATCAACAGAACAAGCCGATGCGCGTTCAAACATGACCGGCCGCATTGTTGACAGTTATAGCAATATATCAACGGTAAAACTATTCTCACATACCAGCCAAGAAGCTGACTACGCTCAAGACAGTATGATGCGTTTTTTAACAACCGTTTATGGCCAAATGCGCTTGGTCACTGTCATTAATGTCTTGGTACAAATCATCAATTATCTTTTAGCATTTACCATTACCGCTGTCTCTATTTGGTTATGGGCTGACAGTGCGATTACTGTCGGTGCCATTGCTATTGCGGTCAGTTTAGCATTACGCCTAAACGGCATGTCACAATGGATCATGTGGGAAATTAGTTCACTGTTTGAAAATATAGGCACTGTGATAGATGGTATGAATACTCTGTCTAAACCCATTGCCATCCAAGATAAACCCGACGCCAAAGACATTGTTGTTAATCAGGGCAAAATAGAATTTAATCAGGTTTGTTTTCATTATGGCGAAAAAGCGGGCGTCATTGAACAGCTAAACCTGAATATTAAAGCGGGTGAAAAAGTGGGTCTTGTCGGGCGTTCTGGTGCAGGTAAGTCGACTTTAGTGAACTTATTAATGCGTTTTTATGACGTTGAAAAAGGTCAAATACTCATTGATAATCAAGCTATAACCGATATTACTCAAGATTCATTACGGGCAAATATTGGTATGGTGACTCAGGATACATCCTTGTTGCACCGTTCGATCCGTGAAAATATCCTTTACGGCGACCCAGATGCAAGTGATGAACAATTAATGGCGGCAATCACTCAAGCACAAGCGGCTGGCTTTATTGAAAGCTTATCCGATCCCTTTGGTAATAAAGGGCTTGATGCTCAAGTCGGCGAACGTGGGGTAAAACTATCAGGTGGCCAACGTCAACGGATTGCCATTGCACGTGTGTTATTAAAAAATGCCCCTATTTTGTTATTAGATGAGGCCACTTCAGCATTAGATTCTGAAGTTGAAGCGGCGATCCAAGAGTCACTGTATGAATTAATGGAAGGCAAAACGGTGATAGCCATAGCTCATCGACTCTCGACCATTGCGGCCATGGATAGACTCATCGTATTAGATCAAGGTCGTATTGTTGAACAAGGCACCCATCAAGAGCTCATTAATGCCAGCGGGATCTATGCGCAACTCTGGGCTCACCAAACGGGTGGTTTTTTGGGGTTAGATTAAAGCCAACAATAGATAAGCTTCAAATTAACGTCTGCTAACAAATGCCACTCACACAATGAGTGGCATTTTCATTACTGTTTATCGAGATAACTGAATCTAACTTAAGTGCCTATGTTAGAGACTTATCAAAGTTAGAGACTCATCAAATCGCTTGCTTGCGAACTCTCGGCACCGCGTGATAATAACGCCGGCAAAACGAAATAAGACTAAACAAGCATTGCCGACAGGGCTTTGGGAACATGGGCACAAAAACACCAGTCGATGACCGGGGCACAAAGACTTAAACGGGTTTTGGGATAGAAATAGAAACCTGTGAGCAATGCGGTGGTGCGGTTAAGGCTATAGCGAGCATTGAAAAATCGTCAGGAAAGACGATTTGCACAGCGAATGCTGCCCCCAGGGTTTAGATAAAAGGAAGTATCTAATGAACATCTATTGTTGATCCAAATGATACTCAGTCAGCTAAAGACAAAACATGACGAAGTCGTCGAATTATTGCTCCCACAAAGTAAAGCACCGCATCAGATAAGTCTGTTTGAATAAAAGCAGTTCATCATCATAAACAATATTCAGTGCTGGTTTTCACAACAGCAGAAAGTGCTTACTTTGAACTCTGAATTATGTGAAAACCGTTTAGTAATAGACTGAAATAACTGACGTTAACTCCCTCAAAAAGATAAAATAGATGTCAAGCTGGAAAATATGAGGCATCATATATTTTGATTTTATGAAGAATAATGTTTTATTTTACCTATACTTCTTTATTTTACTATTTGGAAAAATTTTCTGATTAATAAGAATAGCGAGTAAAATAATGCCTGAGCCAATGCTTAATTTAACAATGTCGTCATCACGATTCCAAATTAAAACATTCACCAGAATTCTTGTGGGTATGAGTAGATTATTCATTACAGCTAGGGTTCCAATATTTTAAAGCGTTTCCCACTAACACATGGCCATTGTGCATGTGTTGCAAGACTTACTAAAGGTGGATTTGGGTTAAATTTTTATCTTCTTGATTAGCAAACTGCCAAAAATTTAGCCCCACAGTACTAACATAAGCGTTATTTGCTATGAGTGACACTCAGGCTTAAAGAAAGCAATTACTGTTTCAGCGTACTTAGTGGTAACCAATTTAAAAAAATAGCATTCAAAGTCTTACTACATTATATTATCGAATTAAAAATTAAAAATTAAAAATTAAAAATTAAAAAT